>JBBSBE010000150.1:0-8967 GCA_038251625.1 Rhodobacterales bacterium
TGCAGCCCGTCATGGGCGAAATCGACGCCCCCACTCGCGCGGCCATCCGCGCCTGGCAGCGCCTGTGTGGGCTGGACAGCGACACGCTGGCACTGGCCAGCGCCCGCGCCCTTGGGATCGTGGCAATCGACTTCGCGGCGCCCCCCGAGCCCCAAAAGACGCCATAATGCGCGAAAGGCGCCCGGTTTCCCGGACGCCTTACCACGCAACACCCTGATCAGGCATCACTTTTCGATCGACAGCGCCACAAAGCGCGGATCGCCACCCCGGCGGATCAGCAACAGCAGCGACTTGCGCCCCGCCCCTTCCGCCTCGGTGATACGCTCGGTCAGATCCTTCAACGCCACCACCTTCTGCTGGCCCGCTTCGGTGATCACGTCACCCTCGCGCAGGCCCTTGGCATAGGCTTCCGACGTCTCGTCCACCGACATCACGGCCAGACCTTCCGTCTCGGCCGCAAGTCCCAGCTTTTCGGCCAGCGCCGCCGTCATAGGCACCACCGTCATGCCCAGCACATCTGCCGTCTGCGGCTCTGGCGGCGGGGTGCCCGCTGCGGGCACGGCCTCGGAGGCCTCGGCCTCTTCGCGGCGCCCAAGCGTGACCGACAGCGTCTGCGTCTTGCCGTCGCGCATCACCACCACACGCACCGCCTGACCCACCGGCGCATCCGCAACCCGGCGCACCAGCGCGCGGGTATCGGCCACATCGGCCCCGTCAAACGAGATGATCACGTCGCCAGACTGCATCCCCGCATCCTTTGCGGGCCCGTCCGGCACATCGGTAATCAGCGCACCCTTCGGTTCGGTCAGGCCCATCGCCTCGGCCACATCCGGCGTCACGTCCTGGATGCGCACGCCCAGCCAGCCGCGCCGCGTCTCGCCGAACTGGCGCAACTGATCGACGACCTTCGACACCACGTTCGAGGCCATGGAAAAGCCGATCCCGATCGACCCGCCATTGGGCGAAAGGATGGCCGTGTTCACACCGATCACCTGACCGTCCATGTTGAACAAGGGGCCACCCGAATTGCCCCGGTTGATTGCCGCGTCGGTCTGCAGATAGTCGTCATAGGTGCCGCTCAGCGCCCTGTTGCGGGCCGATACGATCCCTGCCGACACCGAAAATCCCTGCCCCAGCGGGTTGCCCATCGCGACAACCCAATCGCCAACGCGCATCAGATCGCTGTTGCCGAAGCTGACGAAGGGCAACGGCGTATCGCTTTCCACCTTCAGAAGCGCGATGTCGGTCTTGGGGTCCGTCCCCACCAGCTTCGCCTTGAGACGTTTGCCCGAAAAGAACTCGATCTCGATATCGTCGGCTTTTTCGATCACGTGGTTGTTGGTGACGATAAAGCCGTCTTCCGAGATCACAAAGCCTGAACCCAGCGCCTCTGACCGCCGGGGGCGGCCCTGATCGGGGTTGTTGCGGTCAAGGAAGTCCCGAAAAAAATCCTCGAAGGGCGAACCGTCGGGCACGTTCAGCTGCGGCTGATCGGTCGAGGCGGCCACCGTGGTCGATGTCGTGATGTTCACCACCGACGGGCTGATCGTTTCGGCCAGGTCGGCAAAGCTGTCCGGCGCACCGCGCGCGCCTGCCTGCATCGCCTGACCCAGCGCCAGCGCCAATCCAAGCACGAGCGCAAGGAAGATGCGCGCGCGCACGGGCGACGTGCCGTCATGGGGGGGGGCAAGTGTCACTGCTCTGGATCGCACTGCGATACTCCTTGTCTTGCAAGCCTACCGCGGCAAGGGGGCATGGTCCGACCGCCGCTGGCCGGACGGGATCGGCTCCGCGTGCCGTCTCTTCCGATCTATCCTAAGCGGGATCGCCCACAATGCAATTGCCGTCGCATCGCGTCACATGGGTGTGAGGCTGCGCGTGATGGCAGGGGCGGTGGCTGACCCGCCGCCCCGGCCCGCATTCAGTTGCCCGCAGGCGCGGGTGCCGGCGCGGGATCAGGCCTGCCTGCATCGCTGCGCAGGTAGTCGAAGAACTCGCTGTCAGGCTGCATCACGATCGAGGAATTGCCCGACCGCAGCGACCGCTCATACGCGGTCAGAGAGCGGGTGAAGGCAAAGAACTCGGGGTCGCGCCCGAAAGCCTCGGCGTAGATGCCGTTCCGCGTGGCGTCGGCTTCACCGCGCACCACCTCGGCCTGTTTGCGCGCCTCGGATGTCAGCTCCACCACCGTCCGGTCGGCAGAGGCGCGCACGCGCTGCGCGGCTTCGTTACCGCGCGCGATCTCGTCTGCGGCTTCGCGTTCCCGCTCTGCCCGCATCCGGGCATAGGTGGCCGACAGGTTCTGATCGGGCAGATCCGTGCGCGTCAGCCGCACGTCGATCACATCGACGCCAAGGCTTGCCGCCTCGCGCTTTGCGATATCGCGGATCTGGTTCATCAGAAGGGTACGATCCTCGCTCAGCACGCGGTTCGACGGCACCGAACCCAGCACCTCGCGGATGGCCGCGTTGATGATCCCGTCCAGACGATCCCGCGCCATCTGTTCGCGCCCCGACCCAACGGCCTCGCGGAAGTCGATCAGGTTCACGATGCGCCAGCGTGCGAAGGCATCGACCACCAACCGGCGGTCATCGAGCGGGGTCACTTCCAGCGGCTGCGTCGGCAGGCCAAGGATGCGGTCTTCGTAGGTTACCACTTCCTGGATCAGCGGGATCTTGAACCCGAGCCCCGGCTCTTCCTTCACCTGCTTGACCTGGCCGAACTGCAGCACCAGCGCCTTTTCGCGCTCGTCCACCACAAAGACCGAAGACAGAATACCAATCACCGCAACTGCGGCAACGACGGGTAGGATCACGGCTAGACGCGCCATCAGTTGTTCCCTCCCGTTTCCACTGTCGCTGCCGCCGGGGCGACCGGTCGGCCAAGTTCGTTCAGTGGCAGGAACGGCACCACGCCCTGGCCGCTCTCGCCCCCCGTCACGCCGTCAAGGATCACCTTGTTCATGCCACCCAGAACCTTTTCCATCGTCTCGAGATAGAGCCTGCGCCGGGTCACGTCCGGCGCCTTTATATATTCGTTATAGACAGCGATGAAGCGGCTTGCCTCACCCTGCGCCACGTTCACCGCCTGGGCACGGTAGGCCTCGGACTCTTCCGTCAGCCGTGCGGCTTCACCACGGGCGCCAGCCGTCACCCGGTTGGCATAGGCGTCGGCCTCTTTCTCCAGCCGGTCACGTTCCTGCTGGGCGGCCTGCACTTCGCGGAAGCTGTCGATCACCTCGCGCGGCGGGTCGGCACGGGCAAAGTTCACCCGGATCACCCGGATCCCCGCCTCATAGGTGTCAAGCGTGCCCTGCACGGCCGCGCGCAGATCGGTCGCGATCACGCCCCGGTCGCGGTTCAGGATCGGCGACAGTTCCGACCGCGCGATGATGTCGCGCATCGCACTTTCGCTGACCGCCTTGATCGTGTCGCCGGGGTCGGCAAGGTTGAACAGGTATTTGGCCGGATCGCTGATGTTCCACACCACCTGAAATTCGATATCCACGATGTTCTGGTCGCGCGTCAGCATCAGCCCGCTGTCCAGCGTACCAGCCCGTCCGGTGCCGATATCCGTGGTCCGCTCGCCCGTCACCTGCACGATTTCCGCTGTCACCAGCGGCCAGGGCGCAAAGTTGAGGCCGGGATTTCCGATTGACGAAAACTTGCCAAGGAACAGCTCGACCGAACGTTCTTCGGGCCGGACCGAGTAGAACGAGGCAAAAAGCCACAGCGCAACCGCCGCCAGGCCGCCAAGGATCATGCCGTTTCGGGTAAAGAGCGGCGCCATCGGGTTGCCACCGCCGCCACCACCGCCGCCGCCGTTGCTGCCGCGTCCGCGACCGCCCATCAGCACGCGCAGCTGTTCCTGACCCTTTTTCATGATCTCGTCGATCTCGGGGATGGGCGTTCCGCCCTCACCAGGCCGCCGTCCGCCGCGCGTGGGCTTCTCCTCGCGGTCGTCATCGCCGCGATTTCCCCCACCGCCCCCCCAGGGACCTCCGTTTCCAGACATGCGTTTTCCTCTTTTGGTTCGTCCCGGGTGTTAACTGGTTATCTTGCCCGGAAATTCAATGCCGCGTCAGGCCGTTCGGACCGCCTGTCGCAGGGTGACAAGCTCTTCCGCCATTGTCGGATGCACGGCGACGGTGCGATCGAAATCTTCCTTCGTCGCCCCCATCTTCACCGCAATCGCGGCCAACTGGATCATCTCGCCCGCTTCCGGTGCGACGATATGGCAGCCAAGCACCCGGCGGCTTTCGCGGCTGACCACCAGCTTCATCAGCACCCGCTCGCTCGATCCGGCAAAGGCCGACCGCATCGCGCGAAACGAGGTGCAGTAAACTTCGATCGGCTCTTGCTCGCGCGCCGCCTCTTCCGTCAGGCCGATGGTCCCGATTTCAGGCTGCGTGAACACGGCCGAGGGGATCAGTTCGTGATCCACCGGCGTGGGCGTGGCGCCAAAAACCGTCTGCGCAAAGGCCATCCCCTCGCGGATGGCAACCGGTGTCAGGTTGACCCGGTTGGTGATATCCCCCACGGCGTAGATCGAGGGCACCGAGGTCTGGCTGTAGCGATCCACGATCACTTCGCCCCGCCGCCCGATCCTGACCCCCGCTTCGGCCAGCCCCAGCCCATCGCTGTTGGGCCGCCGCCCGGTGGCAAAAAGAACGGCATCATGGCTGCCTTCGCGGCCCATCGTGGTTTTCACCCAGACCGGCCCGCCCCTGTTTGCCGCTGTCGTTGGCGCCTCTTCCCCGGCGGGCATGCCCATCGCGGCATCGCTGCCCGCGCCGACCGTCCCGTGCATGGCATCCGCAGGGCCCATCTCCACAATGTTGGTGCCCAGATGCAGATCGATCCCGCGCTCGCGCATCGCCTCGGCCACCAGCCCCCGCGCCTCATCGTCAAAGCCGCGCAGGATCTGCGCGCCGCGGTAGATCTGGGTGACCTTCACGCCGAGGCCATTCAGGATGCAGGCCATCTCGCAGGCGATATACCCGCCGCCCACGATCAGGATCGAGGCGGGCAGACGCTCCATCAAAAAGATGTCATCCGACACCATGCCCAGATGCGCATTCGGCAGGTCGGGCCGCTCCGGGTGCCCGCCGGCCGCGATCAGGATGTGGCGCGCGGTGCGCGTGCTGCCATCCGACAGCCGCACGGTATGGGCATCCTGAACCACGGCGCGCCCGTCGTGGATGTCCACGCCCGAGGCATCCAGCAGCTTGCGATACACGCCCTCCAGCCGGTCAAGCTCGGCGTGCAGGCGGGTGCGGAAGGCGGCCCAGTCGAAAGCGCCATCGGCGATATCCCAGCCATAGGCGCGCGCCTCGCCCGGCAGATCGCGGAAGCTCGAAGCAAAAACCATCAGCTTTTTCGGCACGCAGCCACGGATCACGCAGGTGCCACCCATGCGGCTTTCCTCGGCCAGCCCCACTGTCGCGCCCATCCCTGCGGCCACGCGGGCCGCGCGCACCCCGCCCGAGCCGCCACCGATCACGAACAGGTCCAGGTCGAACGCCATTCCCTCAGTCCCCCAGATCGGCAAAGATGTTGTCCGGCGGGGCGAATTCCACGCGGTCTTCCTCTGACACGCCCGAGTTTATGTCGCGCACGACCACGCGGCCATCGGGGTGACCGATAACAACGACATCGCAGATGTCGATGAAAAGGCCGTTCTCCACCACGCCGGGAATCTGGTTCAGGATCAGCGCCATCTGGCGCGGATTGCCAATGCGGCGCAGATGCAGGTCGATGATGTAGTTGCCTTCGTCGGTCAGAAGCGGCCTGTCGCCGTTCATCCGCAAGGATACGTCCCTGTTCAGCACATCAAGCCCGACCAGTGTTTCCTCGACCAGCGCCTTGGTCGTCTGCCATCCGAAGGGGATCACCTCGATCGGCAGGGGAAATGCCCCCAGCCGCGCCACTTCCTTTGCGGCATCGGCGATCACGATCATCTGGTCACTGGCCGTGGCCACGATCTTTTCCTGCAAGAGCGCGGCACCCCCACCCTTGATCAGGTTCAACTCGCCATCGAATTCGTCCGCCCCGTCGATGGTAAGGTCGAGCCATTTCACCTCGTCAAGGCTTGCCACAGGAATGCCAAGCTGCCGCGCGAGGTCTGCCGTCCGGCTCGACGTCGGCACGCCGGTGATGCGCAGCCCCTCTTCGCGGACGCGCTCGGCCAGACAGCGCACCATCCAGGCGGCGGTAGACCCGGTGCCAAGCCCCAACCGCATGCCGGACTGCACGAAATCCACCGCGCGGCGGGCGGCAAGGAACTTGGCCTTGTCGATGGGCGACAGGTCGGCGGGCATAGGTCTTCTCCCTCGCATGGGTCCGCCTGCTTATACAGCAGCGATCCGCGGGGGCGAGGGGCAATCGCCCCCTTCGCGTGTCTGTCCGCCCGTTCACGCGCCGGGCAGCACCAGCGCCAGTGCACGGCGCAGTTCAGCCAGATTGATCCGCCCGTCGCCATCGACATCCAGCGCCAGCACCGCGGCCGCATCCGCCGCCACCGGCGCGACCTCCCTTGCGGCCACGCCCCGAGCCGCCGCCATGCGCTCGGCCGCGCTGACCGTGCCATCGCCATCGGCATCCGCGCGCAGATGGGCCACGGCAAGGCGGCCGCGCGGCCCCGCCCCTTCGGCCCGCAGAAGAACCGAAAGTTCTTCACCCGTCACCGCGCCATCAGCATCAAGATCGGCCAGCATCAGGCGCCGCTCCGCGCGCACCCGGATGCGCGCGCGCGCAACCGCCACGAACCGCGCCACGCCACTTGCATCCAGCACGCCGTCCGACCCGAAGCCCAGGATCAGCCCTGCCGCCTCTTCCAGAAATCTGTCGGGATCGGCCTTGATACGCTGGATCAACGCTTCCGGCGCCTCGGCCCGCGCCACGATGGGCAATACCAGCAACAGCATCAGAAAAACCGCGCGCATCGTTACCGCCCTTTCACAAATGTTCCCCTTATGATCTATATCCGGGGTTAACGGGCGGTAAACGTGTCCCCTGTTACTTCTTGGTACGCCCGGCGCGAAAGGCCCTGCGATGTACGTGCTTCACTACGCTCCCGACAACGCCTCGCTGATCGTGCGGCTGGCGCTGGAAGAGGCCGGTCTGCCGCATGAGGTGCGCCTCGTCGATCGCCGCCTCCGCCAGCACGAGGGCGAAGACTATCGCAGGCTCAATCCCGCGGGCCTGATCCCCGCGCTGGAAACGCCCGAAGGCCCGCTGTCGGAAACCGGCGCAATCCTTCTGTGGCTGGCCGACCGCCACCCGGAGGCGCGGCTGGCGCCGCCCATAGCCTCGCCCGACAGGGGCCAGTTCCTGCGCTGGCTGTTCTTTCTGTCCAACACGGCGCATGCCGATCTGCGCCAGATCTTCTATCCCGATCAATATGTTCCGCAAGAAGCGACCGGCAGCCACCATGCCATCCTCGCGACCCGCATGCGGCACCACTTTGCCCTTCTGAATGCCGCCGCCGCCGCGCATCCGCAGCTTTTTGCGGCACCGTCCGCGCTGATGCTTTACACGGCAGCACTGATGCGATGGGCCGTGCTTTACCCGCGCGGGCAGGCGCGCTGGTTTCGCGGCGCTGACTATCTGTCGCTGACCGCCGCCGCCATGGCGCTGGAGGCGCGGCCCTCCGCGCTCGCGGTGGCCGAGGCCGAGGGGCTGGGCGAGGCGCCGTTCACCCGGCCGGTAGAGCCGCGCCCCCCCGAAGGCGCTGTCCTCTGATCGGCAGGTGACCTTCGCGCAGCGTTGGGGCAAGCTGCCCCGCAAGCGGCCGCGACAGACCGCCGCGACATCAGACAGGAGCCTTGCCATGTACACGCTGCGCCATATCCCGGACTGGGCCTCGCTGATCGTCCGCCTTGCGCTGGCCGATGCCGGTGCCCCCTGCACGATCCTGCCGCTCGACTACGACGCCGGCGATCTGGATTCGCCCGGTTATCGGGCCTTGAACCCCCTGGGGCTGATCCCGGTGCTTGAAACGCCTGACGGGCCGGTGTTCGAGACGGGCGCCATCTTGTTGTGGCTGTCAGAGCGGCATCCCGGCATGGCCCCGGCGCCGCACACGATTGCCCGTGCGCCCTTTCTCAGTTGGCTTTTCTTCACCGCCAACACGCTGCACCCCACAGTGATGGATATCGCCCATCCCGAACGTCCGGGCGGCGACGCGGCCACCGCGGCCGTCCTTGCGCGTGTTCTGGCAAGATACCGCGACCAGATCGCTCACCTTGAACGCGTCGCCACAACGGCCCCGGCCTGGCTCGACCCGGCCGCGCCGTCGGTGCTGGTGCCCTACATCGCGGTCATGCTGCGCTGGGCGGTGATCCTTGCGCCCGATCCCGCGACGGCCATCACTCCGGCGGCCGCCCCACACCTCAAGGCGATCCTTGCGGCATATGAGGCGCGCCCGCAGATCGCGGCGATTGCCGTGGAAGAGGGCCTTGGCCCCACACCCTTTTCGGCCCCGCACGTCTGACGGCGCTCATTCCGCCAGAAACGCTGCCACCGCCGCGTTGAACGCCTCCGGCGCATCGACCTGCGGAAAATGGCTCGCGTTGTCGATCACCTGCACGCGGGCGCCGCGCACCAGCTCCGCGATGTAGGGGGCAAGCGCCACGGGAAAAAGCCGGTCCTCTCGTCCCCAAACCACCAACGTCGGCGCTTTCACCTTGGGCAGCACCTCCTCCAACCGGGGCGAGGCGAAAAGGCCTGCAAACACCCGCTCTGCCGTCGCTGCATCGCCGCTGGCCTGCAATCCGGCCAGCGCCTGCGCTGCAAATTCGGGCGTATGCGCGAAATCGGAATGGATCACGTAGGTCAGCAGCTTTTGCATCTCTTCCACCGTCGAGGGGTAGAAATTGACCGGGCTTTCCCCATCGAACATCGCGGCAAAGCCTGCCGGATCGACCAGAATCACCCGCCCCGTCCGGTCGGGGTGGGATGCGGCGAA
>JBBSBE010000151.1:0-8879 GCA_038251625.1 Rhodobacterales bacterium
CACATCGAGAGAAGATCCCGAGCGTGTGATGGCAATTCGCAGGTCATCGCTGCCAGCATCTCTTCGGAAAACCACATCTTGGATATCGATCCCGACACCAAATTCCAACGTGTCAGTCCCAAAGCCATTTTTCGTCAGAGGGCCGCTCGTCGGAGCGATAAGCCGCTTCAGTGTCTTGACGCCGCTTTGTTCATTATAGTCGTACTTTCCGGTCCAACCGTTTGAATCGGCAACAACGATTGTTAGTCCGTTGGCAGTGCGAGTAACTGTTCCGGCACCATCGACAGCGTATTTATACCCGGTTGTAGCCGTGAAGTTTCCCGAGGTTACATAGGCACCGTTCTGCCATGCCGTCTCCCATGTGCCTGCATATTCATCGAACAAAGTGTCCCGGCCATCACCGCGGTTGAAACGGAAAACATCTGAACCGTCACCACCGACCAGCTCGTCGTCACCCCTGCCGCCAATGACAATATCGTCGCCGAAGCCGCCGTACACGACATCATTGCCAGCGTCACCCGAAACGACATCGTTCCCCAGCCCCCCGAGAACAACGTCATCATCGTCTCCACCCAGCACATAATCGTTGTCATCGTTGCCTGACACAAGGTCATTGCCCTTGCCGCCTACCTGCCAGTCATTGCCAGCAAGGCCGAACAACTTGTCATCGCCATCACCACCATACTGAAAATCATTGCCGTTGGTGCCAACGATCACATCGTTGCCCGCCGTCCCCTTTTGAAACGATGTGAAATCCCCAATGCGGATTTCCTCACCGTTGGTGAAGCGAAGCCATTCGATCCGGCGAGTGCCTTCAAACCAATCCTTGATGGTGATCTGGTCATCGCCGACCTGCCAAGTGCCATCAGGGCGCTGGATCTTGATGATAAGGTCCATGCCTTCAAAGCCGATCGCGCCGGATCGTTCAAGCAGGATATCAGCCATGGTGATGCCGACGCCGAACACAACGGCATCATCGCCGCCCTTAGTCGAACCATCGACAAGGAATTCGCCGCCGCCAGCCCAGTTCTTTGCAAGTGTTCCCGCTGTCCGCGCCTTGGCGGCTACGCTGATGCTGTCGCCGGTCGCACCTGGCACGCCGCCGGTCGCATCGTCGAAGTAAACATCGACACCGTCGCCGCGGTTAAAGACATATTGATCCGATCCGCCGCCGCCTTGGATGGTGACCTCGTTTCCGCCACCGGCGTTCAGAATATCGCCACCTGCACCGCCGTAGAGCGTGTCCACGCCATCGCCGCCCACCAGCCAGTCAGAGCCGGTTGATCCATACAGCGCGTCATTGCCGGCACCGCCGTCGAGATAATTGCCGCTCCCGCCGTTGGCGGAGAGCGCGACCGTTATGCTGACGTTACCGTCAGTGACCGCCCCTGCAAAAAGCCGATCATCGCCATCGCCGCCGATAAGCCAGTCATCGAGCTTGCCGCCAATGAGGATGTCGTTACCGACACCGCCAAAGACATTATCGCCGCGATCGGAAGCGTAGACCGTGTCATTACCCAATCCCGCATCAACGATTGCAGCGACGCCTATGTCGGCCGCTGCTCCAGAAAAGGCAGTGCCGTTGACCTTCAATCCGACGTTGACACCCAACCCTGCGTTCGTCGCTGCGATCTGCGTTGCGTTCAACCGGATTGTGTCGTTCCCGGCTGAACCTTCGATGATTGTCTGGCCTGCGACATCGATCACGTCGCCGAAAGTATAATCGCCCAAATCGATGGCACGGCTGATCCTTTCGCTCGACGGATCATAATCGAAGCGAAAGCTCGTTGTGCTCGGTAAGGCGCCCAGTTGCTCAAGCAGGAAGCTGAAGCCGCCAAACCAGTCAGAAGCAGCACGGCGCGTGAGGCCAAGCTCCACGGCGCGAGCCAGGATAATGGCTTCCTCAGCCGCGAAAACGCTCTCTGACTCAGCCGCAATCAGGGCGTTGGCCGCAGTCGAGTTTTGAAGGTAGCTTTGGTAGCGCTTGCCAATCTCTATATCACCAAGCAGTGCATCAACCTTGAAGTTGGAACCCGCCAATTCGAGGTGGTTATAAAGCGCACGCTTAAGAATGATGCTGCCACCAGCAATGTTGAAGCCGCCATTCAGCGCCTGGCCAACCCCGTAGTTTATGAGATCAGAAGCAGCATCCTTGCCCTTGGCACGGTAGGTAATTGATTCCTGCGACTGGTTCGACAACGGGCGATAGACATAGTCTTTCCTCCACATTCCATAATTGCCAGCCTTGACTGCTTCCGGCGACAGCAGCGTACCGCCGATCGAGCCGATGAGACCGTTGAACGTGTTGGCGACTGTCGTCGCGATGCTGTTGGCAGCAGCTTTGGATCCATTCTTCCGCGAATACAGGTTGGCAACCTCGAAAGCGCCAGATTCCGGGTCCCAAATGACATCGGCGCCTGATCTTGGTACACCGCCAAACAGCGAGCCAATCAGTCCACCCAGAATATTTCCGACGAAGGAAGCTAAAGCGGAAACTCCGAGCACCACCCACCCGCCAGGGTTTGTCAACAATGCCAGCGCGCCGATCACCGCCAGCGACGATCCTACCGCAGAGCCTAGTTGACCCCCGATGGTGTCGAACTTTACCAGTGCGCTCGCAAGCTTGTTGCCGAAGTAGGAACCAACTGCCGACGCAAACTGCGCAGGATTGATATTGTTAAAAACACTGATGTGCGAGCCACCGGCTATAGACGTTAGATTTGTTACAATCTGGGTTATCGCAACGCTTCCGGTTGTGCTAAGCAGTTCGCCGGCAACGCCATTGATCCCTATTGCGCGCACGAGTTCGCCCGTCAGGTAGGAAGACACAGCACCTATGCTGGCATTCAAGAGATCAGGGCCAAGGCTAGCTTTCGCCTGCTTCACGGCCAAATCCACAGACCCAGTAGCAGCGCCACCCAGTGTTGTCCCAATTATAGAGCCAATCTGACCGAGAACTACCGACGCCGCAATTTCGGCGACAGCATTATCTCCAGCAAGATAGCTCCCAAAGATTGATCCAATAGCCCTTCCGGAAGCGCCAAATGCGCTGACGATCTTCTGGCCCTTCGACGAAAACTCAAGCACCGTCGTCAGTCGGAACCCGGTATCGGGGTCAAAACTCGAAACTACGTCAAGGTTGGAATTTTTCGACGACACTGATGTTCGAGTAACTTTCATTCTGCCAAATGCATCAGGTGAAACCTCAATTACGCGGACGACCTCGTTATTATCGAAGACCGTGCCATATCTTACCGATAAGCCGATTGGGAGCTGCGCGCCCGTCACAGGATCGAAGCTTATGCCTGTCGATCCTGATCTAAACACTGAACCTAGTGAAAATCCGTTCCCAGCACTCACAGCGAAAAGCCCGCTATCGGGACCAGCTTTGCCACTAAAAGCGGCCAGGACGACGTCGTTAACCGATTGAATTCCTTGCGCATCGTTGATCTGGGAACTGGCGCCCTGTACAAGACTGGCAATAGTCGCTTGCGCGCCGGCCCGCAGGTCAACCAGATCCTTCTGACTGAAAGCAGATGTTATGTCCGCTCCGTCGCGGACTATTCGAATGGAGGAAATGGAGAGATTATCGTTAAAAGCAACCTCAACGTAGTTTGTTGAGTCGGGGGCACCTGTCGCCTTGTTCCTGCCGAAGATTCTGATCGTGTCGGGCGAAATGACTTGCGTAGCGGCCTCTACATGATAGCTTGCAAGCTGAAGATATTGCTGGCCGAATAGACTTGCGGAGGATACATCAGGTAACGGAACGCTTATTATCGGAAGTGTTCCGTCGGAGTAGGGCCCTGAGTCAGTATTTATATATGCGCCTTGCGACGTAATATACCCGGCTGCTGCGCTAAGGTTTTCAAGCTTAAAATTATAGACACGCGCATCTGAATAGAAGTCCGAATGCGTAGTAAAATATTTGAGTGTTGCTCGAAGATCTGGTGGAACTTGAAGGTTATCTCCCTCATATGTGCCAGACAGATAAGATACCAATCTCTGTCTGTTTTTCGGGTCATGAGCTTGATTAAAGTATCCAGCAAGCCAGGCAATTGCAAGGTTATGATCCGCAACAGAGTTCGTCGATAAATCATTCGAAAAGATTCCTAAATTCACAAAGCCCTTTGCGGCCCAACTCTGCGTGATCCGGTTAGCAGCACTCATTACGTCGAAATAGAGAGTCTGTAAATTAAAGTCGTCAGCGACATCAACGACAGTCTGCGCGAGCGTGGAGTTAAAGATCCCGGTCGTATTAATTTGGTTCGCTAGACTAGCGGGATTAGACAAAGATTTGTCAATCGCTTTTCTAAGAAAGTCAGCGCTCTGAGCTTGAGTGATTTTGCCGGTTAAAACTCCGTCGTCAAGTATCTTTTCAAAATACAATCGAGCGGTACTATTGTGGGAGATATCTAGCTGTGATATTCCAAATGACAGCCCGCTGCCTGCCTTGCCGGCCCATACAAGCGTGTATGGGCCGGAGGAATTAACTCCATTCGCTGGCGGCGCGGTGCGGATTATGCCATCTGCTCCGCGTAATGTTGCGCCTTCGGCATTCCGTACGAGTTCTTTGAACGCGCTGAAGTTTGTCAGAGGCAATTTTTTGTCCCTTCCCTAAAAGGTGTTCTACTCTTGAGTTCAGAATACCAGGACGAATAGTCAAATTGTCTGCCGGTTATGATATTTTCTGCCGGGATCGGGACTATGGCGAAATCACTACAAATTATTCCATTCTGGAGCAGCGCCCTCAGATCTGAGGTGATTATAACCTTGTCACTTACCAGTACGGCTTTATCCGGATTGGTCCTTGATCCAAAACCTATTATTGCGAGCTGCTGAGTAGAATAGCTTGTCGGAGCACCTTTAATTATTTTATTTCTATACTGCATTATTCTTTTTCCAAATGGATCATTTTTGTATGAAATGTATTGTATATGTCCTTGTAATCCGTCTGAATAACTATAGAATAAAGTCTCTCTGGTAGTAAGTGGGGCGTGTTGCCTAATGGCGCTTACAAGTCCATTTTGGATAAATGGAAGACGTTGTTTATAGTTTTTTGCGGATGATAGCGCGTAGTTTACGCGCGCCATATTCTCGTTTTGGCTATTTAGATACTGCCAGCACGTTGTAGGTTTTTTTCGAAGATAGTGATCGCAAACTCGGGTCGTCCCTGTTTTAAGAGAGGTAACTATTGCTATCTCGCTCTGGATAGCATCATTAACATTTCTCAGGCAGAACGCGACGAGGAAGTCCTGTCCGTCCCTTTTGTACAAAAACGGAGATCTCGCACCGACGATACCATCGCATTGCTCCAAGAAGCTAGCATCAAAACGCGGTAGCCTGGTAACATTCTCGGATGTAACAACGTCGGATTTTATTTCTGCCACTTTCTGGGCGAAGGCAATATCACTTCCCGAGGTCAATAAGCAGGAAGTCATCAATGCTATAGATATTATTTTCCAGGTATTAGTCTCTGTAGTTTTAGTGGATGTAGTTTTCACCGCTCTCGCCCTGCCTCTTGCAACCGCCGCTCGATTGGGCTTAGCAAATAGTCAATCACTCTCCTGTCACTGGTCCTGATCTCGGCCGTCGCCTGCAACCCCGGGGCCAGAGCGATCCCTTTCTCTAGCTTCCCGCCAAGCTTGCCGCGCTCAACCGCTACCCGCGCCTGATAGACCGGCCCCAGCTTCTCATCCTGGATCGCATCGCGGCTGATCTGCACAAGCCGCCCCTCGAGCGTACCATAGCGGGTGAATGGATAAGCCTCGAGCTTAACTGTCACCGGCTGTCCCACTTTGACAAAGCCGATGTCACGGTTGAGCACCTGCGCCTCGACGACGAGTTCGGCGTCGTTCGGCACCACCACCAGGATGGGATCGGCGGGCTTCAGCACTGCGCCTTCGCTGTATACCGCCAGTTGCTGCACCACCCCATCCACCGGCGCGCGTACCAGTTGCAGGCGTGATTTCTGATCGGCCTTGGTCAATTCCTCGCGCGCCAGTCTGATGTCGGCCTCGGCCTTATTGAGATCGGCGAGCACTTCACGCGTCGCCTGCGCCCGCGCTTCGGCGATCTGGGCCGCAACCCCGGCGATACTGGCCGTGGCACGCTTGGCATTCTGCGTCTGAACCGCGATCTGACGTTGATGGTCAACAAGCTGCTGATCGATCTCCGATTGGATGATCTTTGACGCATAGCCCTTGTCGACCAAGCTCTGCCGCCGCTGCGCACGATCCGCCAGAAACGGCAGCGTGTCGCGCAGCCGGTCGACCTCAGCACGCGCGCCAGCGCCGGTTGCATCGGCCTCAGCCGCTTGCTGGCGCAGGGCACTAACCTTGGACCGCAGTTCATCGAGCCGCGAGGCAATCAACAACCGCTGGTTGTCGGCCACATGTGGCGGCAGACCCGCAGGAGGCGTAAACGCTGCGGACCGTCCCGCAAGGCCGGCGAGAAGCGCCTGTGAGCGCGCCGCATCAACCTGGGCCATCTGGAGATTGGCGGTCGCCTGCGCCGCGTCGGCGCCCGATGCCGTCGGATCGAGGGTCACCAGCGGTTGCCCCCTGCGCACCGTCTGGCCGTCATGGACATAGATGGCGCGAACAACACCGCCTTCTGCCGATTGCACCAGCTTATTGCGACCCGAGGTAATCACCTTACCCGGCGCCACCGCGACGATGTCGATCCGCGCCACGAACGACCAGATCAGTGCCAGCATGATGAATGCCATGAGCACCCATAGGATGATGCGGCGCAGCGGATTTGGCGGGGTTTCGACCAGTTCGAGCGCTGCCGGGAGGAAATCCTTTTCACGCCAATGGGGTCGATTCGCGCGGCGTTCCGATTCAAGCGTCCAGCTGTCGCGCAGCACGTGCCAGTGCCGCGCCCATGCGCCTTGCTGCAACACAGCATCAGTAGCGGCAGTCAAAGAACCCCCTCGGCGGTCAGCCCCATTTGTCGCTTGTAGAGTTGAGCATATCGACCATTGGCTTGCAACAGGCTTGCGTGATCGCCGACTTCGGTAATCTGCCCCTCTTCGACAGTAATAATTCGGTCACACTTCCGTACAGCTGACAGTCGATGCGCAATGATGATTACCGTTCTTCCTGTTGCGATAGCGGCGAGATTGCGTTGTATGATTTCTTCGCTTTCGGCGTCGAGCGCCGATGTCGCCTCGTCAAATACCAAGATGCGCGGATCACCGACAAGAGCGCGGGCGATGGCGATGCGCTGGCGCTGGCCACCCGACAGGTTGGCGCCGCGCTCGTCTATGCGGGTATCATAGCCTTCCGGGAGTTCGAGGATAAATTCATGAGCACCGGCAAGGGTAGCTGCCGCAATGATCCGGTCCATCGACATGCCGGGGTCGGCGAGCGCGATATTGTCGCGGACGCTTCGGTTGAACAGGACATTCTCTTGCAACACAACGCCTATTTGTCGGCGCAGCCATGCGGGCTCAACCATAGCGAGATCGACGCCGTCCACGAGAACACGGCCTTGTTCGGGGATGTGCAAGCGCTGAAGCAGCTTTGTCAGCGTTGACTTTCCCGAACCGGACGGCCCGACAATGCCAAGCATTTCACCGGCAGCGACATCCAGGCTGACACCGCGAAGAACCTCGGGCGTTGTCGGGCGGTAGCGGAACCGAACCTGGTCAAAGCGCACAGCCCCGATGATTGCGGGCAAACTGGACCTCGACGCGGCGCTTGGCTCGACGGGCGCGTTTAGAATGTCGCCGAGTCGATCAACGGCGAGCCGCGCTTGTTGAAAATCCTGTGCAAGCTGCGCCAACCGAAGCACCGGTTGCGACACTTGTCCCGCGAGCATGTTGAATGCGACCAGCATGCCGACCGTCAGATCGCCTTCGATGACCAGTTTGGCGCCAAAGTACAGGATCGCCACCGTCGTCAGTTTGGAGACCAGCTGGATGGCCTGGCTGCCCCAGTTTGCAAGTATGGCGGCCGCAAAGCCTGACCCGACATAACCGGCAAGCTGCTTGTCCCAGCGCAGTTGCATTTGCGGCTCGACCGCCATTGCCTTCAGCGTTTCGATGCCGGTGACGCTCTCGACCAGGAACGACTGGTTCTCGGCATGGCGCCGAAACTTCTCGTCGACGCGGCGGCGCAGGCCCGGCAGCACAGCCAGCGAGATCAGGACATAGCAGGGGATACTGATCAGGACGATCAGTAGAAGCGCCGGTGAATAGAGATACATGACCGCCAGAAACAGCACCGTGAACAGCAGGTCGAGGACGACGGTGATGGCGTTCGAGGTCAGAAACGACCGGATTGTTTCAAGCTCGCGGACACGGGCGATGGTGTCACCAACCCGCCGGCTTGAGAAATAGCTCATCGGCAGGGCTTGCAGGTGGCGGAACAGACTGCTGCCAAGTTCGACATCGACCCGGCTCGTCGTGTGCGCGAACAGATATTGGCGCAATCCCGTCATCAGGGTTTCAAAAACGAAGATACCCGACAACCCCACCGCCAGCACCTGGAGTGTCGACAGCGATTTGTGAACGAGCACCTTGTCGATAACGATCTGGAAGAAGATCGGCGATATCAGCCCCAGGATCTGGATGAACAGCGACGCGAGGAAAACTTCGCCAAGATGGCCGCGGTAGCGCACCAGCGCCGGGATGAACCAGCTAACGTCGAAGCGGCGCGCCGCACCGGCGACGCTTTCGCGCGTCGTCATCAGGATGAGCGTCCCGGTGGCCAACGCCTCATAGTCGGGCTGGCGCAACGTCGAAATCGTGCCGGCCGCTGGATCTTGTATCAGCGCTTCCGTGTCAGACGCCTTGCCCAGCAGAAAATAGCCTGTGTGGCTTTGTGCGATCGCTGGCAGCGGCAGTTCGGCAAGATCTGACCAGTGGGCGCTGA
>JBBSBE010000152.1:0-8539 GCA_038251625.1 Rhodobacterales bacterium
ATGGCATCCTCCATCCCCAGATAGGCCGCGAGCCGCGCCTCAAGCGCACGGTGCAGCCCTTGTGTGCCGCAGATGAACCGCACCGAGGCCACACCATAGCCTTCCGTATCCATCGCCGCCTTCGCCGCAGCGACCAACCGCGCATCATCCGCCAGTCCGAGGTAATTGTTGGCGCAAAGGTTCAGCATCGGCTTGCCGTCCATCACCACATGCGCGCCTTGCGGCCCGAGGATCGCCCGCTCGCGCTTCATCAGGCCTTCAGCCTCGATCCCCGCCAGCGTGTCGCGCAGATGGTCCAGAAACCCCGAATCCGTCATGGCAGAACTCCTTCCGTTGGTGCGGATGCTTAGGGAAAGCCGGTGCCTGCGTCAATATTACGGATACGATTCCATCAAAGCGGATTATCGTGCTGCTTTCCCTGTCCACGACGTCCCCGAAAGACCGAAGACTGGCCCCGATCCCGCAGACACACCTAACTCCCCTCCACGATCAGCAACGCCCGCGCCGCGCCCTCCGCTCGGATCGCATGCGCCACATCCGCGGCATAATGCGCTGTATCGCCCGTCGACAGCCGGTCCTCCACACCGCCCGACGCCACAGCGAGCGTGCCCTCGATCACCGTCAGATGCTCCCGGCACCCCGGCGCATGCGGTTCCGACACCAGCGCTCCGCGATCCTCGAACACCAGTTCATAGACCTCATGCCGACCCACCGCCTCGGGCGCGGAAAGGATGCGGATGCGCACGCACGTCCCCCGTGCCGCGATCACCGGCGCCTGCCCTGCCCGCACCACCGCGATGGCCGGGGCCACGCGCGGCTCGACCAGCCCCGCAAAATCCACCTGCAAGGCCTGCGTCAAGTTCCACAAGGTGGCAACAGTGGGCGAGGATTCGCCCCGCTCGATCTGGCTGACCATGGACCTTGACACACCCGACAGCCGCGCCACCGCCTCAAGGCTGAGGCCCCGCGCCTGACGCGCCGCGCGCAAGTTGGTGGCCAGCCGGTCGTGGATATCGGGCGTACGGTTCATCGCGGTATCCTCGCGCTTCGGGCAGATCGGATCAAGGCCCGCGCAAATCCCCCACGATGACAGGAACGCGGTCCGCCCCGCCGCGTCACGTTCCGCAAAACGTCCGATAAGCGCCAAAGCCCGAAGGTGCTGGCAAGGCATAGGCCTCTGCCCCCGGCCTGTCGCGATAGGGGGCCGTCACCGCCGCCAGCAACGCGTCGAAGGGCGCCATGTCGCCACCTGTTGCCGCCGTCAGCGCCTCTTCCACCTTGTGATTGCGCGGGATCACCAGCGGATTGACCGCGCGCATCCGCTCGGCTGCGCCGGGCGACAATTGCGCCCGCCAGCGCGGCAACCACGCATCGAGCGCTGCCGGATCGTCAAACAGCACCCGCAAGGCGCCCGCATCCCCCTCCGCCGCATCCGCAAGGCGCCGGAAGGTCAGCGTCCAGTCCGCGCCCTGCCCCTCCATCGCAGCCAGCAGCGCATCGGCAAGCGCATCATCTGGCGCGTCCAATCCCAGCTTCGCCCCCATCACCATGGCCCAGGCCGCCCGATACCGCCCGGCGACGCCGCGCAACACCTCCATCGCCGCCCCAATCGCGCGTTCTTCGTCTGCGTCGATCAGCGGCAACAAGGTCTCGGCCAGCCGCGCGAGGTTCCAGCCAAGGATCAGCGGCTGGTTGGCATAGGCGTAGCGCCCGCCATGGTCGATCGAGGAAAACACCGTCCCCGGTGCGTACCCCTCCATGAAGGCGCAAGGTCCATAGTCGATGGTCTCGCCCGAAATCGCCATGTTGTCGGTGTTCATCACGCCGTGGATGAACCCAATGCCCATCCACTGCGCGATAAGCAGTGCCTGCCGCCCGGCTACGGCATCCAGAAATCCCAGCGCATCGCCCGCCGCAAGCCCGGGGTAATGACGCGCGATGCTGTAGTCCAGAAGCCGCGCCAGCGCATCACCCTCGCCGCGCGCCGCGAAATACTGGAACGTCCCCACGCGGATGTGGCTGGCCGCCACCCGCGCCAGCACAGCCCCCGGCAAGGCCGCCTCGCGGTACACATCTTCCCCCGTCGCCACCACAGCCAGCGACCGCGTGGTAGGCACGCCCAGCGCGTGCATCGCTTCCGAAATCACGTATTCCCGCAGCATCGGCCCCAACGCCGCCTTGCCATCCCCGCCGCGCGAAAACGGCGTCCGCCCAGATCCCTTCAGTTGCAGGTCGAACCGCGCCCCGCCCGGCGACATGACCTCGCCCAGCAGATGCGCCCGCCCGTCGCCAAGCTGCGGCGAGAAGCCACCGAACTGATGCCCCGCATAGGCCAAGGCCACAGGTTCTGCCCCCGGCGGCACCGATGCGCCGGAAAACCAGCGGGCCGCCTCCTCCGGGCTCGCCTGCAACCCCAACTCACGCGCCAGTGCCCCATTCCAGACCATCAGCTTCGGGGCGGGCGCCACATCTGGCACCTGCCGCAGGTAGCTGCCTGGAAGATCGCGCAGATAGCTGTGATCAAAGGCAATCGTCACGGCGCAGGCCTCCAGCGGGTCAAAACGGTAGCGCCCGCAGGATGCCCCCCTTCGTCACCGGCGGCAACCCTCAGGCCCTGCGGCGCCCCGCAAGACGCAGCATGCCGATACCGAAACCCAGCAGCAGAAGGGACGCAGGCAGCGGCACCGCCGCAATGGTTGCCCGCACCTCTTCGGCAAGCACGGCATGGATCGTGGAATTGGGATGCACGGGATCAAAGAACGCCAGCGCCGTGGCTTCGGCCGGCGAACAGACCGACACCCCCGGGATCACGCAAGGGATCGTGGCATTCGCAATTCCGAACGACAGCGGGTCTGCCAGCAGCGCCTGAAACAGGCCATAAGTGTCGATCTCCATCACCCTTATGCCAAGCCCGCGCAACGCATCGGCCTGCGCATCAAGCCGCGCGTTGAAGGCCCGCGTGGCGGCAGTCGCATCCGCCGCCTTGCCGGTCGCGAAAAGCGCGTAGGCCGGGGTGGCGCCGATGTCGGGCAGATTGAAAAGCAGGATATCCCGGACACCTGCGCCAAATAGCACCGTCGCACCTGCAGCCACGGCATCGGCCGCGCCCTCTGCAACCGAAATGATGTCAACCGGCACCACGCTGTCGAGCGCGGCAAAGATGTCGTTGGCCCCGAACCACAGCGATGCCAGCGGCCGGTCACCCAGAAGGATGGTCGGCACGCTTGCACCGAAAATACCAAGCTGCGGCGCAAGGTCCGGCACCAGATCCGCGTTCGGTACGGCCTGCGCACCACCGAAGGCAAAATTCGCACTGAGCGCGCCAGCCGCCATGAAATCCGCCGCGATCCGGTCAGCCCAGACCGGGCCGTTGGAAAACCGACCGTTGAAATAGGGGGGGCTTGCCGGTACGCCCGCAAAGCTAAAAAGGTTCCCGGTGTCCGACAGGCTGTCACCAAAGACCAGCAGGCTGCTGTACGGCTCGACCGGCGCCGCCTCCGCCGCGCCAGCCCCAATCGTGCAAACAAGCGCGACCACTTTCATCCATTGCATCCGACGTTCTCCCTTTTGCGCATGCACCTGCATAGCGCGCCAGTTCGCCATTTTTGCAACGTTCATGCCATTTGGCTGAATTGCCGCAGGGTCAATGATGGTCGGGGCGAGAAGATTCGAACTTCCGACCTACGGTACCCAAAACCGTCGCGCTACCAGGCTGCGCTACGCCCCGACGCGATCCCTTTATCTGTGAATGAGCCGCGAGGAAAGCCCCGTATCAAACGCCCGCCCTACTACTCGCAGGGCCAGGCCGCCACCGTCTGATCCAGCGCGGGATGCCGCAACACCGCCCCCGGCGCAATGCCCAGCGCCGACGCAAGCCCGCCGTTGATCTCAAGCACGGTCAGGACATTCCGCCCCCCGGGGATCGGCGTCTCGTCGCCCGGAATCGCATTGGCGTGCACGTGCGTTACAAGGCCCGTGGGATCGGCAAAGATCATGTCGAGCGGGATCAGCGTGTTCTTCATCCAGAACGATGCGGACTGCGGACGCTCGTAGACAAAAAGCATTCCCGCAGATTTCGGCATCGTCTCGCGGAACATCAGGCCCTTCTCGCGCTCGCCCGGGGTGTCGGCCAGTTCCACGGTGAACCGCGCCACCGACGCACTGGTGCGCAACTCCACCTGATCAGCCCGGCACGCCGCCGCAACCGGCCCGGCCAAAGCCAGCAGCAGCCCCGCAATCAGCCCCGCTCGCGCGCCGCCGTTTCCCATGACACCACCTGCGCCGCCATGCGGCCCCTCTTGCCATCGACGATGCGCAACGCCACCGCCTCGCCAGAGATCAGATCGGCAAATCCCGACAGGCGCAACACCTCGATATGGATGAACACGTCATCGGCACTGCCAAAGACATTCGCAAAGCCGAACCCCTTGCCCTTGTCAAACCACTTGACCCGCGCCGGCTCCATCTCCAGCGCCAGCACATCCTCGGGCAGCCCCGGCGTTTCTTCCATCCCCGACTGCCCGATCGGCGGCTCGATTTCCAGCACCTCGACGGCCTGCGCGCCCCGTGCGGTCAGTTGCACCTTGACCATCACACCCGACCCGTCCGCGACCGAGCCTTGCCCGAAATTGCGCAAAACGTTGGCGTGCAAAAGCACGTCCGTCGGGCAATCCTCGGACACGATGAAGCCGAAACCCTTGACCGGGTCGAACCACTTCACGCGACCGTGCAGGACGTGCAGTGTCTTGTCTTCATCGTCAGTCACGAATGATCATCCTTGGGAATATCCGATCGTGCCGATTTGCCGCGATCTAATGCGCAGGTTCAAGTCGAAAAGCGCACAACAGCGCGGTCAGTGGTGTGAAGATCAGGGATTCAGCCTCTGCGCATCCCATTTGCCGCCCGCGCCGGGTGTCCAGCGAAACCGGTCGTGCAACCGGAAGGCGCCGTCCGCCCAGAACTCGATTTCCACCGGTCGGATCCGAATGCCACCCCAGAACGGCGGGCGCTTCGGGCTGATCCCTTCCCGCGCCGTCACCCTGGCCACCTCCGCCACCAGCGCCCCGCGCGAGCTTAGGGGTTGCGACTGCGCCGACGCCCAGGCGCCAAGACGGCTCTTGAGGCTGCGGCTGCTGTAGTAGGCGTCTGCCTGCGGCCCCTCTTCGCGCTCGGTCAGCCCGCGCACACGGATCTGGCGGCGCAGGCTCTTCCAGTGCAGCACGAACGCGGCCTTGCCGGTCGCGGCAATCTCTTGCCCTTTGCGGCTGTCATAATTGGTATAGAACACGAACGCGTCGTCCTCGATCTCCTTCAGCAGGACCATGCGCACGTTGGGCAGGCCCGTCGCGTCCACAGTGGCCAGCGCGATGGCATTGGGATCGTTGGGTTCGACAGGCTCCGCCTCGGCCAGCCAGGCCCGCGCCAGCGCAAACGGATCGCTGCCCGCAAAAATTCCGTCCCGGTCCATCCTGATCTCCTCAACCACGCGCCGCGCAATCTAGGCCGTCCCCCCCGGCGCGGCAACCGCCCGCAACTCTTGCCGCCGCCTGCCCCATCGCCTAATGCTGGCCGACAAACCGGGAAGGCAAGGGGGCGAGCAATGGCTCAGGGACTGCTGGCAGGCAAGCGCGGCCTGATCATGGGGCTTGCCAATGACAAGTCCATCGCCTGGGGCATCGCAAAATGCGCCGCCGATCAGGGTGCGGAACTGGCCTTCTCCTACCAGGGCGAGGCGCTGAAAAAACGGGTAGAGCCGCTGGCGGCCTCCATCGGCACACCGTTCCTTGCCGAATGCGACGTCTCGAGCGAAGCGTCGATGGACGCGCTCTTCGACCGCCTGCGCGCCGAATGGGGCACGCTCGATTTCGTCGTCCACGCCATCGGATTTTCCGACAAGACCGAACTCAGGGGCCGCTACGTCGATACCTCCGCCGCCAACTTCCGCATGACGATGGATATCTCGGTCTATTCCTTCACCGCGGTCTGCGCCCGCGCCGCCGCGATGATGCCGAACGGCGGTTCGCTTCTCACCCTTACCTACTACGGCGCCGAAAAGGTGATGCCGCATTACAATGTGATGGGGTTGGCCAAGGCGGCACTGGAAACCTCCGTCCAGTATATCGCCGAGGATCTGGGCAAGGACGGCATCCGCGTCAATGCCATCTCTGCCGGCCCGATCAAGACGCTGGCGGCCAGCGGCATCGGCGATTTCCGCTACATCATGAAGTGGAACGAACTGAACTCCCCCCTGCGCCGCAATGTCACACAGGAAGAGGTGGGCAAGGCCGCGCTCTACCTTCTGTCCGACCTGGGTTCGGGCACCACGGGCGAGGTGCTGCACGTCGATGCGGGCTACCACGTCGTGGGCATGAAGGCGGTGGATGCCCCCGATATCGACGCTGGCAAAAAGGCCAGCGGGGAATGACGCTGACGGCCATCCTTGCAGTCTGGGCCGTGCATCTGGCCGCCACCGTCAGCCCGGGCCCCGCCTTCGTGGTAGCCGTCCGCACCGCCGTCGCCGACGGCCCGCGCGTTGCCCTGCCCTTTGCGCTTGGCATCGCGATGGGCGGCCTTTGCTGGGCGATAGCGGCCCTTTCCGGGCTGCATCTTCTCTTCTTGGCGCTGCCCGCCGTCTTTGCGCTCCTCAAGTTCGCGGGCGCCGCCTTCCTGATCTTGATCGCGATCCAGACCTGGCGCCATGCGCACGATCCGCTGCCCGTCTCCGCCCCCGGCACACTGCCGCGGAGCGCGGGCAAGGCGATCCGCCTTGGCCTTCTGACCCAGTTCGCCAACCCCAAGACCGCGCTTTTCTTCGGCGCGGTCTTCGCGGGCCTTGTGCCCCCCGGCACGCCCCTGCCCGCGCTGGCGCTCATCCTGGGGCTCGTCTTTCTGAACGAATCCCTCGGGTTCGTCCTCCTCGGCCTCGCCTTCTCGCGCCCCGCCATCCGGCGCGGCTATGCCCGCCTCAAGACCACGATCGACCGCAGCTTCGGTGCCCTCATGGCGGCGCTCGGCATCAAGGTTGCCCTGACATGACGATTGATCTTCTTCTCTGCCCAAATATCCCGGGGGCCCGGGGGCAGGCCCCCGGTCCCACAGCCACGCAGGATCACCGATGACAGACCGCCTCCCTCACGAAAAAGGCTTCCACGTCAGCTGGGATCAGATCCACCGCGATGCCCGCGCCCTTGCCTGGCGCCTGCAGGGCCAAGGCCCCGACGATGGCGCATGGCGCGCGGTCGTGGGCATCACCCGGGGCGGCCTTGTCCCCGCGATGATCGTCGCGCGCGAGCTTGATATCCGCACCGTCGATACCGTCAGCGTCAAAAGCTACAACCATCAGGCCCAGACCCAACCGCGCATCATCAAGGCCCCGCAGGCCGATCTGATGGGCGATGGCACCGGCATCCTGATCGTCGATGATCTTGTCGATACCGGCAAGACGCTGGAACTTGTCCGCCGCCTCTACCCCCGTGCCCATTTCGCCACCGTCTACGCCAAGCCCTCTGGCAAGCCGCAGGTCGATACATGGATCACCGAGGTCAGCCAGGACACCTGGATCTTCTTTCCGTGGGATATGGCGCTGCAATACGTCCAACCGATGCGGGGATCCGACTGACCGACGTGGCCCCCCCCTTGCGCAGCCGTCTCGCGCGGCTTCTGCATCCCCTGTTCGAGGCCAGTCTCGTCATCAAGGGGTCGCTCGCGGCGCTCGAGGCGATGGCGGGCCTGGGCCTTCTGCTGACGTCGAACCGGCTCATCCACGCCCTTGTCGCATGGCTGACGGCCGCAGAGATTGCCGACGCCCCGCAAGACAGGATGGCCCTCTGGGCGCAGTCGATGGTCGAGGGTCTGTCGATCCAGACCCAGCATTTCTACGCGCTTTACCTTTGCGCGCATGGCGGGCTGAAACTGGTGATGGTGCTCCTGCTCGCCCGCCGCATCCCTTGGGCCTATCCCGCCGCCATGGTCGTCCTTGCGGGCTTCGTCGCCTATCAGCTTTCGGTCTGGATCCACACCCAATCGCCGCCGCTGCTGATCCTGTCGGGCTTCGATACCATCATGATCGCCCTCGTCTGGCGCGAATGGCGGATCCTGCGGCGCGGCTGACCGCTTGTGAACGCCCGCGCGATGCGGTGTAGATAATGCCAATATCCCCAACTCCGGCGGACCTATCCGATGAACCTGCCCCTCAACCCCGCCATGGCCGCAACCGAACCGCCCCCGGTGATGGAGGCGCGGCGCTGGCTGACGGGCGTCACCTTCCCGCCGGACCGCCCGCTCATCAACGTAAGCCAAGCCGCCCCGGTCGACCCGCCGCCGCTCGGCCTGCGTCAGGCGCTCGCCGAGGCTGCCCTCAACGATCCCGCCGCGCATCTTTACGGCCCCGTCCTCGGCTTGCCCGCACTGCGCGAAGAGATTGCCGCGCAATGGTCATCGGCCTATGGCGGCCAGATCGCGCCCTCGCAGGTGGCGATCACGCAAGGCTGCAATCAGGCCTTCACCGCCGTGATGTCCACCCTCGCGGGTGCCGGGGATG
>JBBSBE010000153.1:0-8454 GCA_038251625.1 Rhodobacterales bacterium
CCCTGATCAGCGGCAAGCGAGCGGAACAATACATCAACCGGGTGCCGGTGCCCGCGCTTTTCCGCAGGCTTTGTCAGGTGCAGAACGCCCGCCGTCACCGTCAGATCCCGGTCGGGGGCAATGACATAGACATGATTGGGCAGGATCTGCATCTGATCTTCGACCTGCACCACGGGCATTTTGGTATGAACGGCCAACACCTTTGCCATCTGGCTTTCGCGTGTTGGATCAAGGTGCAGCACCAGAACAAAAGCCGCCCCGCTGTCGTGCGGCATCGCATCAAAGAATTTGCTGAACGCCTCGATCCCACCGGCCGATGCGCCCATGCCCACAACGAGACAGGGGTGGTCACCCGTCGACTGGGAATGCGGCACGCTGTTCGCAGTCTCTTTGGCAGGTTCGTCCTTAGCGGTCATCTGTCGAAGCCGAGGCTTCACCAGCGACGGGGCCCAAAATTGGGCGTTGCTCCGCTGCAAACCCGTAACTGACATAGCAGCTACCCCCATGTCGTGGCATGGTGTGTCGCTGATTGCAACGATTATAGTCTTGTTGTCGGCTTGGCCTAAGCGGTGGCTGATCGTTGGCGTTTGCCTATCAACAGGGTGATTGCGGCCTTTTTTAACAATCGGCTTCGGGGTCGTTTCGACCGCAGGTTCGGTATGGCAAAGACATTCGTTCATAGTGTTTGTCGCAAACACGGACAACACGGGCAGACCTGCCGCATCGCGCCATCAGCAACCCCGCGCCATAGCAGCGTAGGCCCCGTTACCGCTTACCTGACGCGGTGCAAGAAGCTTTCCGTGCGTTTGTCCTGCGGCGCATCAAAAATTTGCGCAGGCGGTCCCTGTTCAACAATGCGCCCGCCATCCATGAAGATCACCCGGTCCGCAATCTCGCGCGCGAACTGCATCTCATGCGTGACGATCAGCATTGTCTGCCGCCGAGAGGCCAACCGGCGCATCAGGTCCAGCACCTCGCCGACCCATTCAGGGTCAAGCGACGATGTCGGCTCGTCAAACAACATCAGGCTTGCGTCCAGCGCCATCGCGCGGCCAATGCCGATGCGCTGTTGTTGGCCGCCCGACAGGGCCGCCGGATAGGCCGAGGCTTTGTCCACCAACCCGATCTCACGCAGGATTGCATCCGCCCGCGCGTTGGCGTCCGCACGGGGTTTGCGTTGGACGGTGATCAGCGCTTCGGTGATGTTTTCGCGCGCGGTCTTGTTGGCGAAGAGCGAGTAGTTCTGGAACACGAACGCGGTGCGGCGGCGCAGCGCCAGGATGTCAGCGGGCCGCGCCGTCGCGGCATCAACCGTCAGATCGCCAATCCGGATCACGCCGCCGTCGGGGCGGTCGAGATAGTTTAAGCACCGCAGCAGGGTCGATTTTCCTGTGCCAGACGGTCCTATGATCGCCACCCGCTCACCCGCCGATATGTCGAGGTCGATGGCATTCAGCACCGTGTTTGTGCCGTAGCGTTTTGTCAGTCCGCGGATGCTGATCATCGGGTAAGCGCCTTGTTAAGGCGACGCTCAAGCCGCTTTTGGAGGAAGGACAGCATCTCGACGATCGCCCAGTAAAGCACGGCCACGACAAGAAACGCCTCGAAATATAAAAAACTGCCGGCGGCTTCCTTTTGCGTGGCGCCCATCATTTCGGTCACGCCAAGGGTAAACGCCAGCGATGTGCTTTTGATCATGTCGATAAAGTAATTGACCAGTGTCGGAGCGGCGACGCGCGCTGCCTGCGGCAGGATGATGCGGCGCATCGACTGGGTTTGTGTCATGCCGACGGCCTGCGCCGCCTCCCACTGGCTGCGGTCGACGCCCAAAATCGCGGCACGGATGCTTTCGGCCATGTAGGCCGAAAAATGCAGCGTCAGCCCGATGATCGCCGCCGTCACACCGTTGATCCCAGCCAGAACCGGCAGTATCTGCGGCAAGCCGTAGTAGAACAGAAACAACTGCACCAGCAGCGGCGTGCCGCGAAAGAAACTGATGAACAGCTGTACGAACGGGTCCAGCACCGGCACGCGTACCACACGTTCCACCGCCATCAGACTGGCCAGCATCAGTGCACCCACCATCGCGGCCAGCGCCATGCCGATCGTCAGCGGCACATAGCCAAGGATAACCGGCACCAGACCCAGCATGTAGTCAAGATCAAGCGCGCGCATGCGTCAGCCCGCAGGTGCTGTCACATCAAGGCCGAGCCATTTCTCGGAGATCGCCCGCAAAGTGCCATCGGCTTTCATCTCGGTCAGTGCGGCGTCCAGCCGGTCGCGCAGCGCCTGACCCTCTGCATCGTTGCGGAACGGCAGAGCATTCTGAATCTCGCTGAACGGCGGGCCGGCAAGGGCCAGCGGCAGCGGGCTTTCCTTGATCACCTGCGCTGACGACACCCGGTCCATCACAAAGGCATCGACCCGGCCGAGTGCCGTATCTTGCTCGATATTGCTTTCGTAGGTCCGGATGTCGATCTCGTCAGCAAACGGCAGTTCGCGCAACAGTTGCTCGAAGTTTGACCCTAGGTTGACCGCAACGGTGCGGCCCCGCAGGCTGTCAACGCTGGTGATCTCGGTCTCGTTGCCCAACTTCACCACCACCTGCGCGCCATCGTAAACATAGGGCTGGCTGAAGGCGAACTTCGCCGCACGGTCGGCTGTGATGGTGATCTGGTTGGCAATCGTATCGATACGCCCCGCTTCCAGCGCGCCTATCAGACCCGAAAACGACATGGTGGAGAACTCCACCGTATCACCCGTCCGTTCGGCAAGGGCATTCATCAGATCGACCTCAAAGCCCTGAAGCGTGTCCTGGCGCACGAAGGTGAAGGGGAAATACCCGCCTGACATGCCAACGCGGATGGTGTCTGCACCAGCGGGAAGGACGGTCACCGCCAGCAGCGCGGCAAGTGATATGGATTTCAGCATCGGATACTCCTGTGTCCCGCCCATCGGGGCATATGCCAAACGCGCGGACAACAGGTTGCGTTCCAGACGAAGCACGGCAGCGCTTGGGTTGAGAACATTGGCCGACAACGACCCATCAATTCACAGGACTACGAACGATGCGCCGCATCACAATGCTGATTGACCATGACCCGGTTCGTATGGCGCAGCTTTCGCGGCCCCCCGACGTCTCAGACCTCTTTCGCATCGGCGATGGCATAGGGTAGCAGTTCGGTGACCGTCGGATGGATGCCGGTCATGGCGCGAATGTCGCGGTCGGTCAGGCCCTGATACAGCGCGGGCAACAGGAACTGCACCGCCTCGTCACCGTGGAATCCGATGATCGCGGCCCCCAGAAGCTGGCGGGTTTTGGCGTCGAAGACGACCTTCATCATCCCGCGTGTTTCGCCCACCTCGACAGCGCGGCCAACCCGCGCCATTGGACGCGTGCCGACCAGAACCCGATGCCCGGCGGCGCGCGCCTCGGCCTCGCTCATCCCGATCCGGCCAAGGGGCGGGTCGATGAACAGCGCATAGACCGGCTTGCGATCACTAATCTTGCGGTCCTCGCCGTCCAGCAGGTTGCCCGCCACGATCTCGAAGTCATTGTAGGCGGTGTGGGTAAAGGCACCGCGGCCGTTCGCCTCGCCCAGTACCCAGATATGGGGTTGTGCGGTGCGGCAGGTATCGTCGACCGGGATGACGCCGGGCGGGTCGGCGACCAGCCCGGCCGCATCAAGCCCCAGATCGTCCGTATTCGGCCGCCGCCCGGTGGCGACCAGCAGATGGCTGCCTTTCAGGGCGACACCCACGCCCGCAGCGGTGAGAAAGCGCGCGGTAATGCTGTGATCTGCCTTGGCAAAAGACAGATCGGTGATCCCGACCTCGATCTGGATGCCCTCGCCGGTCAGGATCCCGTGGATCTCTGCGGCAATATCGGCATCCTCGCGGGCAAGGAATTTGGGGGCGGCCTCAAGAATGGTCACGTCGGCCCCGAAGCGGCGGAAGATCTGCGCGAATTCAAGGCCGATATAGCTGCCGCCCAGGATGACAAGGTGATCGGGCACGACGTCCAGGTCCATCACGTCGGCATTGGTCAGATAAGGAACAATCTCGATCCCCGGCACCGGCGGCACCGTAGCCCTTGCCCCCACATTGACGAAAATCCGCGCGGCTGTCAGCTGCCTCTCGCCCACCGTCACCGTGTGTGGTGCGGTGAACCGCGCATGTCCGTGGATCACGGTGATGCCGGCGGTGTTTTCCATCCAGCGGGTGACGTTGCCCCGCGCGGCCTGAACGACGGCATCCTTGCGTGCGCGCACCCGTGCTGCGTCCACCGTCACCGGGCCGGTGATGATGCCGAAACGTTCACCTTCGCGCGCCAGCCACGCGGCATGGGCCGAAGCGACGAGTGTCTTGGTTGGCATGCAGCCGGTATTCACGCAGGTGCCGCCCATCTCGTCGCGTTCGATCAACGCCACCCGTTCGCCGGACGCAGCCAACCGGGCCGCCATCGCAGGGCCGGCCTGGCCGGCCCCGATCACAATGCTGTCGAATGTTTCACTCATGGGATGACCTTTCGAAGTGTCCCCCGCCTGCAGTTACCGGCGCGAAATCAGCAGCGCGCGCGATCACAACATCCGGATGGCGTTCAGGGCATTGCGCGCGCCGATCGGAAGGATCATCGCCTTGCGCCTGCAATGGCCCAATCAGATTAATTCCATCAGTTTCCGCGCTGCCTCTTCGGACGACGCCGGGTTCTGGCCGGTGACCAGCTTGCCGTCCGTCACCACAAAAGACGCCCAGTCCGCGCCCTTTTCATAATTGCCGCCGTTGGCTTTCAGCATGTCCTCGACAAGGAAGGGGACCACATCGGTCAGGCCAGCGCCCTCTTCTTCGGTATTGGTGAACCCGGTCACCGTCTTGCCCGACACCAGTGGTTTGCCGTCTGCGCCTTTGGGGTGCTTGAACACCGCCGGGGCGTGGCAGACAGCGGCGATCGGGCGGTTGTTGCGCTCGAAGGTTTCGATCAGCTTGATGCTGTCGGCGTCTTCGGCCAGATCCCACAGCGGACCGTGACCGCCGGGATAGAAGACTGCATCGTACCCATCCGCCGAAACCGTGGACAGTGCGACCGTCTGTGCCAGATCACTTTGAGCAGCCGCGTCGCCCTTGAAGCGTTTTGTCGCCTCGGTTTGCGCGTCGTCCGCGTCGCTGGTGGGATCCAGCGGCGGCTGGCCACCCTTGGGCGAGGCCAGCGTGACCTGCGCCCCTGCGTCCTTGAATACGTAATAGGGCGCGGCAAATTCCTCAAGCCAGAAGCCGGTCTTCTTGCCGGTGTCGCCCAGTTTGTCGTGCGATGTGAGAACCATGAGAATTTTCATGAGTATGTTACCTTTCGATCTGTTTCTGTTTCAGGCGGTCAGCTTGACAACGCGTTTGCCAAAAGCTTCACCCCTGAGCAAACCAACGAAGGCCGCCGGGGCGCGTTCCAGGCCCAGGATCACTTCCTCGCGGTACTGGACTTTTCCTGCTTTGACCCATTTGCCCATCTGCTTGGCGAAGTCGGGGTACAGGTGACCGAAGTCATCAAAGACGATAAAGCCACGCAGTGTCATCCGCTTGCGCAGGATCATGCCAAGCAGCAGGTTCAGCCGGTCCGGGCCGTCGGGAAGTGTTGTGGCATTGTATTGCGAGATCAGGCCGCAAACGGGGATGCGAGCCTCGGGGTTCAGCAGCGGCAGAACCGCGTCGAAAACAGCGCCGCCGACATTCTCGAAATAGATGTCGATGCCGTCCTGCACCGCCGCTTTCAGCGTAGCCGGAAACCCCTCTGCCTTGTAATCAATGCAGGCATCGAAGCCGAGAGTGTCGACCACATGGGCGCATTTCGCAGGCCCGCCCGCGATACCGACGACATGCAGGCCGAGGATCTTGCCGATCTGACCCACTGTCGCCCCCACCGGACCGCTGGCGCCTGCAACGACCAGCGTCTCGGCCTTTTTCGGTTGGCCGATCTGTGTAAGTCCAGCCCAAGCGGTCAGGCCCGGCATCCCAAGCACACCCAGCGCCCATGACGGATTTTCGGGCGAATTGCCCATATTGATCACGCCAGTGCCGTCGGACAGGGCATAATCCTGCCAGCCGCCGAACGCCTGAACCCAGTCGCCTGCCGCAAAGCCGGCCACGTCGGACGACACGATCTGCGCGACGGTTCCGCCGATCATGACCGCCCCGATTGCGACGGGCGCAGCATAGGACGGGGCATCGCTCATCCGGCCGCGCATGTAGGGATCCAGCGACAGGAATTCGTTGCGCAGCAGCATCTGACCCTTGCCGGGGGTCGCGATATCTTCGGTTTCAAGCCGAAGGGTGCTGGCGTCCGGCTCGCCCTCGGGACGCTTGGCGAGGACAAACTTGCGGTTCGTGCTATCGGATTGCGCCATGGTTCAGGGTCCTTTCAGGAAAACCAACGTGCCGGCAAGCATCAGTTGATCAAACATGGTGGCCCCCGCCGCTGTATCAGTGTCAGGCGGTTTCATTGGCTTTCACTCTGCCGTAGAGCGGGCCGGGGTCGGTTGCCAGTTTTGGGCCAGGCGAGATCACGGCAGAAAGATCGCCTTCACGTTAACGAACTCCTTCATGCCGAAGCCGCCGTGCTCGCGTCCGTAGCCGGAATCCTTGACCCCGCCAAACGGCATGTTCGGATCCATGGCCCCGAATGAATTTAAGTGGACCATGCCAGTGTCAAAGAAATCGCGGGCCAGTTTGAAGGCGCGGCCCTCGTCCTTTGAAAATATCCCGCCGCCCAGACCATATCGGCTTTCATTGGCCAGCCGCATGGCATCTTCATCGTCCCTGGCCCGGATGATCGATGCGACTGGCCCGAAAATCTCATCATCATAGGCTGGCATTCCGGGCGCGAGGTCGGCCAGAACCGTGGCCGGATAATACGCACCGGTGCGATCCGGGGCCTGACCGCCGCACAGGACCGTGGCCCCCTTGGCGACGCTGTCATCGACCTGCCCCTTGACCGTGTCGAACTGCGCCTTGCTCGACAGCGGGCCAAGCTGGCTGTTCGTATCCATCGGATCGCCCATGCGAATGTCCTTCATCTGCGCCACAAACGCGCTGACAAAGGCGTCGTAAACCTTGTCCGTAACGATAAACCGCTTGGCCGATACGCAGGTCTCGCCATTGTTATAAAGCCGCCCGATCACCGAAAACTTGACCGCGGTTTCGATATCCGCGTCTTCCAGCACCAGATAGGCGTCGTTGGACCCCAGTTCGAGCACGGTTTTCTTGAGCGCCTTGGCAGCCGTTGCGCCAACGTGACGCCCGGCCTCGTCGCTGCCCGTCATCGTCACGGCGCGCACCTTTTGGTGGGTGATCAAGGTGTCGCTTGTGTCATGGTCAATCACGACGACCTGAAACAAATCCTCGGGCAGACCTGCCAGAATACACAACTCGCGCAGACGCAGGCCCGACCCGGTACAGATGCTCGCGTGCTTCAGAATGCAGCCGTTGCCCGCCATCAGGTTGGCGGCCAGTACGCGGACCGGCTGGTAGAGGGGAAAGTTCCACGGCTGGATCGAATAGATCACGCCAATCGGCTGATAGGTGACGACACCACGCTTTTGGTCGGGTCCGTGCGTGCGCTCTTCATCCGCCAGCGCGGCCGGCCCGTGTTGGGCAGTGTAGTCACAGATCGCCGCGCAAATCTCGACCTCAGTCAGCCCATCCCTCAACAGTTTTCCGGTCTCTCGCGTCATCAGGGCGGCCAACTCGTCGGCGTGCTCGCGCAGCGTCTGGCCGATCCTGATCAGAAACGAGGCCCGTTCGAGATGCGTCAGTTTGCGCCACTCCAGAAACGCCACATGGCAGGCCTCGATCCGGTCCGTTGCCTTCTGCACATCCATGACGGTGTAGGTCTGAATGTCTTGCTCGGTTGCGGGATTGACTGTGGTGATTGTCGACATGCTGGCCCCTTTGCACTTGGGTATGTAACGCATGGCGCCGCAATGTGTTCCCTTCGCAAAGTTGGCAATGATGAAAACCGTTGGCGCTCAACCCTGATGCCGCGTTCGTCGGACCTAAATATTTTGGCCCGGACGCAACGCAATGACCGCAAAAACGTTCTCTTTCAGATTCCCCTTTGAAAAATAGGACATGGCATGAGCACGAAGGCACTTTTCATCACGGGCGCGTCAAGCGGCATCGGGGCAGCGACGGCGCGATTGGCGATTGCACAGGGCTGGCAGGTCGGGCTGTTCGCGCGATCAGAGGACAAGCTGGATGCCCTCGCAAGCGAACTCGGCGACAAGGCCTTGGCCTTGCCGGGCGACGTGACCGACCTGAACAACCTGAAGTCTGCGATGGCGACATTCGTCGGCAAAACAGGCGGGCTGAACGCGGCGTTCGCCAATGCAGGCATGGGGCTTTCCGCCTCCGGCACCGAGGCCGGCGACTCTAAGGAGTGGGAGAAGATGATCGGCGTGAATGTTA
>JBBSBE010000154.1:0-8434 GCA_038251625.1 Rhodobacterales bacterium
ACCAGCTTGTTGATCGTTTCGATCATGTGCACCGGGATGCGGATCGTGCGCGCCTGGTCAGCGATGGATCGGGTGATCGCCTGCCGGATCCACCATGTTGCGTAGGTCGAAAATTTATATCCGCGACGGTATTCAAACTTGTCCACGGCCTTCATCAGGCCGATGTTGCCTTCCTGGATCAAATCCAGAAATTGCAATCCACGGTTGGTGTATTTCTTGGCAATCGAGATCACCAGACGCAGGTTGGCTTCAACCATTTCCTTCTTGGCCTGCCGCGCCTCTTTCTCGCCCTTCTGCACCTGATTGACGATGCGACGAAACTCGGAAATGTCGACGCCCACGTATTGGCCGACCTGCGCCATTTCTGCGCGCAATTCTTCGACCTTCTCTCGGCTTTTCTCCAAGAGCGCCTGCCAGCCCCGGCCCGCCTTTTCGGCCATCCGGTCCAGCCAAGTGGGGTCCAGCTCGTAGCCTTGGTATTCCTCGATGAATTCGCGGCGGTTGATCCGCGCGGCATCGGCCAGCTTCACCATGCCCGAATTGATCGCCATGATGCGGCGGTTGATGCCGTAAAGCTGGTCTATCAGCGCCTCGATGCGGTTGTTGTGCAGGTGAAGCTCGTTCACCATCACCACGATCTCGGACCGCAGCTTCTGGTAGGCCGCCTCATCCGTTGCCGAAAAACGCGTCTTTTCGGACAGCGTGGCATGCATCCGCGCGTCCTGCATTTCGGCAAGCATGGTGTAGTCAAGCGCAATGCGTTCCAGCGTCTCCAGCACCTTAGGCTTCAGCGCGGCTTCCATTGCTGCCAACGACATGTTGGACGCTTCGTCCTCCTCGTCGTCGTCTTCCGCCCGGCTGATGGGGTTGCCGTCCGCGTCGAGTTCGGGCTCCGCCGCGCCGTCGCGCCGGGGTGCCGCTGAAACCTCGACCCCCTCGATTTCGGGGCCCACCATTTCATCGTCGCCGTCGAGCGAACGGCCAAAGGTGGCCTCAAGGTCGATCACGTCGCGCAGCAGGATATCTTCGCTCAGCAATTCGTCACGCCAGATCGTGATGGCCTGGAACGTGAGGGGGCTTTCGCAAAGCCCCAGGATCATCGTGTTGCGGCCTGCCTCGATGCGCTTGGCGATGGCGATCTCGCCCTCGCGCGACAAAAGCTCCACCGATCCCATCTCGCGCAGGTACATCCGCACCGGATCGTCGGTCCGGTCCAGTGTTTCCGATTGCGCCCCGGCCAGCGCGATCTCGCGCGAGCCGGACGCCTCGACGATCTCGTTCGAGGTGTCGGGCTCTTCGGTTTCCTCTTCCTCGGTAACCTGGATGCCCATCTCGTTGAGCATCGACATCACGTCTTCGATCTGGTCGGAAGACACCTGATCGGGCGGCAGCACCGTGTTGAGCTGGTCATAGGTGATGTAGCCACGCTCCCGCGCGTCGGCGATCATCTTCTTGACCGCCGCCTGGCTCATGTCGAGCGAGGTGTCGGCTTCCGGCTCTTCGGGCTTTGCGTCGTCGGTGTCCTTGAGGGCCATGGGGGCTCCTGGATGAGGGATGCGAATCAGGTTGGCGCGCTTACAGACTCAATAGCGCGAATCACGTCAGTGGAAAGCAGATCAGCGTTTTTTCTTGATCCATACCTGCCCGTCTATCATGGATTGCAACTGTCGTTTGAGCGCCTCGCGGTCTTCGCCAAGGTCAGCGCTGTCGTCAAGCCGGGGCGCCGCGGATCGGTTCCGGGCCTCGGCAGCTTGGGACAGGCGCCAAGTAACCCCTTCATCTACAAGACCTTCCATATCTTCCATCGCTTCCGCAATCTCGGACCGAGCCCCACGCAAGGCGGCCAGTTTGGCCAAACCTTCGGCAAGACAGAACCGCGCCATCTCGGGGTCGGCGCCCGGTTGTACCGGTGGCGCACTCTGGACATGGCGCTGGTTAAGGAGCGTTTCAAGGACCGCGCGCGCCTCTGGCAGCAGTGCGGCACCCAGCGCCTGCGAATCAGGCGCGTCAGAGGCATGAAGCAGCGCATGGCGAAGCTGGTCATGACCGGGGCCGACAAGGTGGAGGCGCTCAAGATCGCCCATGAACGGGCCTATGAGCACAGGATGGGCCGCGCAACTTGCCAGCAGGACGGCCTCGAGCATCGCCTCCTCCACCGCCTCGCCCCCCCCCGCCAACGCCGATGCACGGGTCGAGGCCAGTGCTGCGGCGGGCAGTGCGGGCTGGCCGCGGCGGAACGGGGCCGCGCGGCGGGTGCCGCTGAAAAGCTGCCAGCGCAGACGGCGGATCTCTTCGCCATAATGGCCGCGCACCGAGGGGTCACGGATGCGGGCGATGGCCTCCCGCAGGCTTTTGTCCAAGGTGGCGCGTCGTTCGGGGCTGTCGAAATTGCGGCCTTCGGTCTCTCGCCGCCACAGAAGGGCCGCCATCGGTTCCGCCGCGTCGAGGATGGCCTGCATCGCGGCCGGGCCACGGGCGCGGATCAGATCGTCCGGGTCCTGCCCTTCCGGCAGCAGGGCGAAACGCAGCGCCTGGCCCGCCTCAAGCAGCGGCAGGGCGAGGTCGACCACGCGCAAGGCGGCGCGCAGGCCCGCCTTGTCGCCATCCAGCGCGATCAGGGGTTCGGGGTGGATGCGCCACATCAGGCGAAGCTGGTCTTCGGTCACCGCGGTGCCGAGGGGCGCGACGGTGGCAGTGAAGCCCGCATCGCAAAGGGCGATCACGTCCATATAGCCTTCGGCGACGATCAGCGGCTTGCCTTTCCCAGCGGCATCGCGGGCGGGGCCGATGTTGAAAAGCTGGCGGCCCTTGTCGAACAATTCCGTCTCGGGGCCGTTGAGGTATTTCGCCCGCGCGTTCGGATCGAGCGCGCGGCCCCCGAGGCTGATGGCGCGGCCTCGCACATCGCGGATGGGAAAGATGATGCGACCACGGAAGCGGTCATAGGGCGTGCCGCCATCATCGGGGCGGATGGCGAGGCCCGCGTCCACGATCAGATCCGCCGCGATGCCCTTTTGCGTGAGCGCCTGAAAGAGCGCGGTGCGGCCGTCAGGGGCGAAGCCGATTTCCCACCGTTCCTGCGTCGCATCCGACAGCTTGCGGCGGGTCAGGTAGTCGCGGGCGGCTTGCGCGGCGGAGGTACGCAGTTGCAGGCGGTAGAACTTCACCGCTTCCTCCATCACCTGCGAAAGCTGGGTGCGGCGGTCGGCCTTCGCTGCCGCCTGGGGGTCGCGGGCGGGCATGGCCATCCCGGCCTCGCGCGCCAGCGCCTCGACCGCTTCCAGAAAGGGCATGTTGCCCTGCTCTTTCAGAAAGGTCAGCGCGTCGCCCTTGGCCTGGCAGCCGAAGCAGTAATAGAACCCCTTGCGGTCATCGACGTGAAAGCTGGCCGTGCGTTCCTGATGGAACGGACAGGGGGCCCACCAATCCCCCTTGCCCATGTTGGATTTCTTCATGTCCCACACGACCGCCCGCCCCACCACCTGGGACAGCGACACGCGAGAGCGAAGCTCATCTAGGAAACCTGGGGGAAGACTCATCCCCCGAATATCGGCCCCGGGGGATGGGGGTGCAAGGGCGGCGAGGGCCCTTGGCATGTCGCACGTGTGGACAGATCTTGAAACGTCGTAAAATCAGTACGTTAGTTTTTTCCCTTAACCCTTTTGCAACACATCCACGGGCTGAGCCTCAGCCGAGGATATCGCGCATCACCCGATCAAAGAGGGTCGCGCCGATGGGGATCAGATCATCGGGGAAGTCATAGTCGGGGTTGTGAAGGGCCGGATGCGCCACCCCGGCGCCCAGAAACACCATGGCGCCCTTGGTTCCCGGCACGGCACCAAAGCGCCCGAAATCCTCGGACGCGCGCATCGGCAGGTCGCCCTGATCGGATGAAATGTGCAACCCATCGAGCGCGCGCTGAAATTGAGCGGTGGCGTCGGGATCGTTGACGGAGGCTGCGAAATCATCGTGCCAGCTGACATCCAACTGCAAACCCGCATGTGCGGCCTCGGACGCCACAAGCGCGAGGGCCGCCTTTTTCAACGCGTCCATCGGTGCGTCGGTCATGGTGCGCAGGGTCGCCCAGACCTCGCCATGGCCGGGGCTGATGCCGAAGGCGGCCTCGCCTATTGCGCAGTGGGTGATCGTGACAAGGCGGAAGTCCGGCCCAAGGTCACCCCCCTGCCCCAGCGCCATCAGCCCGGGGATGAGCCGCGCGATGGCGGGCGCGGGCGAGATACCACGCTCGGGCTGCGCAGCGTGGCTGGTCTTGCCTTCCAGCGTGATCTTCATACCGACCGAGGCGCAGGCAACCGGCCCTGCAGCGAGCCAACAGTGCCCCAAGGCCGCACCCGGCATGTTGTGCAGCGAAAAGGCCCAGTCGGGGGCCAGATCGGCGTAGCGGGGATCGGCGATCACGGCGGCGGCGCCCGATCCATCCTCTTCGGCAGGCTGGAACATCAGGATCGCGCGGCCCTGCGCGGGTGGTTTGCGCGCGATCAGCCGGGCAAGGGCCAGAAGGATGGTGCTGTGCCCGTCATGCCCGCAGAGGTGCCCCCTGCCCGGGATGGTGGAACGGTGATCGGCGTTTCCAAGGTCCGTGATCGGCAAAGCGTCCAGTTCGGCACGGAAAAGAACGGATGGCCCCGACCCGAAATCCCAGACCGCTGCCACGCCATGCCCGCCAAGGCCGGTAACCACCCTTGTGGGCGCAAGGGGCCCCAGCGCCTGCACGATGCGGCGCGCGGTTTGCACCTCTTCGCCCGACACTTCCGGATGACGGTGCAGCAGCCTGCGAAAATCGGTCAGTTCGGCGATATCGGCGTTGGTCAGCACTGGGCGCGGGCAGCCACGCCCGTCATGGCCGTTTCCAGTTCGTACCAGCAGGTACGGGCCATGGACCGGAAGGTAAGGATCAGAAAAGCGTCGGCCCCCGTGCGCGCCAGCACCATGGGCAGATGGTTGAGGCCGGATCGCGCGGCGTGGCCCACCGGGAACGCCGTCGCCCGCAGGTCGAGCGCCACAAGGCGGGCCAGCGCCGCCTCGGCGTCGGGCCCCTGCAGCGTGAAGGCCGCCCAGCCATCGGATTGATCGGTGCTGGCGGCGCCATCCAGTGCGGGAGGTTCAGCGCCCATCAGGAAGGCCTGATCCCGGCCCGTCCACACAAGCCGCGCGCCATTGCTTTCGGTGAAGCGGTTCGGGGCGGGGAAGGCAAGCCCCAGTGGTTTCAACGCATTGTCCACATTGGCGCCGGGGAAAGGCGCGATGGACGTGATCGGCCCCGGCGCCAGCAAGGCAAGCGTGGCGCCGCGATGCGTGAGCGGGGCATGGTCGAGCGGGGGGGATGCCAGAAGGTCAGCCACGCATCATCCTTCCTTCGGGGTCTAGAAACACCGGATGGGCCACATCGCAGATCACGTCGATCTTGCGCAGGTGATCGACCAGCCGCACCTTGGCACCGTGCCGTGCCCGCCCGTCGCGCAGGAAACCCAAGCCGAGGTAGGCATTCAGCGTGGGCGACCAGCAGACGGAAGTGACATAGCCCTGATCGGTTTCGCGCTTCACCTCATCACCCGGGGTGAAAAGGTGGGCGCCCGCCGAGATGGGGGCGCTTGCACGCAGGCCGACAAGTTGCTGCCGTTCAGGGCCGGTCAGTCCGGGGCGCTGCGCTGCCGCTTTGCCGATGCAATCTTTCTTCGCGCTGACCATGCCCGCCATCCCGATATCAAAGGCGGTGGTGCGCCCGTGAATTTCGGCATGGGTGATGAAGCCCTTTTCGATGCGCAGAACGTTCAGCGCCTCCATCCCGTAGGCGCCTCCGCCCAGCGTTTCGGCGCGCGAAAGAAGATCGCGGAAAAGCGCCGCGCCATAGCGGGCGGGGACGGCAAGTTCGTACCCTTCCTCGCCCGAGAAAGAGATGCGGAAAAGCCGCGCCGCGACCCCCATCACCGAGACGGGACCACACGACATGAAGGGAAAATCGCCCAACGGCGCATCAAGAATGGAGGCCAGAAGCTGCCGCGCCTTTGGCCCCGCGATGGCGAACTGCGCCCAGGTCTCGGTAACGGACAGGAAGCGCAGGTGGTAATCGGGGCAGAAGGCCTGATGCACCCAATCAAGGTGGCGCATCACCTGACCCGCGGCGGCGGTGGTGGTGGTCATCAGGAAATGGGTATCGCCAAGGCGCGCGGTGGTGCCGTCATCCATCACATGCCCGTCTTCGCGCAGCATCAGGCCATAGCGGACGCGGCCCACGGGCAGGGTGGAGAAGGTGTTGGTATAGACGAAGTCGAGAAAGCGCGCGGCATCACGGCCTTGAATGTCGATCTTGCCGAGGGTGGAGACGTCGGCGATGCCCACGGCTGAGCGGACCATCTGAACTTCGCGGTCGCACGCCTCGCGCCAGGTCTTTTCGCCGGGTTTGGGGAAATAGGAGGGGCGGTACCAGAGCCCTGCCTCGATCATCGGGGCGTGGCGGTCGCGGCTCGCCTGATCGGAGGTGAGAAAGCGCTGGGGGGCGAAGCCTTCGGCCCGCGCGCCTGCGCCCATCGCGGCGATGGAGACGGGGGTGTATGGCGGGCGGAAAGTGGTGGTGCCGGTTGCGGGGATCGTCTGACCCGTCGCATCGGCCAGAACGGCAAGGGCAGCCACGTTGGAATTCTTGCCCTGGTCGGGCGCCATGCCTTGGGTGGTGTAGCGCTTCATGTGTTCGTTCGCGCTGAACCCTTCCTGCGCGGCCAGCCTCACGTCCTTTACTGTCACGTCATTGGCAAAGTCGAGCCAGGCGCGTCCTTTCCCCTCGACCGTCCAGATCGGGGACAGGGTATAGGCGTCCTCCTCGGCATCCGGCAGGTCGGGCTTTTTGGCCTTTATCCCGATGGCGGCAAGAGCCGCGCTGGCGGCCTTTGCCCCTTCGGAAAGGCAGGCGGCGGTGGAAAAGGCGCCGTTGCAGGCGCCCGCGGGATGGAGCCACGGTACGGCGTTCGGGGCGGGCACGAAGGCCGCGATATCGTCGCGCCAGACGGGGCGCGCGCCCCGGTGGCTGGTCAGGTGGACATTGGGGTTCCACCCGCCGGACAGGGCCAGCGCATCCGCCTCGAGCCGGAAGGCGCGGCCGTTGTCGTCAATCGTGATCTCCTTCAGGCCAGTACGCCCTTTGGTACCCACCACCCGCCCGCCGGGATAGACGCGCAGGCCCGGTTCTGGCGGCGCATCGGGGCGGGGGTCGATGACGGCAGCGACGGTAACGCCTGCGTCCATCAGGTCGTGCACCGTGGCCCGTGCGGAGTCGGAACTGGCAAAGACCGCCACCTTCTGCCCCACCGCGGCGCCCCAGCGGTTGAGGTAGGCGCGCACCGATCCTGCGGTCATCACGCCGGGGCGGTCGTTGCCGGGATGGGCGATGCTGCGCTCGATGGCGCCCGCCGCCAGCACCGCCTGCTTGGCCACGATCCGCCAGAAGCATTCGCGGGGCAGGCCCGCGCGGGCGGGGCCGTGCAGGCCCACACGTTCCAGGGCACCGAACACACCGTCATCGTAGACGCCCGTCACCACCGTCCGCGCCATGCGACGCACGTTCGGCATCGCGTCAAGTTCTGTCACCGCCTGCGCGGCCCAGTCCGCCCCCGGCATCCCGTCGACGGCCAGCCGTTCGGCCAGCAAGCGGCCACCCGGCGCCATATCCTCATCCGCCAGGATCACATCCGCCCCTGCCCGCGCCGCCGTCAGCGCAGCCATCAGGCCGGCGGGCCCGGCACCGATCACCAGCACATCGCAAAAAGCCCAGGCTTTTTCGTAGGGTGCAAGGTCGTGCTTGCCCGACAGGTGGCCAAGCCCTGCCGCGCGGCGGATGAAGGGCTCGTATATCCCCTCCCAGAACGCACGGGGCCACATGAACGTCTTGTAGTAGAACCCTGCCGACAGGAACGGCGACAGAAGATCGTTGACCTCCAGCACATCGAGGCCAAGCGAGGGCCAGCGGTTCTGGCTTTGCACGCGCAATCCATCAAACGCCTCTTGCACGGTCGCGCGCACGTTCGGCGTTTGCTGGCCATCCTCCAGCACCTCGATCAGGGCGTTCGGCTCTTCCGGCCCGGCGGTCATCACGCCGCGCGGGCGGTGATACTTGAAGCTGCGCCCCACGACGCGGATGCCCGCGGCCAACAGGGCCGAGGCCACCGTATCGCCCTTGAATCCCGCCACTTCTCGCCCGTCGAAGGTGAACCGCAGCGGCGCGGCGCGGTCGATCAGCCCTTTGCCGTCAAGTCGCATCACCCGCCCCCTTCTTCTTTCTCGCGGGCTTCTTCGCTGTGGAAGTATCCCCGCCAGAGGCTTCCGAAAGGCCCACCAGCGCCACGTCGAAAATCTCGTGCGTCACCGTATCCCGCGTCACCCGCAGCCATTGGGCACAGCCCTGCTCGTGATACCAAAGATC
>JBBSBE010000155.1:0-8234 GCA_038251625.1 Rhodobacterales bacterium
ACTTCAGGCGCCGCCGTTGCCAGATCAAGCGCGGGGTTCAGCGTGACGGTCAGGATCGGGGCTTGGGCCATCCCCTCACGCTGCCAGACGACCCGCCGCACCGCAAGCCGTGCAGGGGGGACCCGCCGAAAAGCCGCGCGCTGCGTCGGGCAGGTCTCAGCGCGTCAGAACCCGTCAAGACAGGCCGCCATCAAGGCGCTGTCGGCCTTGGCAAGATCGTCGATCACATCGAAATGGTGCAGCCCCGGCGCAACCGTCCAGGGGCAGTCCCACTCCTCGCTCAAAAGCCGCGCCTGCCACAGAAACGAAGGCCGCTCCTGCCCGCCGACCCAGATATGCGCGGGCACCGCCAGCGCCAGGCGCGCGGGGCTTTCCGCTGCCGCCTCTGCCGCGTCGATCTGCAGGGTCGCGTTCATCTCGGTCTCCATCAGCGGCGCCAGCTCCGCCACCGGCGAGATCGGCACCACCCGCGCCACCGCCAGCCCCAGATCGGCGCAGCCCATCCGTGCCGCCAGATGCCCCCCCGCCGAATGGCCGCTCACGACCAGCGGCCCCGGCACCATCGCGCCCGCCACCCGCACCGCCTGTACGATCTCCTGCGTCATCGCTGCGATTCGCGCCTCGGGCGCCAGCGTGTAGGACGGCATCGCGCAGGCCCATCCCCGCGCCAGCGCGCCCGCCGCGAAATGCGAAAAATCACCCCGGTCGCGCATCATCCAGTAGCCGCCATGCACAAAGACCATCAGCCCCCGTGCGGTGCCCTCGGGCCGGAAAAGATCAAATCGCTGCCGCGCACCCGGGCCATAGGCCAGCCCCAGTGCGGCGCGCGCGCCAAGGTTCGCGCGGAACGCCGCCGCGTCTGTATCCCACCGGTCGGTCAGCGCCTCGATCCCCGGCACGAAGGCCGCGTTGGCATAGGCGCGGTCTGCGGCACTTGCGAATTCCATGATCCCCCCTGAACTGGACTTTCCCGCCCCGAAGATGCAGGTATCTGGAAACCGGAACAAGGGAGGCTCCCATGCTCGATTCCGTCACCGATCTCGCATCCATGCTGAAAGATCCATCGCTTCTGGCCACCAAGGCCTATGTGGCGGGCGATTGGATAGACGCCGACGATGGCACCACCTTCCCCGTCACCAACCCCGCGCGCGGCGATATCATCGCCCATGTGCCCAATCTTGGCCGGGCCGAAACGGCGCGCGCGATTGCGGCGGCGGCAGAGGCGATGAAGACGTGGGCCGCGCGCCCCGCCAAGGAACGCGCCAACATCCTGCGCGCCTGGTTCAACCTGATGATGGCCAATCAGGATGACCTCGGCATGATCCTGACCGCCGAAATGGGCAAGCCGCTGGCCGAGGCCAAGGGCGAGGTGGCCTACGGCGCGTCCTTCATCGAATGGTTCGCCGAAGAGGCAAAGCGCATCTACGGCGAAACGATCCCCGGTCATCAGGCCGACAAGCGCATCACCGTCATCCGCCAGCCCATCGGCGTGGTGGGCTCGATCACACCGTGGAACTTCCCCAACGCCATGATCACCCGCAAATGCGGACCGGCGCTGGCCGCAGGCTGCGGCTTCGTCGGTCGCCCGGCGGCTGAAACGCCGCTTTCGGCGCTGGCGATTGCGGTGCTCGCGGATCGCGCGGGCCTGCCGAAGGGCATCTTCTCGGTCATCACGTCCAAGCGGTCGTCCGATATCGGCAAGGAATTCTGCGAAAACCCGCTGGTCCGCAAGCTGACCTTCACCGGCTCCACCGAAGTGGGGCGCATCCTTCTGCGCCAGGCCGCCGATCAGGTGCTGAAATGCTCGATGGAGCTTGGCGGCAACGCGCCCTTCATCGTGTTTGATGACGCCGATCTCGACGCCGCCGTCGCGGGTGCCATGATGTCGAAATTCCGCAACAATGGGCAGACCTGCGTCTGCGCCAACCGCATCTACGTGCAGGCGGCCGTCTATGACGCCTTCGCCGAAAAGCTGAAGGCAGCGCTGGCCAAGACGAAAGTGGGCGACGGGCTGACCGAGGATGTGCAGTTCGGCCCCCTCGTCAACATGGCCGCCCTCGACAAGGTGGAAGAACACATCGCCGACGCGGTCGCCAAGGGCGGCAAGGTCATCGCGGGGGGCAAGCGCCATTCCCTCGGCGGCTCGTTCTTCGAGCCGACAATCGTGACAGGCGTCACGCAACACATGGCCGTGGCGCAGGAAGAAACCTTCGGCCCCGTCGCCCCGCTCTTCAAGTTCGACACCGAAGAACAGGCCATCGCCTACGCCAATGATACGATCTTCGGCCTTGCCGCCTATTTCTACGCGCGTGACATCGGGCGCGTGACGCGGGTGCAAGAGGGGCTGGAATACGGCATCGTCGGGGTCAACACCGGCATCATCTCCACCGAAGTGGCGCCCTTCGGCGGCGTCAAGCAATCGGGCCTCGGGCGCGAGGGTAGCCGCCACGGGATCGAGGATTATCTGGAGATGAAATACATCTGCCTCTCGATCTGAAAGGACACGCCATGGCGCAGGGCTTCACCGGTTTCGGCCCCGGCGCCATGGCGTTTCTGCAACGCCTCGCCGAGGATAACTCCAAGGCCTGTTTCGACGCGCACCGCGCCACCTACGAATCCGACCTCAAGGCCCCGCTTGGCGCGCTGATTGACACGCTCTCCACCCGTTGCGCCATCGAGGGGCTGCCGTTTCGCGGCAGCGCCAAATCGGCGTTCCGCATCAACCGCGATGTGCGGTTCTCCAAGGACAAAAGCCCATACCAGACGCATGTCAGCGCCGTCCTCACCCCTTCGGGCGACAAGAAGGACATGTCGGCGGTGCTGTATTTCCAGTTCGGCGTCCCCGAGGCCTTTACCGCGACCGGCTTCTGGCAGCCCGAACCTGCGCGCCTGCAACGCCTGCGCCAGACCATCGCGGATGACCCGGGCGCCTTTGCCGCGCTGCAAGACACGCTGGCCGCATCAGGCCTCGCCTTGGGAGAAGGCAATCCGCTGAAACGGATGCCGGGCGGTTTTGAACAGGTGACGGATGATCGCGCCGCCGCCGCCATCCGCAAGCGCAGCTTCACGCTCGACCGCCACATCCCCCATGCCGTCTGGCAAACCCCCGATCTGCCCGACCATCTGATGGAATTCGCGCGCGCCGCCATGCCCTTCCTCAACTGGGCAAAGTCGGCGGGGCTGGTGGCCAGCCCCGCCGAATTCTGACCCGATCAGAACACCTTGCGGTAGATCACCTTGTCATCACCGGGCGCATAATAGTCGCGCACCCGTGCTTCCTCGTGATAGCCAAGCGCCAGATAGAACGCCCGCGCGCCCGCATGCTCTGCCGCCCCGCCCGTCTCGACGATCAGCATCCGTGCGCCCGCAGCCAGCGCCGCTTCCTCCACCGCGCCGACCAGCCGTCGCCCGCCGCCCGATCGGCGCGCACCGGGCGCAAGCCCGATGAACCACAGATCCCAGACATCCGTCTGAAACTCACCGGGTGCCGCATAGGCGCAGCCGAGAAGGGCACCGCCATCCAGCACGAACCAGTGGTGGCCCGGCGTCGCCCCGGCAATCGTGCCCGCGATCATGGTGGCAAACGTGTCCACCTCATCCGCCTCCAGAATGCCGATGCCATGCACAAGCCGGATCAAGGCTTCCAGCTCATCGGCGCGCGCGTCGCGCAATATCGTGACGTCCGTCATGGCAAGTCTCCTTCAGCCACGGTTATCAAGCTGGGGCCGCACCGCCGCGCGCCCCCGGTGAGAGATGCGGTAAGGCGCCCCGGCGCGGGATGCGATCAGCCCCCGCGCGCGCAGGCGCTGAAAGACGGGCAGGGTGCAATCGTCAAGGATCGCCCCCTCGCGTGTCACGCACGTGACGCCCCGCACCTTGGGGCCGCCGTCACGGTCTGCCAGTATCGCGCCACCAAGCGCCAGCACGTGCAGCACGCGCTGTTCGGTTTTCGACAGGTTCATGGATGTCTCGAAGAATGGAATGGCAACGGGGGCCGACAGGCGCACGCCCGTCTGCCCATGCGAGGCCTTCGCTCAGGAAGGCATCAGCGGTTGCCCGCACTCTCGTACATAAACACTCCGTCCCGCCGGGGGTTCGACCGCCGGGCCACCCCAACTTGCACGATGGGGCAGGGGGCAATCAAGCCCGGCCCAAGCGCGGCCATGAAAAAGGGCGGCCCGAAGGCCGCCCTTTTCCGAATTCCGTTGCCTGAAAGGCTCAGGCCAGCGCGAGGTTCGTTGCCGATTCGCGGCCGTCACGGCCCTTTTCGATGTCGAAGGTCACGGCGGTGCCATCGGGCAGGTCACGGATGCCCGCACGCTCCAGCGCCGAGACGTGCACGAACACGTCGCGCGATCCGCCCTGCGGTGCGATAAAGCCGAAACCCTTGGTAGCGTTGAACCATTTCACGGTGCCATTGGCCATGTGAAGTCTCCTGTCTTGTCTTACGTATCGCCACCCACGTCGTGCGGTGGCCCGGCTCTGGGATCAGAATCGCAAACTGAAGCCCGAGGGAGACAGAAGGTCGATCAGATAGCGTCGCGAAAACCCATATAGGCTTTCGCACGGCATTTTGCAAAGGCATTCGGCGTGATGCCGCCATAGCCCAAAGGGGAATCCCGCCGGTTGCCGCCGCTGATATCCCATATCAGCCCGGGGTTTTTGCCTAGCCCGGTCCGTACCCCCATGTTCATCCCATGCCAAACGGCGCCACCCCGGCGCCATCAACCCGAAAGGATCACGGACATGCTGCCCACTGTCTCTCTTCCCGCGCTTCGCCGCACCGCCGTTGCCGCCATTGCGGCCCTGTCGCTTGCAGCCGTATCCGCCGCTCCGGCCAACGCCTGGGGCAAGAACGAACAGAACTTCGTCAAGGGCGTTCTGGCCACCGTCGCCGTCGGCGCGATCATCAAGGAAAGCCGCAAGCAGAACCGCACCCGCGCCTACCAGCCCGAGCAGCGCTATTATGCACCGCAGCCCGAGCCGCGCTACTATGCGCCGCAACACGCGCCGGTCTATGCGCCAGCGCCCAACTACTACCGTGCGCCCATCGCCAGCGCGTTCAGCGAATACTCGCCCGCCTCCAAGCGCGCGATCCAGCAGCGCCTGCGCGCCTACGGCTACTATCGCGGCTCCATCGACGGAGTCTACGGCCCCGGCACGCGCGCTGCGATCGAGGCCTACGCCCGCGATACCAATGCCCGTGGCGCGCTCGACTCGCGTGATGGCGCGGTGCGTCTGATGAACGCCCTTCTGACCTGATCCCCGTACCGGACGGAGGGGGCCCGAGCAGCCCCTCCGGCACCCGGGCAGCGGAGCGCGCGGCACCAAGTCCCCGTCGCGCGCTCCGTTCATCTGGGATGCAACGTACGCCGTGTCGGTACAGATGCCGTACGCGCGCGGTACGCGGGCCAGACGGATGCTGGCACCTTCTTTTTCATGTTTTTCAGCGGATTAACCCTGAAATTGCGATTTTCCCCCGAATCCTCCCAAGGATCGACACGCAACACGCGTCTCAGCTAGCGTGATGCTGATGGATACGTCCGATGAAACGCTCGCCACCGCTGCCGCAGGCGGCGACCGCACCGCCTTCGCGGTGCTGGTCGGGCGGCACTACGACCGTATCTACGGCCTCGCCTTCCGCCTCACCGGCCAGCGGGCAGAGGCGCAGGATCTCGCGCAGGATATCTGTGCTGCCCTGCCCGCCAAGCTTGGCGGCTGGCGCGGCGAGGCGCGCTTTACAACCTGGCTCTACCGCGTCACGGTGAACGCCGCGCATGATCGCAGGCGCAGGATCGCCGTGCGGGCAAAGGCCGCAAGCGGCTGGGGTGATTGGGAAATCGCCCGGCAGGATGCGATGGCCGAAGACCGCGCCGCGCAAGATTGGCTGGCCGAGGTGGTGGCCCGCTTGCCAGAGGATCTGCGCTATACCGTGGCGCTGGTGCTGGGTGAGGATCTGACGCAAGCCGAAGCCGGGGTGATCCTTGGCCTCTCCGAAGGCACCATCGCCTGGCGCATGAGCGAGGTGAAGCGCCGCCTGCGCGCCATTGCCGCCGAGGAGGCGAAGGGATGACCGACGAATTCGAAAAGCTTTCCAAGGCCTTGAGGGCCGCCCCGCCCCCCCCCGCCCCGGACGCGAAGGCCGAGGCGTTGCGCCTTGCCATGGAAAACTTCGACCGCCACCAAGGAACCGCCGCAGCCACGCGTCCTAATGCTGACCGCCCATCGCAGGCGGGGATATTGGGCGGAGTTCGCAACATGCTGTATTCATTGACATCCCGGCGCGCCTTGGCGGCCACAACCTCAATCGCTGCCCTGTGCCTCGGGCTGGTGGTCGTGCTGCCGCAACTGGACGGCACACCCCGCCCGGGCCTCTCCGATGGTCCGGTGCCGGCAACGGCAGACAACGAAGCCTTGTCGGAACCGCCCACCGAACCCGCCATCGTCGCAGCACCCGCCCCGGCCCCTTTGGCGCGTCAGCGTCTGGAAAGCGGCACGCCGCTGGCGGCGAAGCGCGCGGCGGCGCCAGATGCCTCGACCACGCTCGGGGGCGCCCCATTGGCCACCGCCCCGGTGGCAGATGCCTTGGGCGCGATCGCGGAATATGCCCCGGTGGCGCCCGAACCGCGTTTTCAACCACTGGAAAATACAGAGGAATTTGCCAACGCTCCCGCCAACCCGGTGAAGGTGACGGCCGAGGATCCTGTCTCTACCTTCTCGGTCGATGTGGACACGGCAAGCTACGCCATCGTCCGTTCGTCGCTGGAAAACGGATACCTGCCCGACCCGCAATCGGTGCGGATCGAGGAGATGATCAACTATTTTCCCTATGCCTACTCCGCGCCTGATGCGGGCGATGCGCCCTTCCGCGCCACCGTCACGGTGATGCCGGCACCGTGGAATGACGGCAAACGCCTTGTTCAGATCGGTCTGCAGGGGCGTCTGCCCGCGCTCGCCGACCGCCCGCCGCTGAACCTTGTCTTCCTTGTCGATACCTCCGGGTCCATGCAGGACGGTCACAAACTTCCCCTTCTGAAACAATCGCTTCGCCTTGTCTTGCCGCAACTGCGGCCCGAGGATCAGGTGGCGATCGTCGCCTATGCCGGATCTGCGGGCGAGGTTCTGCCCCCCACCCCCGCCGCTGACAGCGCCACCATCCTTGCCGCCCTCGACCGGCTGGAGGCGGGCGGATCCACCGCCGGGGCCGAAGGGTTGGAACTCGCCTACCGCGTGGCCGACAGGATGGCGGGCGCGGGCGAAGTGAGCCGCATCCTTCTGGCGACCGATGGCGATTTCAACGTCGGCATCGACGATCCCGAAGGGTTGGAGGCTTATGTCGCGAAAAAGCGCGAAACCGGCACCTACCTTTCCGTTCTGGGCTTTGGGCGCGGCAATCTGGATGACGCCACGATGCAGGCGCTGGCGCAGGCTGGAAACGGGCTCGCGGCCTATATCGACACCGCTCAGGAAGCACGAAAAGTGCTGGTGGATCAACTGACTGGCGCGCTTTTCCCGATTGCGGACGATGTGAAGATCCAGGTGGAATGGAACCCCGCGACGGTCGCCGAATACCGCCTGATCGGCTATGAAACCCGCGCCCTGCGGCGCGAGGATTTCAACAATGATCGCGTGGATGCGGGCGAGATTGGCGCGGGCCATTCCGTCACCGCGATCTATGAAATCACCCCGCCGGGCAGTGCAGCACTGGCCAACGATCCCCTGCGTTATGGCGCGGCCACTGCCACCGGAACGGGCGACGAGTTGGGCTTTCTGCGCCTGCGCTGGAAGGCTCCGGGCGAGGATACCTCTGCCCTGTCGGAACTGCCGATCCGCCCCCAGATGGCCACGCCGGGCGAGGACGCCCGCTTCGCCGCCGCCATCGCGGGGATGGGCCAGTTGCTGACCGGTGCCACCTATCTGGGCGACTGGGGCTGGGATGATGCCATTGCGCTGGCCCTGTCGGGCCGGGGGGCGGATGATTTTGGCTACCGTATCGAGGCCGTCAACCTGATGCGTCTGGCCAAAACCCTGTCGCAGCAGTAGGTTCGCGCCACGTCGCCCCCGGCCCGAAAGCCGGGGGCGCGACCGGAGAGCCGCATGGGACTGCACGAAGATCAGGCCGAAGCCACCGCACGGCGGGTGCTGCGGATCGAGGGTGAGGCGCTTTTGTCGATGGCGGCAGCGGTGCCACCGGGCTTTGCGGCCGTGGTCGAGGCGATGCTGGCCTGCCGGGG
>JBBSBE010000156.1:0-8226 GCA_038251625.1 Rhodobacterales bacterium
TCCTCGATACCGCGGCCATTGTCGGCAATGGTCAGGGTTGCGCTATGATGGCTGTGCTGGGTGGTTGTCACCACCACGCGGGTTGCGCCTGCACGCCGCGCGTTCTGCAGCAGCTCGGTCGCGATGTCGGCTTCGGTCTGATTGAACAGCCGCGTTACCTTGCCGATGAGGCCCGGGTCGACGCTGGCGTTGATGGCGTGAACGGTCATGGTGCTGATCCTCTTGTCGAACGTGATGGTTCGATGCGCCGCTGCCACCTTCCCTCTGTCCGGTTATTCGGGCGTCCATAGGCGCGGCCGACTATCCTTCGAGATCGGTGGCTGCTTGCTGGATTGCGGTTTCGAGGGTGGCGCCGAGGAGCGGAATGGCAACGGCGAACAGACGTCCGGCGCGATAATCTTCAGGGGTTGCGGTGATTGTGCTGCCGGCGAAGTTGCCGGCGTAGGTTGCGAATATGCTGCTGATAGCCCGCTCGACCAGAGCATCCGAGTGCAAGCGGCCGGTGAACACATAGTCGGCGCCGCCAAACACCGTGTTCCACGGCGTCACCGATGAGCGGTAGAGGTCGTCCATGCCGTCGTAATGTCCGGCGCGGTAGGTGTCGGCGATCGCCCTGACCTGCTTGCTGGTCGGGCCATCGGTCCAGCTGATATCGATCGTGCCATGGCGGCTGACTTTGACGCTGAATTTGATGCCCGGAAAACGCCCGCGGAGTTGCACCCGAATGTTTTTTGTAGCGAGCTTTCCGCTGGCGGTGTCGCTGTCCTGGGTGAGCATCGCCAGAGCCGGATCGGTGCGGAGACGTTCGACCTTGGCGGCAAACCGCGCCTTGGCGTCGCTTGCGGCCGCCGTCGCCTTGGCGCTGTGTGCTCTGGCGCGGGCGAGGGCGACGGCGATTGCCTCGCTATCGGCAATGTCGTCGAGGATTTCCCATTGCACGCCGCGAAGAATACATTCGGGCAGCTGCTTCGACATACTGCCCTGGTCGAAGACGATGTCGAAGCTGGCGCGACCGCCAAACCGGATGATACCGCAGATCGAGCCGACCGTCTCGGGCGCCTGTTCGCCGTGAATCGCGAAAACCGTGCCATTGCCCCGGTTGTAGAGGTTCGTGCGAACGCGTGTGCCGATGGTGATTGCGGTGCTCATAGCGATGGTTCTTTCACAAGGGTCTTGCGGGCGTCATCAAGCGCGGCGTCGAGGCAGGCGATACGTGCGGCGGCGTGCTGGTGTGCGATGGCGAGGGCCGCTGGCTGCGTCGCTGCATGTCCGAGCCATTGGCCGCAGAAGCGGGCGATGTGCTGGCGCCTCGCGTGGCCGCAGTATTCGAGGGTGACGGTATAGCGCCGGTCGCGGCGCGCGCGTTTCCTGCTCATGGCGATATTCTCCTGATTGGCGCGGAGGTTGCCGAGATCTCGGGGTCCTGCGTTACGCGTCGCTAGCGACCGCAGCTCGTCTCGAGGGCGATCTCGGTCTCGGTGATCGTTATCTTCAGGTGGGTCGCACGCGAGGCGAGCGCCTGGACGAAGAATTCCAGTCCAAGCGGTTCGCCGAAGTCTTCGCCGCGCAGCCACGTCCCGCTTTCATGGCCGATGGCATAGGCAACGAGGTTGGCGGCATTATCGGTGCCGGATTGCGCGGGATCGATCAGGAGTGCCTGCTTGCTGGCAGACATCAGGTAAACCCCGTCGTCCTTCACGAGGTAGAGGCTGGGGCCGATTTCGGTGCCGTAATAGCTGCCGGTCTCGGGGTTTTCGGTGGTGTGGGCGACGATCGTCTGGAGCGTGTCGTCGAGCGCGAACAAAAACTGCATGGCGGGTCCTTTGGGTGATGGCGCTGGCCGGTCAGGCAAAGCGCAGTTGGCGTTCTTCCCGGAGGCGTTCGACGACCGTCAGGTCGGGGTGGCTCTGGATGAGCCGCTCAAGGGCCTCGTCGGTCAGGTGCGCGGGATCGAGGCGTGGACCTTTGGCGCGTGGGAAGTCGGCGCGGCCGGATTTCAGGGCGGCATGGCGGTTGCGCAGCTCGACCAGCAGCGTGCCCATTTCAGCCCGGGTGAAGACACTTGTCAGGCCGTGGAACGACGGGATGGGGTTGGTGCGGCCGAGGTCGAACAGGCGCGCGGCACGTTGCAGGCCGTGCATGTCCCGGCTGTGGCGGATGCGCGTGATCGTCAGCGAGCGGTAGAGCGCGTTGAGGCGCGCATAATGTTCGCTCGACGGGCGCAACTTGCCGCCTTCGATCATGACGATGTGACACCACTCGTCGATCGTCCGCCACGATAGCCGCGTTCCTGATATATCGACGATCATCGTTCGGCGGCCAGACGCGCCCGTGCCGGCCATGCCGCGGCGTGCGCTATTTCGGCATCGAGCCAGTTTGCAGGGGCAACCTGGAACAGCTTGTTATCAGCGAGCAGGACGTGCTGGCGATCGGCCCAGTCAAAGACGGCGCCGAGCGTCGCTTCAGCCGCCATCGCGCCAAGTCAAGACGTCGGGTAGTGTCCCCATTTGACGTTGCAGGCGGTGGCGCCCTGCTGCGTCGAGAGTTTGGAAAACACCGACCATTGCCGGTCGTCTCGCTGCGGTCCCCATTCCAGGTTGCCAATGTAGCCAAAGCTCAAGCCCAGCTCTGGGTGAAGGCGGCGTGCAGTCTTGGTGATGGCGTCGAGGATCTTCACGGCACAGTCGATGCTGTCGTCGGTCATGGCAGGGCTCCCGGTTCAAAGGTTCGCCGCTGCCGTGCCGTCTTTTCTCTATGGGGTTTCGCTCGCGTCGAGACGCTGCTCGAGCCGTTGGCCCCTTCCCATCCAGGGCTCTGGCCGGATCGTCCTCGCCCAATCGGCAAAGGACGGGATGCGACCAAGATCGTCGCGGACGTGCTGTTCGCCGATCAGCCGTACCGGCACGATCTTGCCGTCGCTGTTCGTAATGGTGGTGCCGAACACAATCTCCAGCTGGAATATGCCCTCGCTGTGATGGCGCAGCGCTCGGTGCCGGAAATCGGCGATATGGGCCTTGGACTGGTCGAACCAGTCATGGAGCGGCTGATAGTCGGCAGGCACGCCGCCCCAGGCCTTTACCGACGCCAGCGCGTGATAATAGCAATGCGCCATGTCACAACGCGTGCGTGCTGGTTTCGTAATCGGTCACGACATCATTGTGGATGAGCTCGATGGTCCCGGCTTCGATATCGAACGCGAAGGCACCATTGCCGCCTTCGTTGTTCTCATAGCCCGAATGGTAGGTCTCGAGGACGTCGTAGCAATAGGCTTCGACGGCGGCAGCCAAGTGGTGCGTCATGTGATCGATGGTCAGATCATAGCCGACGCTGGCGAGCGTGACGCCGCCTGCCGACTTCACATCTTCGAGCGCTGCGGTCTCGCCGGTTGCAAGCGTAGCGTTCTGTTCATTGATCTGGCCGCTATCGCCATACCCGTCATAATTGACCTCGAGCCTGACGATACCGGCGTTGTGCAAGGCAGCAAGGAGCGCCGTGCGGTTTTCGGGCATGATCGATTGTTGCAGTACTGTGCGCTGGCGTTCGCGCTCGAGGATAGCGTTGAAGCTGGCCATGATCTCAGTCTGTTCGGCGGTTACCAGTGCAGGCACCAGTGCAGGACTGGCAATCGGTGGTGAGACTGGCTGGATGACGAGCAGCGCTGTTCCAGGCGTATGTTGGGTGTCCATTGTAATTCTCCTGTGAGCGGGGTTCAGGCGACGAGGCGGTCGTCGGAGGCCGGCACGGCAAGCCCGAGGTCCCGGCACAGCCTTGCTGCGAACACGCCCGTGTTGGTCAGTTCCCGGATGCCGGCGTAGTGGTTCCGCATCCCGGAATAGTCGCGGCGGCCATTGCAGCGGCGGTACATGATCTCGCCATTCTGCGAGAAGCCGCCGCACGACACTGTGACGTAAAGCTCATCGCTGTGAAGAATGATGTCACCCGAAACAGCGACTCCGCCTGGGCTCGAACGAATCTCATAATCGCCGCGCTCAAACCCGAGCGCTTCGGCAAGCCGGCTGAGTGCCTTGCGGGCTTCTGCGTGAAAGGCCTTTTTGGCGTCGGCGTCATAGGCGACGCCGCGGTAGGCCAGGGTAACCAGCATCGGCTTGCGGCGAAGGTCACTGATGGCTGCCAAACAATCCTGGCGGAGCGCTGCATCGGAGCGGCCGTTTGCGGTGGCGACGGCGCCAAGGTGTCGTGCCAGCATCAGAACAGCAGGATCGGTCTCGGCTGCGTTGCCAGAACGGCGGCAATCTTCGATGGCGGCGGACAGGCCGTGTACAGCGCTGGAAAGCGTGCTCAGGGCCGATGGGTCGACGGCTTGCTGGAAGCGGAACGCTGTATCGTAGGTCATCGAAGGTCTCCTTGGTAGGGTTGAGGGCGTTCCCACGCCGCCGCCTCCCCTCCCAATCAGTCGCATCGGGCGACGGTGATGGTGAACCGCGACCTGTCCTCGAACAGGACGATGACGGCGCCGGTGACGAGGTCCTGGTCTACCAGCTGGATCCTGTTGTCGGACTGGCTGATGATGCCCTCGATGAAGCGGGCGAGCTTTTCCGCCGAAGGCGGCGCGGGCGGTGGTTTTCCGGGTGCCATGGGTTTCGTCCTTTCAGGCTGCGAGGGGCATAGCGTCGTCAAAGTCTTCCTCGACCTCGTCGGTTTCGGTCTTGTTCATGGTCTGCTCTGCGCGTGTCAGCAGATAACCGGCAGCAAGCTCGGCCTTGGCGGCGGCTGACAGCAGGGCCTTTTCATCGTCCTTGAGGATCTTGATCCAGGACGCGATGTAGCTTGCGTGATTATCCAGATGTGTTACGGGTAATCCGAGTTCAGCGCCTATATAAGCGCTTGAAATTTCGGCTAAAAGTTCTTCCTTGGCATAGTCTTCTGATCCAAATCCACCGCTCAGTTTGCGGTCGAGTCTCGATGAATGTCCGGTCCAGTGGCTGAGTTCATGGGCCGCGACAGCACCATATTGGGCATAGCTTTCGAAGTCCTGCCAATGCGGCATGTGAATGACATCGAGGCTCGGAATGTAGCAGGCGCGTGCACCGCCGCTGATGATCGCCGCCCCTGACGCTGCAATGAACGCATCGATTGTGGCGCGGTGTTCTTCGTCGGGAATGGCACGCGGCACCGGCGGCGTCACATAGCGATCGGGAAGGCCGTCGATCTGGCAGACATTGAAGACATTGTAGGTCTTCATCACACGGCGCTGCGACCGCTGCTCCTCGCCGGTGGCCGGGTCCTGTTCGGTTTTGCCGTAGGACTTGTAGAACACAGCGATGGTCGACTTCTCGCCCTTGCGGACCTGCCCGCCGAGTTCGGTCGCCTGGCGGTAGGTCATCCATGTCGGCATCGAAAAGCCGCGTTCCTCTGCGACGCACCACAGCCAGATGACGTTGATGCCGCGATAGGGCTTGCCACAGGCGCGCATCGGCCTGGTGATGTCGCATGCGGTTGTCCACGGCCGCCGCCAGGGGCTTGTGCCTTCCTCGAGGCGTTTGATGATCGCATCGGTGATAATGCGCGCCGGCGAGACCGTGTCGGCGCGAGACTTTGCGGCAAATCGGCTTTTTGAATAGGCCATGACCATGTTCCTGTTCGTTGGCCGGGCTGGATTGCCGGGCTGATCGCCCGGCGCCATCTCTCCTCTATTCAGTCACGCGGCGGCGGCGATGGCGGGGTTGGCGCCCGTCAGCAGCGCGATGATGGCGGGCGCCTTTTCGACCGGCAGGAACAACCGGGTCTTGTAGGCGATGATCTCGGTGAAGCCGCCGAGCGATTTGTACCAATCGAGCTTCTCGGGCGCGAACCCCTTCAGCTCGATGCGCCGGCTGCCGTTGACCAGCGAGGGCCAGATCGACATCTGGGTGCCTGGCAGGTCGACCTTGCGGCCCTGGGCTATGGCAGATTTCACGAGCACCTCTGGATCGACATCGATCTTGATGGCGATGCCGAGTTTGGTCGAAAGTTCGCCAAGGTCGGCGTCGGGAACGATGCGGCCGAGCCACGATTGACCAGCCTTGTCGGCAATGCGCCAGACGCGGACCTCGTCGCGGGGCAACTTGTTCCAGATCGGCAGCAAGAGCCCGGTAGCGATGTTGATCGTCTCGGTCTCCATGCGCTGGGCGGCAGCTGCTGCTTCGGCCTGCCAGAGCGGCTCGAACATGCCGAGCTCGATTTCTTCCCAATGGCTTTCTTCGAGCGTCGACCGAATGTGTCGGTGCCAGATTTTGCGGCAGAGCAGCTGTTGGGGTTTGGTACGGCAAGCACCTCGGGTGTCGCCCACCGGGATGATCGGCCGCTACCTTTCCTATGTCAAAGCGCGCTCTACGCATTAAGGTCTTGGCAATATGTCACCGATTGTAGGCAATTCTCATGAATGCTCCGGCGGCCACTGGCGCTTTGAATGGATCAGAACTGTAATCCAGACCGTATCCTCGGCGATTTCGTACACGATGCGATAGCTGCGATGCGGCGTCAGCTCGCGGGTGCCTTCGATCTCACCAGGATGGCCGAGCATGGGAAAATCGGCCAGCTGCGCGACGGCGGCGCTGAACAGCGCATCAATCCGCAGCGCAGCGGCGCGGTCACGGGATTCGAGATAGTCCCATATGTCCGCACGGTCCCGTTCGGCTTCCGGCGTCCAGATAATATTCACGCCTCGTCAGCGAGCCGTGCGCGGCGGGCAGCAAAATCGGCTTCAACCAAATCGTTAGATCGACCATCGCCGGTGCGGATCGATGTTCGTGCCGTATCTACCTTACGTTGCAGGAAGGCCGTATATTCGCTGCGTTCCTGTTGCTGTTGCACGAACTCACGCATCAGTTCGCGAACGACCTGCGATGCTGGCCGATGGTTGGCCTCGGCAGCCGCCATAAATTCGGCACGCAAATCCGGTTCGATCTTCATCGTGAATACAGCAGCTTTTGACATGGCAGGCTCCTCTAATACTGACAACGTATATACCTTACACAGTCTGACGGCAATTCAGAAACAGGCTCGCGGCGCCAACCGCCCAGGCCGGGACATCAAATTCATGATACGGTCAAAGATAGCGGCGCGTGGCACCCAGTTCCCACTACAGTCGTTATGCGGCGGCTTTGATTTCGGCCGTCGCTCCCGTCAGGACAGCGATGATCTGCGCCGCTGTGTCCGGCGGCAGGAACAACCGGGTCTTGTAGGCGATGATCTCGGTGAAGCCGCCGAGCGATTTGTACCAATCGAGTTTCTCGGGCGCGAACCCCTTCAGCTCGATGCGGCGGCTGCCGTTGACCAGCGAAGGCCAGATCGACATCTCCGTGCCTGGCAGGTCGACCTTGCGGCCCTGGGCTATGGCAGATTTCACGAGCACCTCTGGATCGACATCGATCTTGATGGCGATGCCGAGTTTGGTCGAGAGCTCGCCAAGGTCGGCGTCGGGAACGATGCGGCCGAGCCATGATTGACCAGCCTTGTCGGCAATGCGCCAGACGCGGACCTCATCGCGGGGCAGCTTGTTCCAGATCGGCAGCAAAAGCCCGGTGGCGATGTTGATCGTCTCGATCTCCATGCGCTGGGCGGCAGCTGCTGCTTCGGCCTGCCAGAGCGGCTCGAACATGCCGAGATCGATTTCTTCCCAATGACTTTCTTCGAGGGTCGACCGTTTGATGCGCTCGGCTTTCGTCGGCCGGATCAGATGCTCGACCGGCAAGACGGCACCGTCGTCAGCCATGACGCTGACGCCTGGCACAGCCGCTGCGACCATGTGGGACCGGCCGTTGCGGAGCCAGCGGATACCGCGGCGTGTCCCGCTTGTTGCCATCATCCGCTCGAATGACAGGATGCGCGGGCGAAAGTGCATCTCGAGGCGAAGCAGGTGGCTTTCGGCACCGGTGTCATCATCGCGCCGCAGCAGATGGCGTTCGATCTCGACCATCCGTTCGGCAACGATCGTCTCGACGCCGACATCGAGCTTGCCAGCGTCGCGAAGCGCATCGATGCGGGCCTCGACGAGCCCGAGATATTCGTCGAACACGGCGTTCTGCAAGGCGATCGGGAAGGCCAGCAGGCGGTTGAGCCAGCGCTGGATCGGCGGCAGATCGTCCTTCAGACCGCCGCCGTCCACGTCCGTTAGCTTCAGCCCCGACTTCCGCTCGAACGTCGCGAAGTCGATGCTGGTCAGCTTCTTTTCGTAGAGGAGGTGATACCAGCGGTTCAGCGCTTCCTTGGCATGGGCGCTTTCGA
>JBBSBE010000157.1:0-8171 GCA_038251625.1 Rhodobacterales bacterium
AGGCGCGAGGCGAGACGTTAGTCCGGATCCCGCAAGCATTTTTCCTATGTGGGGCTATCCGTGGGGTAGGCCGCAAAAGGCGCAAAACTAATCAGCAATATCAAGGATGAATGGCGGAGGGAACGCGACTGGCAGCGAACCTTCTGTGGGACGATGCCGACCGACAACTGAGTGGCGGTCGGCTGCACGTCCATCCGGAAGTAGTTCAGAACACAAAGAAATCCGAACTTGTCAGCGCCAATCCGGGGGTGAGCGTCGCGAACTGGACCCGTGCGGCGCCTCCGACTCCGTCGCTATCGAAGAACAGCGCGCCGGTATCGGTTTCATAGATGATCCGGTCCGAAGGGGTCGCGGCAAACCCCGTTGCATTCGCAGCAAAGGCATTCGCAGCCAGCGTGCCGGTGGCAAGCCCCACGAAAACCGCATCGTCGAGGTGGATCGAATCGTGCACAACGCTGAAGTCCGAGATCGAGTCGACGTTTGCAGCGCCTGGCGCGGAATTGAAGATGAACGTATCGTTTCCCGCACCGCCGGTCAGCACGTCGTTGCCCGTGCCACCGTTCAGCGTGTCGTTGCCGGCCAGACCGCTCAGCGTATCGTTGCCGCCGCCGCCGTTCAGCACGTTCACCCCGGCATTGCCGATGATCGCCTGCGCCAGAGCGTTGCCGGTCAGGTTGATCGCAGTCAGCCCTACGAAAGAGGTGGTGGTCAGCAGTTCGATATCGGGAAGGATTCCGAGGCGATGCGGGTCGTGTCGACGGTGATGCGCCGCGCTTCGACAAGGGCCGCGTCATAATCCTCGTCGGCGCGGGCGACCTGCCACTTCAGCGCCTGCGGCAGTTCGGTTTCCTGCGCGCGGACCAGTTCCAGCGCCTCGCCCTCGCGGGAGGCCACGAGGTCGTCATGGGTCAGCGTGATGCTGGACGCCCGCCCGCGCATGACGAAGCGGATCATGCCTTCGGTCTCGATGGCATCGAACCCGAAATGTCGCGCCAACGTACTGATCGAGGATCTTGGCGCTTCCAGTGCGGTGATGGCATAGCCCTCGACGGCACCCCAGAGGCCGGTGACGTCGATCAGGGCTTCCAGCATCCCAGCGCGCAGGCAGAGATGGCGCACCAAAGCAGCAAGGGAAACTGCCCCCAGCCGCCCGGTCAGCCAGTGGCCCAGCCGCCAGTTCGGGCCGTCCGTCCAGACATCGGTCAGTTCGGGGAAGAACGGATAGGGACGCGCGTCCCAGGTCCAAGCGGCGCATTCGGGGACATGCACCATCCGGCCGCCGTAGATGCTGGAGATCGGGTTGTTGGCCGGGTCGCCCCAGTGCAGATAGCTCGCCTCCAGATAAGCGCGCTGGATGGCATCGTCGCGCCAGCCTCGTGAGAAATACGGTGTGAAGCCATCGCTCCCAAACGGGCCGCTATGGTGCCCCACCTTCAGGCGACGGTGAAGCTGGTTCGCGGATTCATCGTGGTTCAAACACACAGGCCAGAAAGGAACGAGGTCACCCGTGATCTTGTCGACCAATGGTACCGAGAACGGGCTCACACAAAATTTGCAGAGCGCCTCGACGTCAACTTGCTGCGGTTCCCGGTGGCTATCGCCAAGCATCGAGGCGTGAACGCCGCTCAAATATTCTCTGGTTCCGTAGCCGATGAGTTTCATCTGCCAATTCCCCCGTCAGGCTCAACCGCGCGCAACCCGGCGCAATCGTCAGGCAGCGCGATTGCTGAGACAAACCACCCCATTGAAGCCACCATTTCAAACGGGGACCAACCGCCATGTCACGACACCACATCAAGATTGCCGCTATCGTTGCCGCAGCTATCAGCCTGCTTGCAAGCACAGCCGAGGCAAAAGACCTTTACCAGGTTGAACAGATGTTCCGAATGTCGCTGGGCGATGCCGCCAACTGCGATGCCGCCTGGCAGGCCACATTGGCCGAGACCCCGGAAATCTTGCCACCCTATGACGTCAGCACCTTTCCACCGCCCCGGCCACTGGTGGTCTCAATCCATCAAGAGGATGATTTCTGGTGTATTGTGACGCTGTTCTCGCGCCACTTTCAGCCCTATTGCGACAGCGCGGACAGCCACTGCATGGCGCCGCCAGAAGATGACTTCTGACCAATGCCGGGGCCGGAGTCAGCGGCAGAATCCAACAGGCAAAGCGGATGCCAAAGCACTCCGATACCAGTAACGCAAGGCCAAGCCGCCTTCACAGATAATCCCCGCCCCCAAGACACCAGTCCGGGGCGGGCATACAACCGTAAAAGGGGATCACGCCGTGCCAATCAGCATTTCGCAAAAGCAAAGCCCGCCGAACCATGACCACCCGGTCGCAACATCTGTGGTGCCGATAGACCCGTATCCTGCCGAGCGAAAACCTCCGGTCGTTCCGGTTCTGCCACAAAAACCCGGCCCGCAGATCACACCGGGGGCCAGACCGCCCCGGCTTGGATGGCTGATCCTGTCGCCCTATGCTGTTTTCTTGGGCTGGCTTGCGGCTGTTTTCCTTTCCATCGACCTGCCACGCTGGCCCACCATCGCAACCTTCATCACTGCGACGGGTCTCAGCGCACTTGTCTGCCTGCCGCGCGAGGTATCACCGGGGCGACAGCGACTGCCCATCTTGGTTGTCCTTGTGCTGCCGTGGATCGTCTCAATCATCGCGGACCTGCCGCAAAATGCGTTGGCTTTCGCCAATTGGATGTTGCCATTTCAGATCAGCCTGCTTGCAGCCTCAGCCCTGCTCCCGTTGATCTTGCTGCCCCTGATGCAGGGCGCGCGCCGCTTCACAGCCGTCCTGGGATTTTTCAATTTCGTGGTAACGTTCCTTTTGGTTTTAACAAGCATCCTCCTGCTATACCCCGATAGCTGAACAACCGATCATTGACGCGGCCAGCTATTGCGCGTTGCCAATCGCCTGCCTACCCGAATGCCTTGCGCAGTTATTCGCTTCTCACCTCATTTTGCAAAGGATCGGTCGGATGTCGTTCAAACTTTCACAGATGCTGACGGCAAAATTTGTTGAACTGATCATCATCGGGCAGCCCGTGGCACCGGGAACGGCGGTCGAGATCATCCGCCGAACCGACACATTCTTTCGCGGCGGGTGGCATCCCTCTTGGGACTCTGAGTATGAACGCAATTTGCGCGCAGCCTTTGGCCTGCCTGGCCGTCGGCACCCAGCAGATGCGCCAAGGCCGGATTTGGCCACCCAAGCGACCGCAACCGCTCGCTGGCGGCGCAAATGGGGGTGTCTTGACCTGCGCTGGATGTCCACCAACCAGATCGCAGCGGGCACCGGTTTTTGCAACCCTGACGGTACGCTGGCATTCGCGGGCGAACTGGAAGATTACGCTAATGGATTGGAGTTGCTGCACGATTTTCGCATGATCGCCCTCGCGTTCCCACATCTGACCTTCGATGTGGCGGTATGGGGAGATCAGCGGGTCTCTATGCTGGGGCTTCCAATGTTCGATGCCCTGGAGACGCCGTGGCCACCCGAACTTACAGCACAGGTGGCGATGCCCACACTCGGGTTTCTGGTCCGGCAAGGACGCGTTGCCGTGGTGCGCGGGTTCGACCAACGTTTGTTTCAACCCTATAGCCTGGGCTATCCGCAAGCCGCTGAATTGGCCTTGCGTGAACTCCGCCGCCTTGACGCCGCACGAACCGAAGCGACCGGTTTTGGCCAGCGCCAAGCGCCCGGCCTGCCTGACAAGATTCTGATGGGCTGGCTGGCCCATGCCCGCCAGCTTGGCCTTGCGCGGTAGGGGATGAAGGCACAACACGATCGCCTCCGCAGCCCTATGAAAATGGGCCATTGCGTGCTACTGTTTGCGCTTGCAGATTATCACGTTTCCTAACCATCCCAATTGCACTTGGAGGCCAGCATGAAAGATGCCTATGCCGCTTTGGTGACAGACCCTGTGCCCCAAATCGAAGCGGGTGGCTGTGTGATCGTTTTTGCCTCGACAACCACCTGCGTGCCCTGCGCGTGGATGAAGCCGGTGGTGCGAAAATTTGCGGTGTCGGCGGGCAGTCGTGCGACCGTGGTCGAGGTGAATTGTGATAACATCAGCGATTTTCGCAAACGCCACAACCTCCAACACTTTCCCCAGCTTTTGCATTTTCGTGACGGGACGTTGACATCGGCGCAGACCGGCTTTCATGGCTTGTCCGAAACGCTGGATTGGCTGGAACGCGCGGTCGATGCTGGTGCGGCTACGCTCAAACCTCAAACCGAATTGGACGAGAACTTCGCTCAAGACCTTGAAAGGGCACAAAAGGCGTTGGATGATGCAATGCAGGTTTCCAACGATGCTTTGGTGCCGCATATCGAAGCGACGGAACCCGATATCGCGGCCGTAAAACTGCAGATTGCCAACCTGCAAGCCGCAAGCGCGTTGACACAGGCCGAAGCAAATGCGCTTTTCTTGACCGAGGTACACCGCATTTACGCTCCCTTTCAGGACAAAATTGACGCGCATCGCCGTGCGCAAGCCCTTGGTCTTGTGGCTTATGCAGAGATAGCAGAAGCAGGGGTTCAGAATTACGCGACCGCCCACCGTGCCGCCGGATCGCGTGTCGTTTGCAGCCCCGATGGCAGTTTTTGCGAACGCGTGACAAACACGGATATCTTGCGCCTTTAGCCCCCGGGCACAATTGCCACCAAGCCCGCACAATCGTTTCACGCCGCAGCGCGACATAGGGTTCTTTCATCGCAAAACCGCTGAAAGGATCAAACCATGCTCGCCAGACTCGCAGCCATCGCAACCGCAGCCACCCTGATATTCTCGACCGCTCAGGCGCAGCCATTCGACCCCTCAATCTACCAGTCACCAGAGGCGATGAATGTCCTCGTCAGTGGCGAAGCCGTTCCGCTGATGCAGGACAACAGAGCGCAAACCGAAGCCATCCGGCTTTACGCACTGGCACTATCGGACCGGCTGAATGCCTACTGGCAAGACAAGATCGTCCCGGACTATGTGATGACAACCTCGGCCATCTACTTGCTCAGCCTCACCACCAGCAAGATCGACGAAGATACCGTAGCCGGCCTGCTTGAAATGGCGCGGGCCGATGCCGATACCTTTGCAGCCAGCTATGATTTCAACTCTATAACGGCGCAATCCTTGCTGTCAACGCTCCAGAACCTGCTGTCAAAGTGATCTGAACACTGAAAGTAACACCGGAAGGGCGCGCCAGAGGTGCGCCCTTTTTGACTCCATGGCGACCCCGTTCAGTGCAGTGGACGTAATCCTTGATGCCAAAACTTTCTCACTGGCACTGCCCCCAACAATGCGCGCAACACCGGCCAAGCCCGCGCAATCGTGCAAGCCAATGCTGGCGCGTAATCTCCTTGCAGTGACAACCCCATGAAGGACCAGATCATGTTTTCCAAACTCGCAGCCATCGCAACTGCAGCAATCCTGTTCGCGACCCCTCAGGCACAGGCGCTTGATACGTCGGTCTACTTCGCCCCCTTCGCTGTCGAGCGCCTTGCCAATGGCGAAGTTGAGGCGATCTTGCAGGGCGATGCCGCTGACACCGAAGAAATGATGTTCTACGCTACCGGTTTTGCTGGAGCACTGGCGTTTCTTTGGAAAGACAACCTGCCCGAACACTATGACATTCTTGCCATGATCAAGGTCGCCAATCTGTTGGAAGCAAAGACGTTGGATACCGCTACAGTAAACAAGATCTTCGCAGTCAGCGCCGGCGACGCCGAAACGTTCGCAGCACAATACGATTTCTCTTCGGCCACCGCGCAGTCCATGTTGGCCACCTTGCAGTCGTTGATCGAAAACTAGAGTGGGATGACACTAGACGGAACCGTATCCGGCGTTTCGGATGTAGTTTTCGCATTCCTGCGGGGTGAACTGGTCGAGGAGCGATCCAATCCTGCGCCAGACGGCTTCCTTGGTGCGTTCGGCGGCCTTGCGCAGCAGATGCTTGAGCTTGGCGATGACCTGCTCGATCGGGTTCAGGTCGGGCGAGTAGGCGGGTAGGTAGAACAGCTTGGCGCCTGCCGCACGGATCGCCTGTCGGATGGCAGGGGCCTTGTGGCTGCCGAGGTTGTCCATCACGACAATGTCGCCCGGTCGCAGTTCGGGGGCCAGTACTTGCTCGACGTAAGTCCTGAAGCTCTCTGCGTTGATCGGCCCGTCGATCACCCAAGGCGCGATGATCCCGTCATGGCGCAGCGCGCCGACGAAGGTCATGGTGTGCCAGTGACCGAAGGGCGCGTAGCCGATCAGGCGCTTACCCCGCGCCGCCCAGCCGCGCAGCGGAGCCATGTTCGTCTTGGCCCAGGTTTCGTCGATGAAGACCAGCCGCTTGGGGTCGATGCTGCCCTGACGCGCCTTCCAGCGCTCCCGTTTGCGGGCGATGTCGGGCCGTTCCTGCTCACTGGCGAGCGCGGTTTTTTTTGAAGCTGAGCCCTTCGGCATGGGCGAAGGCCCACATCGTGCGGTAGTCGACCTTGAGCCCACGCTCGGCCAACTCTGCCACCAGACCGCGCAGGGTGAAGGCACCCTCCGCCATCCGGGCGCGCAGCCAATCCGCATGTTCATCCCTGATCTTGAGCGGCACATGCCCCCCGATCTTGCCCGGCGCAACGCTGCCGATGGTGCGCTTGCGCGCAGACCACTTCACCACACTCGACGCTGCCACGCTCAGGGCTTGCGCCACCGCCCGCACCGTCTCGCCCGCATCAAGCCGCGCCATTGCACGTTCACGAAGGTTCATCGAAAGAGGTTTCGTCATGAAGGCTGGCCTCCATGCCCAGCCTCCATGGTGAATCAGAAATCCCAACCCGTGGGAATCCCCCGAGATTCACTCAAGCATCATCCCGCTTTAGGCTCCGGCAAAGACAGACCGACAGAGGCTTCTAAGGACGCGGGTCAAGCCGCGCCCTTAGTCGTTTTGCAAGTCTGCGCGTATCTTCATCCAGATATCCGCCATGATCACACCGGGGATCGTGCGGCTGTCATTTGGCACCACATGGGTCAAGGGGCGCTGCCCGGATGCCAGCAAAGCTTTGCGCGCCCTTGCATCGTCGGTGAACTTTGCAAGGCAGGCCCGCCGCATCAACTGCCAATGCGCAAAAGTACCGCGCTGAACGGTGTCACCATGATAGTCGAAGGCCAATCCGGGCTGCGCCGCATCCCCGGCCTTCTTGGCGTCCGATCCCGCCAATTGTCCCACGCGCTTGCGAGCGGCCTCACCATCGAATTTCAGCGACTGCCAAAACCCCTCGACACTTGCGTAATAGGCGTCGTCCAGCAGGAACGGCGTCGCGGCAAGGTTCGAAATGGCGGCAAAGCGTGGCTCGACAGACCGGGTGATGTTGATCGGGATCCGGCAGGCCGCATCCCGGTCGCCCAGATCCTGTAAAACCAGCCCGCCCAATCCGGGCTTGCCAACCAGCAGCACCCGGCCCTCAATGAAAGACCCAAGCGCGCCCGCCTCGCCCGCGCTTTCGCAGATCAGCCGCAGGTGCAGCCCGTCTTTGATGATCTTCATCCGACTTCTCCCCCTGCTCCAGACTGCTGCGCCGCCGAAGCCCCCGAAGCCTTTGTTGGTCCGCGGCCTTCGGCATTCGACTTACGCATCGCCCTTGGTGCGGGCGGCGTCGTAGTATTCCTTAGCCTGCCGTTCCCAGGATGATACCTTCATGGCCATGATGCCGAGGATGGCCACATAAACCACCACTCCAGCAAAGCCGCCGATGATCACGGAATATTCACCGACCACACCCGGCTGCTGGTAGCAGATCAGCAAGACGATGATGGCGACGATCCCCGCCGTAATTGGTGCGTAAAGTGTCCAGACCTTTTGCAGGTTGCGCATGCGTACGATGTGGTCAATCGGGTCAAAGTCAGACATGAATTGGCTCCTTGTATAGCGTGTAGCGCGACAAACTGGATGAGAACTGCGCGACAATCTGGATGGTGATCGTGTGTCGCAGTGGATTGAGAATGGCGGCTTTGGGTGTCGCGCGCAAGTGGTGCTTTTGGAGTTGATTGTCGCGGCGCGTCAATCTGTCTGTGTTTCGAGTGTCGCGCGCGATGCTGGTCTGCCGGGACCCCGCTGCTGGTCGATGGCTTCGCGCCTGCGATAGCTTTCGACGTTGAGTTCGAGGATGGTTGAATGGTGCACGAGCCT
>JBBSBE010000158.1:0-8160 GCA_038251625.1 Rhodobacterales bacterium
TATTCGGTGAAATTGAAGTTGCCGACGACGTAGGCGATGATGCCGAGCGTGCCGCCCGCGATCATCACCGGCATGATGGCAAGGCCGTCGAGCCCGTCGGTCAGGTTCACGGCGTTGGCCGAGCCCACGATCACGATCATCCCGAAGAGGGTGAACCCGATCCAGCCCAGCGGGACGAGCACGTTCTTGAAGATCGGCACGGCAAGCTGCGTGGTGAGGTCCGCGGGGTGGAACCAGGCGGCGGCAAAGCTGGCTGCGGCGGCGATGGCGAGGCCCAGAAGGAAGCGCACACGGGACGAGACGCCCTTGGTGTTCTGCTTGGTGACCTTCTTGTAGTCGTCGGCAAAGCCGATCAGCCCGAAGGCCAGCGTGACCAGAAGGACGATCCAGACATAGGCGATGTCGAGCCGCGCCCAGACGAGGGTGGAGAAGACGAGCGCCGACAGGATCAGAAGGCCGCCCATCGTGGGCGTGCCGGCCTTGGCGAAGTGGCTGGCGGGGCCGTCAGACCGGATCGGCTGGCCCTTGCCCTGCTTGCGGCGCAGCAGGTTTATGAGCGGGCGGCCAAAGAGGAAGCCGAAGACGAGCGCGGTGAGGAACGCGCCGCCTGCGCGCACGGTGATGTAGCGAAAGAGGTTGAACACATCCCCGCCACCGGAAAACTCGGTCAGCCAGTACAACATCTGCCCTGTCCCCTGTGGCCGGTTGGATCCGGCCATGAACGCGTCTCTGCCGGGGTCAGCCCGGCTCTGCGGGGCCGCCCTGCCCCAATTTGCGCAAGGCGTCAACCACGAGGCTGACCTTGATGCCCTTGGAGCCCTTGACCAGCACGATATCGCCCGCATCCACAAGGCTGCGCACGCGCCGCACAAGATCGGGTGCCGCGTCCACGCAGTCGCCACGCTGGTGGCGCGGCAGGCGGGCGTGGAGCGCGGCCATGCGGGGGCCGACACAATGGACGATATCGACGGCGGCAAGGGCCGGGTGATCGGCGATGGCCGCATGGAGCGCGGCTTCGGTGGGCCCAAGCTCCAGCATATCGCCGAGAATGGCGATGCGGCGGCCCTTGCCCACGCGGCCGACGCCATCCTGCGGCTGGCCCGTGGCCAGAAGGTCGAGTGCGGCGGCCATCGAGGCGGGGTTGGCGTTGAAGGCATCGTCGATGAGGTCGAAGCCCGCGTCTTCGACCCGGTCGAGGATGATCCGTTCGCGCGTGCCGCGCCCGGGCGGCGGGGCCCAGAGGCCAAGATCGCAGGTGGCGATGGTGGGGTCGAGGCCCAGCACATCGGCGGTGGCAAGGACGGCGAGCGCGTTTTCGGCGAAATGGCGGCCGGGAGAGGCGACCTTGAAAAGCCGGTCCTCGGTGCCGTGGTGGGCGTGTGCGACGGTGGCATCGGGGGTGACCTGCACGCCCGTAAGGCGCCAGTCGGCGCCGGGTGCGGTGCCGAAGGTGACAACCCGCGCGCCGCCAGCGGCGGCGAGAAGGATGGGTGAGACCGGCAGGTCAGCGGGCAGGATGGCCGTGCCGCCGGGAGCAAGACCCTGAAGGATGGAGGCTTTCTCAGTGGCGATGCCGTCGATGCTGTCGAAAGCCTCAAGATGCGCGGCGGCCACGGTGGTGATGATCGCCACATCCGGCGCGGCAAGGCGCGCGAGGGGGGCTATTTCGCCGGGGTGGTTCATGCCGATCTCGATCACCGCGAAGGCGGTGCCCTGCGGCATTCGCGCCAGCGTCAGCGGCACGCCCCAGTGGTTGTTGTAGCTGGCTTCCGCCGCATGGGTGGCGCCTTGCCCCCGCAGCATGGTGCGCAGCATGTCCTTGGTCGAGGTCTTGCCGACCGATCCGGTGACGGCGATGACCTTTGCCCCGGTGCGGGCGCGGGCCACCGCCCCAAGGGCCGCAAGGGCCGCAAGGACATCGGGCACGATCAGAAGGGGTGCGCTTTCCGGGAGGCCCGCGGGGATACGGCTGACAAGGGCCGCGGCGGCGCCCTGCGCCAGCGCCCCGGCCACGAAATCATGCCCGTCGCGGGCATCCGTGAGGGCCACGAACAGATCGCCGGGCACCAAGGTTCGGGTGTCGATGCTGACGCCCGTTGCCTGCCAGTCGGTGGTGGCGGTGCCACCGGTCGCGGCGGCGGCGTTGGCGGCGGTCCAGAGGATTGGGGCGTCGGTCATGCGGTGCTGTTGCAGCGGGGGTTTCACACCCCCGCACCCCCGTGGGATATTTGTGCAAAGAAGAAGTGCGGGACGGTCATCCGGCCACCCCGTCGAGTGCCGCGACCGCGATGCTGGCCTGTTCGAGATCATCGAAGGGATAGGTGGCGGTGCCGATGGTCTGGCCCGTCTCGTGCCCTTTGCCCGCAATGAGGAGCGCGTCACCGGGGCCAAGGGCATCAACGGCGCGCAGGATCGCCTCGGCCCGGTCGCCGACTTCGTTGGCGTCCGGGCAGGCGGCGCGCACATCGGCGCGGATGGCGGCGGGGTCTTCGGTGCGGGGATTGTCGTCGGTGAGATAGAGGACATCGGCATGGGCGGCGGCGGCGGCGCCCATCAGGGGGCGCTTGCCCCGGTCACGGTCGCCGCCCGCGCCGAAGACGATGACGATGCGGCCCATCACATGGGGGCGCAGCGCCTGAAGCGCGGTCGCGATGGCGTCGGGCGTGTGGGCGTAATCGACGAAGACGGCAGCGCCATTGCGCCGGGTGGCGGCAAGCTGCATGCGGCCCCGGACGCCGGCAAGGTGCGGCAGGGCGGCAAAGACGGCCACGGGATCATCGCCGGTGGCCAGCGCGAGGCCTGCGGCCAGAAGGGCGTTTTCGGCCTGGAAGGCGCCGACGAGGTTGAGCGTTGCCTGATGCGTTTCGCCGTTGAACGAAAAGCGCAGCGTCTGGCCCGTGGCTTCGGGGCGGGTGGCGAGGATGCGCAGATCGGCCTTTGGCGCATGGCCCACGGTCAGGATCGGCGCGTCGGGCAGGCCAACCGACAGATCGGCGCCGTAGGGATCGTTGATGTTGATGACTGCGGGCGCGCCCTGCGGCAGGAGCCGGTCGAAAAGGCCGCGCTTGGCCTGCCAGTAGGCGGCCATTGTGCCGTGGTAATCAAGGTGATCCTGCGTGAGGTTGGTGAAGGCCGCCGCCGCGAGGTCCACCCCTTCGAGGCGCCGCTGGTCGAGCCCGTGGGAAGACGCCTCCATCGCCGCATGGGTGACCCCGGCGGCCGCAGCCTCGGCCAGCAGGCGGTGGAGGGCGATGGGGTCTGGCGTGGTATGGGACGAGGGCGCCTCGAACGCGCCTTCGACGCCTGTGGTGCCGATGTTGATGGCCGCGTGGCCCAGCGCCTGCCAGATCTGGCGGGTGAAGGTGGCGACGGAGGTCTTGCCGTTGGTGCCGGTGACGGCGACCATCGTGGCGGGTTGGTGCGCAAACCAGAGTGCTGCGGCGCGGGCCAGCGCCTCGCGTGGTTCGGCGGCAACGATCAGCGCGGCCCCTGCGGCGGCGATGGCCGGCCCGGCAAGGCGCGCGCCTTCGGCATCTGTCAGCACGGCAGCGGCGCCGCGGTCGAGCGCCATCGGCACGAAGCTGGCACCATGCGCGCGGGTTCCGGGCAGGGCCGCAAAAACCTCGCCCTTGCGGACCGCGCGGCTATCGACGGCAAGGCCCGTGACGGTGGGGTTTCCACCTGCGCGCGCCGTGAGGCCGAGATCGGAGAGGGTGCGCGACATGGCCGAAGGGACCCCTTAGTTGCGCACTTGTGTTAGCGCATCCTGCGGGGCGGCTTCAATCGGGCGCAGACCCAGAAGCGGGGCCACACGGCGGATCACCTCGGCCGCGACGGGCACGGCCGTCCAGCCGGCGGTGCGGCGGGGTTCGGGGCCGGAGGTTTCCTCTGGTTCATCAAGCGTGAGGACCAGCACGTATTTCGGATCGGAGGCGGGAAAGGTACTGGCGAAGGTGTTGATCACCTTGTCCTTGTAGTATCCGCCCGTGGCTTTCGGCTTGTCGGCGGTGCCGGTCTTGCCCGCAACCTCATACCCTTCGACATCGCCAAGCGAGGCGGTGCCGTGCAGGACGACATTGCGCAGCATCTTGACCGATTCCTCAGCAACGCGGGCCGACATGAGCCGGGTGCCAGCGGGGGCCGCTTCGCGCCGCAGGAGCGTGGGCGTGACGGCCACCCCGCCATTGGCGATGGCGGCATAGGCAGCGGCGAGGTGCATCGGGCTTGCCGACATGCCATGGCCGTAGGAGGCGGTGATGGTCACGATCTCGGGCCAGCGGGCGGGGATGAGGGGGCGCGCGCGGGGCGCTTCGGTCAACTCAAGCGGGGTCGGCGCAAAAAAGCCGAGCGATTTTAGGAAGGCCTGTTGCCGGTCGCCACCGATCTGAAGCGCGATCTTGGCGGTGCCGACGTTCGAGGATTTGGCGATCACATTGGTGACCGACAGCAGCGGCCCGTAATTCTTGTTCTGAAACTCCTTGATCGTGTACTTGCCCCACTTCATCGGGGCATTGGCGTCCACCATGGTTTCGGGGCCGACGAGGCCAAGCTCCATCGCCTGCGCCACGGCGAAGATCTTGAAGGTGGAGCCGAGTTCATAGACGCCCTGCACCGCGCGGTTGAACAGCGGGCTGTCGGCGGGATCGCCCTTGACGGCGGGGTTCGGGCGGTCGTTCGGATCAAAATCGGGAAGCGAGACCATTGTCAGCACCTCGCCGGTATGGACGTCGAGGATGATCGCGGTGCCGCCTTTGGCATTCATCATGCGGATGCCCGACGAGAGGATCTCGGCCGTGGCGGCCTGAACGGTCAGATCGATCGACAGGGCCAGCGGCTGCGAGGCGAGGGCGGGATCGCGCAGGCGTTCGTCAAGCGCGCGTTCGACGCCCGCGACACCGATGATTTCAGCGGCATGCACGCCCTCGGCGCCAAAACTCGCACCGCCAAGAACGTGGGCGGCAAGCCGGCCATTGGGGTAAAGGCGCATTTCGCGCGGGCCGAAAAGCAGACCGGGATCGCCGATATCGTGGACCGCCTGCACCTGTTCGGGCGACAGCTTGCGGCGGAGCCACAGAAACGAGCGGCCATCGGTGAAGCGGCGGTTGAGGTCTTCGGCGTTCAGATCGGGGAAGATACGCGCAAGTTCGGCGGCCACGCGGGCAGGATCGATCATCTGCTTGGGGTGGGCATAAAGCGCGTGGGTCACAAGGTTCGTGGCCAGCACGCGGCCGTTGCGATCGGTGATGTCGGAGCGCAGCGCCGTGATCTCGGCGCCCGAGGTGGCGGCGCGGGGTTCAACCGGATCGGTTGCGGCCAAAAGGCCCATGCGGGCCACGATCATCGTGAAGGCGCAAAAAAACCCTAGCCCGAGCAGCACGAGCCGCCCTTCGGCGCGGGCGCGGGACCGATCCCGCTGCGCCTCGGCGCGCAGGCGGATGTTTTCACGCTCGATGGCATCGGGGTTTTCGCCCTTCTGGCGGGCGTCAAGGATGCGGGCAAGAGGGCGGAGCGGCGTACGGGTCACTGGTCTGCCCCTTCAACTGGTGGCAATTCGCCCTGCACGTCGGTGGGCACGAGGGCGGGCTCGGGCAGAGGCGGGGGCGGAAGGGCCACGTTGCTTACGGCCTGAAACTGGCCCGGTTCCATCGGCAAAAGCGACAGCCTGTCGAAGTTCAGCGCGGTCAGGTCGCGCAGGCGTTCGGGGCGGTTCAGATAGGCCCATTCCGCGCGCTGCACCGACAGCGCCTCGCGCAGGTCGCCGATTTCCGATTGCAGGGAAGAAAGTTGGCGCAAGGCGCGCTGGGTGGCGTAATTCTCGCGGTAGGCCCAGAAGGCAAGGCCCATGATGCCGAGGACGGTGAAGACATAGACGAGGGGGCGCATCAACGACCTCCTTTGCGGCGGCGCGTTTCGGGAAGGGTGGGCACGCCGAGCGCGGCGGGATCAGCCGGGCGGGCGGGGGCATCGGTGCGGCGCGCGACGCGCAACTTGGCCGAGCGCGCGCGGGGGTTCTGGGCCAGTTCGCCCTCATCGGGCGGTGTGGCGCCGCGGGTAACGGGGGTGAACCGGGGCGCTTCGGGGGCCGTGGCGGGGGCGTATCGGTTGCCGCCGCCTGCCCCGCCGCCCTGCAGGAAGCGCTTGACGATGCGGTCTTCCAGCGAGTGGAAGCTGACAACGGCGATGAGGCCGCCCGGCACGAGGGCGGCCTCTGCGGCCTCAAGCCCCAGCAACAGCTCATCAAATTCGGTATTCACGGCGATGCGGATCGCCTGAAACGCGCGGGTGGCGGGGTGGCTTTGGCCCGGTTTGGGCCGGGGCAGGACGGAAGCCACAACCTCGGCAAGGCGCAAGGTGGTGGTGATGGGTTCAGCCGTGCGCGCCTCGACGATGGCGCGGGCAATGCGGCGGGCGGCGCGATCCTCGCCGAAATGATAGAGGATATCGGCGAGCGTTTCCTCGCTTTCGGTGTTCACCAGATCGGCGGCGCTGTCGCCATCCTGGCTCATCCGCATGTCGAGGGGGCCATCGCGCAGGAAGGAAAAGCCGCGTTCGGGCTGGTCAAGCTGCATCGAGGAGACGCCGAGATCGAGCACCACACCATCGAGTGGCGCATGGTCGGCCAAGCCCGAGAAGTTGCCCTGCACAAGGGTCAGACGGTCGCCGTAGCCATCTGCCCAAGCGGCGGCCATCGCCAGCGCCATCGGATCGCGATCAACGCCGATCACGCGGTCGGCCCCGGCCTCGAGCAAGCCACGCGCATAGCCACCCGCCCCGAACGTGCCATCGAGCCAGACGCCCCGCACCGGCGCGCAGGCGGCCAGAAGCGGGCCGAGCAGGACGGGGACGTGAGGCGCGCGCGGGCCTGGCAGCGGGGCGCTTGGATGCACGGCGTCAGGTTCCTTCCGCTTCGTCTTCTTCGTCGGGGGGAAGCAGCGTGCGCATGTCCTGCCCCGGTGCAAGCGGCGAGGGCACGGTGACGGGATTGCTGACGTAGGTGTCGGCCTTCCAGATCTGGAAGGTTTCAAGATCACCTGCAAAGACGGCCTCGGCGCCCGCTTTCAGATCATCCGGCGAAAGGCCGATCTTGGCGCGCACCTTGGGCGGCAGCACGAAGCGGCCGTCATCGTCGATGTCGATTTCCTGAGAGAGCGTGATGTAGTTGCGCGAGAGGTACGCGCGGCGGCCATCGGGATCGTTGATGGGCAGGCGGGCGATGCGCCGCTCCATCTTTTTCATGCCATCGATGGTGAAAACTTCGCAGAACCGGCGATTGTCGCCCCCGTAGACGACGATCAGGCGGGCGCGGCAGGTGGTGGCGAAGGCCGGATCGCCCTGCATCAGGACGCGCCGAAAGACCGACGGGATCGAAACCCGGGCCTTTCCGTCGACCTTCTGGTCGAACTCGCCTCTGAATGCCTCGGCCATCTTGTTTGTCCCGTGGCCGCGTGCGGCCCGCCTCGCCTTTTCCTGTTCCGGGGTCTGGAACGGACAACGGCGGATCGGGCTGCTGCCACTGCCCGATCCGCCGCCCTGTCCCGTTTCCGGGTCTGTCCGACTGCGCGGCATCTGGGGGGATGCGTTTTATCCGCGTGCCGGATCTGTTGTCGTGCGGAGACGAAAGCGTGTGCCTGTATGAGCCTGCTTTTGCCTGTTCGGGGTCTTGGTTGCCCCAATTGGTCGTTCCCGTCTCCGTGAACCTGTGATGCCATGGGAATTACCCCCACGCAACGGAAATCTGAGGGAATGATGTGCTATAGGTTGTTCTGCCTGTTGCGAAAAAGCAGCATCTAGTGCCGATGCATGGCTTCAATTGCAACAATTGGTTAGGTGGATTGGGATACACACCACATGTGGGGTATCTGTGAAGATACCCTCAGTTTGGATGTGAGGGCCGGTCGTGCGTAAGAGACGGTTCTCGACGGCGCCTGACATGCGGCTGACCCGCAGTCTGACAGGATCAGCGGCGGGAATCACCAGAAAATCGCGCGGAATCGCGACTGCGTGATTCGGAATCAGCCAATTTCAGGGGTCAGTCCCAAGAATTCCCAAAAAATCAGGCCATGCCGCCAGCCACGAGCCGCGCCGCAAGCGCCGCATAGGCCCCGGCTGCCGGTCCGTCGCCCGCCGCGATGGGGGTACCGCTGTCGCCCGCGATGCGGA
>JBBSBE010000159.1:0-8146 GCA_038251625.1 Rhodobacterales bacterium
GATCCCTGCCGAACGAAACACACGCGACAGCCGGGGAAAATCATCAAGGCGTGCCGAAAAAGACTGCTCAACTGCGTTGGCCGCATCCTGTTGCAACAGGACGTGCGACGGCACCGCGGTTGCAATCGACATCAGCTTGGGAAAGTGTTTCATCGGACGCTCCGCACGCAAGCCGTGGCGATGCGCGCAATAAGGGTTTCGTAGGCGTTGATAATGTTAGCGTCTGCCGGTTGAAGACCCCGCCCTTTGCGCTTGGACGCGCGACAGCGGCAAGCAAAACCAACCGTTGTCTAACAGTTTGACCAAGCTTTGGTTCCGTGTGTCGGCCTGGATGATCTCAGTGCGATCTGTATAGAAAGCGCTGTTCCATGGTCACAAACGCCTCCACTTTTCGGATGCCGACGGTCTCGGAGTTGTCGCCCTGTGCGCGAGAGCCAATCGTGCTAGGATGTCCATCATGGAAGCGTTTGCCGCACATGAGCCGGAAAAGGCAGAAAGCTGTGCAAAAAGTAAAGATCAAAGTCGGTCAAGCTGTTATCGACCTCGAGCGGTGTCCGCGACGTGGATCACAAGAAGACCGGCCAGGCGGGCTAGGGCTGTTTCGACAGACAAACCGGGGCGTCAGCGATGATTGGCTATGCCTGCAACGATGCACGAAAGCTGCGTGTCGTTTTTCGAAATTTGACACCTTGCCCGCCCACGAAGCGGGGCACTTTTCCTCACTGTTGCGGCTGGTAGGGCCACTGCAGCAGGACCTACGGCAGATCCCGCTCACCCATGTTCAGATGATGCCGACATGACCTCCGCAGATTCGCGGATTGCGCGGTTGGTCACGTTGCTTCGCGCAACGCTTCATCCACCGCAGGGCGCGGCGCGGATTGCGCTGGCACTGTCCTTTGGACTGATCTGCCACATAACCTTTGCTGCTGGTGTGTCGGCGATGATCGTGGCGATGTTCTTTGGCCTGAGCGAAAGCTTCGGCACCGTGCCATGGCCATGGGCCGCCCTTGCGAATGCAGCTCTGATTGCGCAGTTTCCACTGGCGCATTCGCTTTTCCTCACCGGCCCCGGCGGGCGATTGCTCGCCCGACTGATCCCTGGCCCTCACGGTGCAACGCTGGGCACGACGACCTATGCCATCATCGCCTCGGCCCAGTTGCTTGTGCTGTTCACGCTGTGGACGCCATCGGGCATCGTCTGGTGGCGGGCAGATGGCGTGGCGTTCTGGGGCATCACTGCAGCTTTTGCCGCAAGTTGGCTGCTGCTGATGAAAGCCATTTTCGACGCCGGTGCCGAGGTTCAGGTGGGCGCACTTGGCTGGATGTCGCTGATGGCACGTATCCGCCCGGTGTTTCCCGACATGCCGACCCAAGGCCTGTTCCGCCTGATCCGTCAGCCGATCTATGTGGCCTTCACGCTGACGCTTTGGACCGTGCCGGTCTGGACACCCGATCAGTTGGGGCTGGCGCTGAGTTTTACCGCCTATTGCCTGCTGGCCCCGCGCATGAAGGAGCGCCGCTTCGCCGCCCGCTATGGTGACAGGTTCAGTCGCTACCGTGCGGCGGTTCCGTATGTACTTCCACGTCTCGCCTCTGCAAAGGACCGCGATGCGCAATGACTTGACGATCTATGACAGGGTCGCCGACCATTGGTGGTCGGACGATGTGCGCTGGGTGCGGACGCTGAAAAACCTCGTGCCGGGCCGCCTGCGGTGGTTTGACCGGCATATCGACTGGCAGAACAAGGACGTTCTGGATCTGGGCTGCGCAGGCGGCTTCATGGCCGAGGCAATGGCTGCGCGAGGCGCGCATGTGACCGGGATCGACCCTGCGGACGCAGCCATCGAGGCCGCCCGCCGTCACGCCCGCGAGAGCGGTCTTCGCATTGCCTACGACGTGGGCACGGGCGAGGCGCTGCCCTATGAAGCTGCAAGTTTCGATGCCGTCGTCTGCGTCGATGTGCTGGAGCATGTGGCTGATTTGAACAAGGTGCTGTCCGAAACAATGCGCGTTCTGCGTCCGGGTGGCCTGTTCCTCTTCGACACCATCAACCGCAACCCCTTGGCCCGCCTTGTCACCATAAAGGTTGCCGAAGACCTGCTGCGCCTTTTGCCGCGCGGCACGCATGACCCGGCGATGTTCATCAAGCCGCACGAATTACGCAGCGCCCTTCGAGGTGCAGGACTGGTACCGGGCCCGGTAACCGGGCTTGGCCCCCGCGGCGTGAACCGGCGTCTCGACCTGACCTTCGGCCCCATGCCGCTGACCGCGATACTTTACATGGGGATCGCCCGCAAACCGGCCTTCATGAACGGTGATTCCGTTTTTGATTCTGCACGCGTGACCACAGCAGGTCTTGAGGTGTTCATCGTGCCCAAGTCTAACTGGATTTGGGAAGCCGTACTGCGGCACACCGGCGTTGAACGTCGGCTATGGGCCGTTCATGTCGGTTCAGGCTGATCGATCAGGGCTCGCTGATGGCTCGAGATCGGCGTGGTTCCGGCGGAGTGTCCTACCGATTTACGCGCACGCGAAACGGACGCATGTGCTTGACCAATGGCTGTGCAACATTGGGGTACAAAAGTGACTCGGGCGAGGAAGCTTTCGAAGCGGGTCAACAATAGGTCAACCTGTTTAACTACTTCGTTCCCCGTTTGGACCCGTCCTCTGCGGCTGGCTGCGGCAAACTGCGGTTAGAAACCCTCGTTAGTTCAAGGGGTTATCGCGTAACCTATTGAAATTAAAGGGCGCTCGTTCCTCGGGCAGAAGCGGCTCATAACCTGAAGGTCACAGGTTCAAATCCTGTCCCCGCAACCAAAATACCTTGCAACAACAATGCTTTACGCCCCGCTTTCTGCGGGGCTTTCGCATGCCCGCAACCCAGGTCAACAATAGGTCAACAAAATCGACCAAACTGCGCAGGATTCCAACACGTTAGTAGCCCAACCCGCAGTCGAGCGCGCCAAAACGGAGCAAGGCGTGGCTCAGACGTTCTTAGAGCGCTCTGCTTAAGTCCGCATTAGCCGCGGAGCGCGGTCCCACCTGAGCGAGCGACCGAAACGCCTGATGCAGCCATCCGGTCGCATATCAACCACTTCTTCTTATCGGCGCGCATGGTCATCGATTGATTGGGCGCGTGCAGAACTTTCGCAGGATAGATCGAGCATTTGAGAAGCAGGGGCCGTAGCTTGAAATGCTCAGCCGATAACTGAACTCGCATCGCCTGCATTCCTTATGAGCGCCGGATTGAACCGCGATCTTGCAAAGTCGATGATCCGTGATCTGACCCAAGAGTATTTTAAGAACTTCTTCCGCGTGACGGGGGGGGGGCGAAACCCTCGGGGCTGGTTTCAGCCTAGTCCAGCAGCCCACTCAACGATTTGCGTCGATGCAATCGCACCGGCCTGCCGCTTGATTTCCCTCCCACTTCGAAACGCAATCAGCAGCGGTATTCCGCGAATGCCGTATCGCCCGCCTGCTTCGGGGTAGGTCTCGGTGTTCAGCTTTGCGAAACGTGCGCGGCCTTTGAGTTCCTTGGACGCTTTGGCAAATTCGGGCGCCATCATCTTACATGGTCCGCACCACGCCGCCCAGAAATCCACGACAAGCGGCAGGTCGTCGATCCGTGCGGCTTTCTCAAGAATATCGAAGGGAATTTCAAATGGTTTGTCCGAAATCAACCCCGCGCCGCAGGTTCCACATTTGGGATCGGACCCCAGTCTGGCCTCTGGCACGCGGTTGCTTTGACCGCAGATAAGGCAAGCAAGTTTTACACTCATTTCATGCTCCCAACTGTTTCTTATCATTGTTGTTTATCATAGCACGCCGGGCACTGCAGTGAGCTGTATCAGCCGACGAGAGAGACCGCCTTACCGAGGGACCGATCGTTTTGTTTGAAGCCGTCCGTTATTTCGTCGCTCTCAGGTCTTGAGCACCCGATAGATCGCCGGGATCACGAGCACTGTCAGCAGCGTCGAGGATAGCAACCCGAACAGGAGCGAGATCGCCAGCCCCTGAAAGATCGGGTCGGACAAGATCACCACCGCCCCGATCATCGCCGCGATGGCCGTCAAAAGGATCGGCTTGAACCGGATGGCCCCGGCCTCGATCAGAATCTCCACCGGAGTCTTGCCTGCCGGATCGGCGTGGCGGATGAAATCGACCAGCAGGATCGAATTGCGCACGATGATGCCCGCAAGGGCGATGAAACCGATCATCGAGGTGGCCGAGAATGGCGCGGAAAATAGCCAGTGCCCTGCCACGATGCCGAGAAACGTTAGCGGGATTGGCGTCAGGATCACCAAAGGCAGGCGGAACGAACCGAACTGCGCGACGACAAGTATATAGATAGCCAGCAGCGCCACGCCAAACGCTGCCCCCATATCACGGAAGGTGACGTAAGTCACTTCCCACTCGCCGTCCCACAGCAGGGTCGTCACGGATTCGTCGGCGGGCTGGCCATACAGGCTGATCACCGGTTTGGTGCCGGGGGCCCAGTCCATCGCATCCAGCGCCTTGCCCACCGCGATCATGCCGTAAAGTGGCGCCTCGAACGCCCCTGCCATCTCTGCCGTCACCATTTCCGCATCCCGCCCGTTGTGGCGAAACACCGGGAACGAGGCGCGTTCCTCCGCCACGCGGATCACGTCGCCCAATTCCACTACGCCCCGCGCGCCTGGCAACACGTTGGCCGGGATCGGGGTAGACAGGAACCGCTCGTCCAGTACCCGGTCGCCGGGGCTGCGCTCAACCCGGATCGGGATTGGCGGGCGGCCGTCCCCGCGGTGCGAATAGCCCACCGTGCGCCCACCGTTCAGGATGGCCAGCGTGTCGAAGACATCGCTTTCCTCGACGCTGAAAAACTCCAGATCGTCGGTGCTGATCGTGGCGCGCAAACGGCGTGCCTGCATGCCGAAGCTGTCATCCACGTCAACAACAAAAGGCACAGATTGAAAGGCTTCGCGCACCTTGGTTGCGGCAGCCCGGCGGGAATTGGCATCAGGGCCGTAGACCTCGGCCAGCAGGGTTGCGATCACCGGCGGACCGGGCGGAGGCTCCACCGTTTTCAGGCTCGTGCCAGCGGGCAGCGGCAACGCGGCCAGACGCGCGCGGATATCCAGCGCGATTGCATGGCTGGGCCGGTCGCGGTCGGCCTTGGGCGAGAGGGTGATCTGCACCTCTCCCAAATGTGCTGCGCCGCGCAAGTAATAATGCCGCACCAGACCGTTGAAATTGAACGGGGCCGCAGTCCCGGCATGGGTCTGCACTGACACCACCTCGGGCAGTTGCAAAACCAGGCGCGCCACGTCCTGTGCCACGCGGTCTGTCGCCTCGACCGCAGCACCTTCTGGCAGGTCAATGACCACGGACAGCTCGGACTTGTTATCGAATGGCAGCAGCTTGACCGTCACATCCTGCGTGTAAAGCAGACCAAGCGAGCCAAAAGACAGGACCACCGTGACCAGCAGGAAGACCAGACTGCGGGTCTTGCTGGCCAGCAAGGGCCGTGCCACGCGACCGTACAGCCGACCAAGGAAGCCGCCGGGATGGCCGCCATAGGTGTCGTCATGGCCATGCGCCGCCATGGGCGCGCGGCCAGCCACCTTGACCATCAGCCACGGCGTAATGATCACGGCGACAAAGAACGAAAAGATCATCGCTGCACTGGCATTCGCGGGGATCGGGCTCATGTACGGCCCCATCAGGCCCGACACGAACAGCATCGGCAACAGCGCGGCCACCACGGTTAGGGTCGCCACGATAGTGGGGTTGCCAACCTCCGCCACCGCATCAACGGCGCCCGCGATGCGGCTGCGACCGTCGTTCATCCCCCAGTGCCGCGCGATGTTTTCGATCACTACAATCGCATCATCGACCAGTATGCCGATGGAAAAGATCAGCGCGAACAGCGACACCCGGTTCAGCGTATAGCCCATGACCCAGGCGGCAAAGAGCGTCAGCAGGATGGTGACCGGGATCACCATCGCCACGACAATCGCTTCGCGCCAGCCGATGGCAAGCCAGACAAGCGCCACGATGGACAGCGTGGCAAGACCAAGGTGAAACAGCAGTTCATTGGCCTTTTCGTTCGCGGTTTCGCCATAGTTGCGGGTGACGATCACGGCGACCGTGTCCGGGATCAGACTGCCCTCAAGCGCCTCAATGCGCGTCAGGATCGCCTCGGCCACGATCACCGCATTGGCTCCGGCGCGCTTGGCCACGGCCAGAGTGACGGCTGGTGTGCGGGTGACCGTGCCATCTGGCGCGTGGCTGACATTGGCCACGATCACGTCGGCGCTGTCGGACACAAAGCTGACCTCGGCCACATCGGCCACATAGACCGGCCGCCCGTCACGGGTGGTCAGCAAGAGGTTGGCAATCTCGGCCGAGGCGACCAGCGTCTCACCCACCACCAGATCAATTTGTTCGCCGTTGTCGCGCAACGGGCCAGTGTTCTGTGATCGGTTGGCATTGGCCACCTTTGCCGCCAGTTGCTGCAAAGTGACGCCATACAGCGCCAGCCGCTCAGGGTCAGGGGCGATGCGGATCATTTCGGGCACTTCGCCCACCAAATAGGTCAGCCCGACATCCGTCGTCTTGGCCACCTGCGTGCGCAACTCGCGGGCGATGCGGGTCAGATCGTTGGCGCTGATGCCTTCGACCCCCGGTTTGGGCGCCAGTGTCAGCGACACGATCGCCACATCATCAATGCCGCGCCCGACGATCAGCGGCTCGGGGATGCCGAAGGGGATGCGGTCCATATTGGCGCGAATCTTGTCATGCACGCGCAGAACAGCCGCATCCGACGAGGTGCCAACCTTGAAGCGCACCGTGACCAGCACGTTGTCGTCATGGGTCGAGGAATAGACATGTTCGACCCCGGCGATGCCCTTGACGATGCCTTCCAGAGGTTCGGTGACCAGCTTGACCGCATCCTCGGCCCGCAAGCCGGGTGCCTGCACGTGGATGTCTACCAGCGGAACCGAGATTTGCGGCTCTTCCTCGCGCGGCAGCGAGGTCAGGGCGACCAGCCCCATCGCCAGCGCCGCCAGAATGAAGAGGGGCGTCAGGGACGAAGCGATGAACGCCCGCGTCAGCCGCCCTGCGATGCCGAGGTTCACGGTCTCGGGCGGCTTACTCATGCCCGGTCACGACCCGGTCACCGGTCATAAGGCCCGACAACACCTCGATCATCGGGGTGCTCCCGATTGTCTGGTGCTGGCCAAGCACGACCGTGCGCAGGAATGAGCCATCGGGGCCAGCAACCTCGACGAAATCAAGGCCCGTGCGGGTAATGACGGCGGATTCCGGCACCATCAGCGCGCTCCGGGTATCGACCGGCAGACGAACCAGTACCCGCGCGTCGATAAAGCTGTCGGGCAGGTCGGGCACTTCGACGTCAGCAATGACGCGGCCGCTTTCGATTAGCGGATAGATGCGTGCCAAAGTGCCTTGCGACATGCCCTTGGCGGTTTCGATCCCGATTGCGTCACCTTCTTGCAAGAAGGCGGCATGACGTTCGGGCACCGCGATGCGAAGGAAAATCCCGCCGCCGCCGATGGTGGCCACAGCCTCGCCCGGCAACACCACAGCCCCCGCCGCCACCGGCACCGACAGCACCCGGCCCGCAATGGGGGCCAGCACCGCCCCCTCCAGCGCAAGCTGCTCCACCACCTTGCGATCAGCCCCCACCGCGGCGATTTGGCCCGTCAATACATCCACCTGCGTGCGCAGCGCGTCCAGCCTTTGCGCCGTTGTCACCCCGCGCGCCAGCAGATCCTCGCCCCGCGTCAGTTCGACCCTCGCGTTGTCCATCTGGGCCGCCAGTGCCTGCAACTGGGCGTCGATGGCGGCAAGCTGATAGTCGATCTTGGCATCGACAACCTGCGCCAGAACCTGCCCGGCCGTCACGACATCGCCTTCGCTGACGCCCAATGACACCAGTGTGCCGCCCAACCTCGCGCGAGCCGGAATGCGGCTACGCGCCTCGATCCGGCCATAGACCGCCTTCCATTCCGTCACCGATACTGGTGCCAGCACCACATCCTCGGCCAGTGATGCCAGTGGTGATGATACGACCAAGGCAACGATGGCAATTAAGGTTCGCATGCTCATTCCACTTCTTGCACTGCTGCTGCGACCGTCAC
>JBBSBE010000160.1:0-8084 GCA_038251625.1 Rhodobacterales bacterium
CGGCGCGCCCAGATCATGAGCCGCCTCAACTTGATTTTTGTCCAGACTTTCCAGAGCGTTGTATAGTGGGAAAACCATTATCAGAAGGTAGGCATAAGAAAGGCCCACATAGAGCCCGACGTTGTTTGCCAGAAAATCGATAGGTCCATCGGTTAGACCCGTGCCCATCAAAAACTGGTTGATCAATCCTTTTGACGCAAGCAGCAATCGCAACGAAAAGGCACGGAGGATTTCATTGACCCAATACGGGACGATCAGCAGAAGCATAAGCATTCGCACCTTCTGCACCGTACCGCGCTGCGCCATATAGTAGGCGACCGGATAGCAGATCATGAAATTCACCGCCGTCACGACGATGGATATCCCGATCGTATAGATGAATGCCCACATATGGATTGTATTCCACTCTCCACTCGATTTCTCGATGAAGAAAGACTGGTACTGGCTGAGGGTCAGCACATCCTCCGGCCCGCCGCGTTTTGCAGGGGGAAGCTTCGGATGGAAGCTTTCGACAACCATATAGAGATAGGGCATCACGACAAGGAACAGGATCCAGAATGCTACGAGGCCGATGAACACACCGCCGAGCACCATGCCGTTGCGATCCATAAAGGACTTTCGACCTGGGTCGTTAGAGGCTTTCGCCTCGCGCCAAGCCATGATCCAGAAGATTGCGATGACAAGGATCGGGATCAGAAAAACGATGAATCGACTACTCACGGGCCAGCATCCCTTCGGGCAAGATCAAACCCATCGAAGGCTGATAGCTGACAGCGGTGTGCGCGCCTTTTGAAGGTACGTCATTTGCGCTGTTGCGCCCGATGGTCAGAGTGATTTCCTTGTGCTGCGGTCCATGCAGGTAGACATGCGTGACGTTCCCCTCGAACGCCACCGAGCTGACCGTTGCCGTGATCGTGCAATCGGGCGCACCTTCTGACGGCAACAGGGATTCCGGTCGCACGAACAGGATCGCCCGATCGCCTGCCTTCAGGCCCTTCGGATTGCGCCCCCGCAGCGGGCCGGCAATCGTTTCAAGAACCGCACTGTCGCCACTGGCCTCCAGCACAATGCCGGCAAAAGCGTTGTTCTCGCCTACAAACGACGCAACAAAGGCAGTGTCGGGCTCATCATAGACTTTCTTGCCGTCGGCGATCTGCTGGATCACCCCATCGCTCATTACCGCGATGCGGTCTGACATCGTCAGCGCTTCTCCCTGATCATGGGTAATGTAGATGAACGTGATACCGACTTGCTGCTGAATGGCACGCAGTTCATTGCGCATGTGCTGGCGCAGCTTGAGATCCAGTGCCGATAGCGGCTCGTCCAAGAGCAGCACCTTCGGCTGCACGGCCAGCGCGCGGGCGATCGCAACGCGCTGCTTCTGGCCGCCGGAAAGCTCGCTTACCAATTTCTTGCCCTGCCCCGGAAGTGCGATCAGTTCCAGTAATTCGTCGGCTTTCTTCATCCGCTCGATCTTGCCGACATTGCGGACGCGCAGGCCATAGGTGATGTTTTCGGCCACGGTCATCAGCGGGAAAAGCGCGAGGTTCTGAAAGATCAGGGCGGTCGGGCGGTTGTTGGGACCTATGCCCGCCATGTCCTGGCCACTGATGCGGACGCTGCCTTGGGTCGGCTCCAGAAACCCGGAAATGGTGCGCAGGATCGTCGTCTTTCCACAGCCAGAGGGACCGAGAAACGAAAAAAACTCGCCGCCCCTGATGTCCAGCGTGGCACTTTCGACAGCGGTAAAATGCCCAAATCTGACGGTGACCCGATCAAGCTCGACGCTTGCCTTCATAAGACTTCAGCCCTTTCCGTTTGCTCCGTCACTGCGGAACATGAGTATCTTCTGCAACATTGCCCAAGGCCCCTGCTCTACCCGAAAACATCAACAGGATACGTTCCGCTTGAGTTCACCCAAGAACAGCACAGGTCGCAGCGCGGCTTTGACTTTCCCCGCGGTCGCAGGACTCCCAGCCCCGGTCAGTCCGGGGCTGGGATCCGCTTGTGTCTTCGCTCGCTCAGGCGGCCTTGAACTTGTCGGCATATTGGCTGCGGATTTCCGCGTACCAAGTCGGCTCAGGCGGCCAGGCCCAAAGGTTGGCGAGCGCATCGCCCGGGAACGCCTCTTGGAAGTTCTTCTTGAAGACATCCGAGGTAAAGGCATCCGCACCTGTGACAACCGGGTTATAGCCCGACCCGTCAGCAACCGCGCCCGAGGATTCCGGCGTGTGCAGGTAGTTCAGGAACTCGTAAACGGCATCCACGTTAGCGGCGCCCTTGAGCATCGACAGACCGTCCATCCACGCGATGGCGCCCTCTTTCGGTGCCGTGTAGTTGACCGGCTTGCCTTCTTTCTTGAGCGACAGCGCAGGGCCGTCCCATGTCAGGCCGATAAGGACATCGTTCTCCATCAGGCCGGACTTGGTATTGTCTGCAGAATCCCAGAACTGCTTGACGAAAGACTTGTTCTCGATTGCAAAGGCTAGGATCGGATCCCAGATTTTCTTGAAGCTGTCCTCATCCTTGTAGCCGTCCAGCATCCGGTTCGACGGCATCTTGCCCGATGCGTCCCACCAAAGGCCGATCGACAGAAGGTATGAATGCGGGCGGCCCTGAACATGCCCCCGGACACCTTCGTCCCACAACGAGCCGTAGGACAGTTGGGTTGGGTCACCCTTGTACAGGTCCGTGCGATACGAGAGCGCCTCCGAACCCCAGCAATGCGGTACATGATGCAACCCGCCATCCCACTCCCACAGCGCCGAGGAACTGCCCAGCATAGCTGGCAACACGTTGCCGATGTTGGTCAGCCGGCCCATGTCGAAGGGAGCGATAACTTCAAGGTCCTTGTATTGTGGCGCCCGGTTCACGGTTGGCGAGCACAAGTCAAATCCTTCGCCACCAGTGGCCTGCAGCTTGTTGATCTGTTCTTCATTCTGCGAGAAAGGGGTCTGGTTGACCTTGATACCAGTGGCCTTCTCGAAATTCGGGATCACGTCGCCTGGAAATTCATCAGACCACATCAGCAGGTTCATTTCGCCAGATGACGCGAGCGCCTTGCTGGAAATGATCGCCGGTGCTGCAAGCAGCCCGGCGCCTGCGATGGTCCGCTGGACGAAGGCGCGTCGGTTTAGTATTGGTCGGATCAGCTTCACGTCACTATCTCCTTGTTTTCCATTGTCGATTATTACTTGTCTGAACACTCACCGACACCTGGTTCGATGCGCGGTGCACTTCACAAAACGACAGACCCTCCAAGATCGGGGCAAACCCGTTGCCCCCTCTCCGATCTTGAATTCTTTGCTGCTTTCATTGTTCTGTCAACGTTTCGCCAGCGTTCGAAGCGGTGTCGTTTGGCGGTTGGGAACATGTCCCTCCATCGGCTTGACCGTTGCGCCCGGATCCGTACAGAAACCGCGCGGACCTCCTCGCATTTTCTCGTGGGCACCACTGTCATGGCGACAACGCGTTGTGCAACGGGCGTTGGTGCAAAACTGTGGCCATGGACGATTCACACGGTGAATCCATGTGGTTAGACAAGCTACATGAGCAAGCCATCCCCGGTTGAAGATGGCCGGTCTGGACTGGACGGTGCCGAGTTACACGAACTGTGTCGGAGGCAGAAGACATTGGCCGTCCAGATGCCGTATCGGCGCGTTGATGACCCGCTGAGCCTCCTGATCGACAGCACCGGGATCGAGTTCTTGGGCGATGGAGAATGGCAGGCGCGCAAGCATGGAATTCAGGGCCGACGCAAATGGCGCAAGGTCCATCTGGCCATGGACACAGCCACGTCTGACATCCGGGCGCTTGAATTCACGCCCAGCAGCAGCGTTGACAGCCCGGTGCTGCCAAAACTACTCGGCCAGATCCCTGAGGGCGAGGGACTCGGCATGGTGACCGCCGACGGCGCCTATAACTCGCGCCGCTGCCACACCGCCATTATCGACCACCGAGCCACAGCGATCATTCCGTTCCGGAAAAACGGTCGGCCTTGGAAAGAGGACTGCCCGGCTGCAATCAACCGCAACGAACCCTCCGCGCCACACGACACAATGGCAGGGTGTTCTGGAAACGCTGGGCAGGATACCCTGTCCGAAGCCGGGCCGAGGCGAGGATGCCGTGCCTCAGGGCTTTCGGTGAACGCATCGCTGCAAGAGACCCGGACCGCCAAACCGCCGAAATCCAGATCCGCATCGCACTGATGAACCGCTTCTCTGCACTCGGAACGGCCGAGATCGTTCCCGTGGCCTGATACTGACGGGGAAAGGGACAATCACGCCGCAGGCATGAGTTGCGCAACAACGCCATTCCCATCTAAAAGAAGTCCAGTTCGATTTAGCAGCATATGTATTGTAAAATTAGTTTACCCCCCCTATCGGACTTTACTTCGGCAAGATCTTATCTTCGGCAAAATCTTATTGCCTCTTGCCAAATCCACACTCTTTCGGTCGCAAACGGTGGGTCATCTTTATATCTAGCCTTATATTTAGGCAATGCGCCCGAAGGAAAGAGATGTTGCCTGCAAGATCCGGAAGCTGCGCCTAAAATGCTGCGTCTGCATTGTCCCAAAGGTTGTCATTGTCACGTCCGCCCCTATATTAACGGTCGAACACACATTTGCTGGGCAGCATTCGCACGATTAATCGGGCTGATTGACGTTTGCCGTCTGCCGGAGAAGGACAGCCATGAACATACTGGTTTCTCGCGCAACCGAAGATATGCCGAACAGCCCGCAAGCACGCCACGCCGTACCGTATCGACGGATCGCAGTGATCGGCTGCGGCGCTTGGGGCACGGCACTCGCTGTGGTGGCTGCTGGCGCGCGACGCGAAGTAACCCTCTGGGGGCGCAATGCGGCAACCATCGATTCGATCCGCACTACGCACGAGAATAAGCGCCACCTCCCCGGTGTAGGACTGTCGGCAAGCATCCAGGCGACGACGGACCTCAACGCTGCAATATGCGATGCAGAAGTCATACTCCTCGCCACGCCCTCAACCACCATCCGCGCGATGAGCGTCAGGATCGCGCAGCTGGCGACGATGCAGCAGCCGATTGCGATCTGTGCCAAGGGGATCGAACGAAAGACCGGCTATCTGCTGTCGCAGGTTGTCGCCGAAGCGATGCCCGGCCATCCAATCGGCGCAATTTCCGGGCCCACCTTCGCGCGCGAATTGGCACTTGGCCATCCATCGGCCGCCGCCGTGGCCTTTCCGTTCTCGGAGGCAGATCGGCTGATGCCGGAAGCCAGTGTGGCGGCCCGCATGGCAGTCACGCTGGGTTCGGAATGGTTCCGGCCTTACGTCTCTGATGATGTGACCGGGGTCGAAGTTGGCGGCGCAGTCAAGAATGTTATCGCCATCGCTTGCGGAATGATGACCGGCGCCGGATTTGCCGAAAACACACGCGCAGCCCTGATCGCGCGTGGTCTGGACGAGATGAAGACACTGGCCGAGGCTTTGGGCGGGCGGCGTGAAACGGTCACCGGTCTGTCTGGCACAGGCGATCTGACGCTGACCTGCTCCAGCACCACATCGCGCAACATGTCGCTTGGGGTTCAGCTTGGGCAAGGCATCCCACGCGCCGCCTGTTTTGATGGCAAGCCGGTCGTGGTCGAGGGCGAGGCAAATGTAATCTCAGTCATCGACTTGGCACGGCGGGTCGGTGTTTCGATGCCGATTTGTGAGGCTGTGCATGCAATCCTGTGCGACGGCGAGGACCTGCGCGGCACTTTTGCAGCGCTCTGGTCGCGCCCGATCGAGGGCGAGCCGCGCGCGCTGGACCTCATGTTGCCGCATCCGATGGCGGGGGCCCAAGTATGATCGGACCGGACATCATCGCAGAACGTCCGCTGTCAGAGTGCCGCTTTGTGCTTGCAACCGATCTTGATGGCACCTTCCTTGGTGGCGCGGACGTGGATCGTAACCGACTTTACACCTGGATCGAGGACAACCGGAGAAGCATCGGCCTGATCTTTGTGACCGGCCGCGACCCTGACTTCATTGCCGCAGCGTGCCGCGCTGGTAGCATGCCATGGCCCGAATATGTAATCGGCGACGTTGGTACCACAATAGCCACAGTGTCCAGCGACGGTATACTGCCGATCCCCGCGTTGGAGCGTGACATAGCCGACCTCTGGGCCGACAGCGGCCTCCGGGTGCGCGCGGCACTGGATGGCCATCCCGGCCTGCGTTTGCAACCCACCGCGTTTCGCCACCGGGTCAGCTATGATCTCGATCCGGACGAATTTGATCCTGACGTCGTGCAAGTCGTGACGGACATGGCACTGGATGCGCTGATTTCCGACAACCGTTTTTTCGACGTGCTGCCACGCGGAATAAGCAAGGGGCCGTCGCTACGCCGGCTGATCGCACTTCTTAATGTCGACGCAGAGCGTGTGCTGGTCGCTGGCGACACAATGAACGATCTGTCGATGCTCACGTCCGGTCTACCCGCCGTCGCGGTTGGCGGTTCGGAACCGGCATTGATCGAGCGCGTCCAAGGCTTGCCCCAGGTTCACATCGCAGACGCAATCGGCGCCGCTGGCATTCTAGAGGCCGTGGCGCACTTTTCCCTGCATCCCCTCTCTGAAGGAGACCCACATGTCCAGTGATCTGGTGATCGTCTACCATCGCCAACCGTATGAAGAAGTGGAAATCGAAGGTAAGACGGTGTTCCGCGAGAACACGAGTCCGAACGGAATCGTTCCAACACTGAAAAGCTTTTTCGGCCACGCCGAGCGCGGGGCTTGGGTAGCATGGAAACTGGCCGAAGATACATCCAATCCCGAATTCGAACGTCGGATCGAGATTGAAGACAGCTTTGGCACCTACACGGTTTCACGCCTTCCCCTGACCTCGGCGCAGGTGAAAAGCTTCTACCACATCACTTCAAAAGCCGCGTTCTGGCCGATCCTGCACTCCTTCAAGGAGCGCTATGATTATGTGCCCGTCGACTGGCCAACATTTCGCGAGGTGAACTGGGCCTTTGCAGAGGCAGCCGCTGCAGAAGCCTCACCCGGGGCTGTGGTTTGGGTACATGACTATAACCTTTGGCTGGTACCAGCCTATCTGCGTCAAATGCGCCCGGATGTGACGATCAGCTTTTTTCACCACACGCCATTCCCGGGCCCCGACATGTTCAACGTGCTGCCATGGCGCAAAGAGATCATTGAAAGCCTGCTCGCCTGCGACGTCGTCGGCTTCCACATACCCCGCTATGCAGCGAATTTTGCGGCCGTCGCGCAAAGCCTGCTTGAGGCTGACGTGGTCGAACGCGCGCCTGTCGCACACGACCTGATCACGGACGGCACCGCGCTGAGTGAGCGCAAGGTACCGACGAGCATCCGCTACGAAGGGCGTGACGTGACGCTTTTGGTATCACCGGTTGGGGTTGATGCCGCGTATATCGAAAGTGTCGCGCGCAGTACCGAGACCGAGGCCAAAGTCGCCGACCTTCGCGCCGAACTAGGTGAGGCCCAGATGATTCTGTCGGTCGGTCGGACCGACTACACCAAAGGCGGCGCTGATCAGCTCTTGTGTTTCGAGCGACTTTTGGAGCGCAGGCACGATCTAGCGGGCAAGGTCCGGCTGATGCATGTGTCGGTCAGCGCGAACCGCAACATGACCGTCTATGACGAAATTCAGACCGAAATCGAACAGATCGTCGGTCGGATCAACGGACGGTTCGGCACCTTCGCATGGCAACCGATTACCCTGATGTCTCGCGCCGTGCCCTTTCTTGATCTCGTGGCCCATTACCGCGCAGCGGATATTGCTTGGGTAACGCCTTTGGCAGACGGAATGAACCTGGTTGCGAAGGAATTTGTGGCCTGCCGGACCGATGGCGACGGTGTGCTAGTCCTGTCGGAATTTGCGGGCGCAGCGGTTGAACTGTCATCTGCCGTGCTGACAAACCCCTTTTCCACCCGCGCGATGGACATGGCGATCGAGCTAGCCCTCGGTATGCCCGTGGAAGAGCGTCGCGCCCGTATGCGCGGTCTAACGCAAGTGGTTAAAACGCGGGACAGTCAGGCATGGAGCCGGGATCAAGAACGCTCGTTCCGCGCCGCCATGCGC
>JBBSBE010000161.1:0-8036 GCA_038251625.1 Rhodobacterales bacterium
AGATCGGCGTGTTGCTTGAAGCGCTGGAAACCAAGGGCGTTGTCCGCACGCTGGCAGAACCAAACCTGACTGCCCTTTCGGGGCAGGAAGCGAAGTTCCTGGCGGGTGGTGAATATCCCATCCCGGTCGCCAGTGGATCTGGCGATATCTCGATCGAATACAAACCCTTCGGCGTTGAGATGAACTTTACGCCAGTGGTGGTCGACGGTGATCTGATCAACCTGACGATCACGACGGCTGTGTCGGCGATCGACAACACGATCACCATCGAATCGTCCGGCTTCTCGATCAATGCCTTCAGCCGCCGCGAAACTTCGACCACGGTCGAGATGCGCGATGGCGAAAGCTTTGCCATCGCGGGCTTGCTGCAAGACGACTTCCGCAACCTCAACGGTCAGGTGCCTTGGCTCGGTGATATCCCCGTCCTTGGCGCGCTTTTCCGCTCGGCGGACTACAACCGGTCGCAATCGGAACTGGTGATCATCGTCACTCCGCACCTCGTCACACCGACGCGGGGCGAGGCGCTGGCACTTCCGACAGATCGCGTACGCCTGCCTTCGGAGAAAGAGCTTTTCCTCTTCGGCAAGGTGCAGGGGACAAAAGGGCCCAAGACCGGTGCTGCCGGCGAAGTCGCACGACAGGACTTCGGCAGCCCCTATGGCTATGTGATGGAGTAAGGCCAATGCGCGCACATCCCCTGATCGCCGCCGTCGCCCTTGTGGCGCTTGGTGCATGCGCCGAACGTGAAGCCGGGTCCGAAGTGGACATGGGCACGTTCGGCAACGCCCAGATGAACAACATACTGGTTCAGAGCGGCCAACTGGACTACGTGCAGGCACTGGCAGGGCGGTTTTCCCAGGAAGTGCCCGACACGATCAACTTCGCCTTCGATTCGTCGGCGCTGGACGAAAATTCGCGCCGCGTGTTGATCGAACAGGCCAACTGGATCAAACAGTTCCCCGAGGTGCGCTTCCGCGTTTACGGCCACACCGATCTGGTAGGGTCCAGCGCCTACAACCAGCGGCTTGGCCTTCGCCGGGCGCAAGCGGTGGTGGCGTTCTTTGCAAGCCAGGGGATCAGCCGGTCCCGGCTGGAAGCGGTGGCGTCTTTCGGCAAGACGCGTCCCATCGTGCCGACGAATCAACCCGAGATGCGCAACCGGCGCACAGTGACCGAAGTGACCGGCTTCCTCGCCCGTCATCCCACGGTCCTGAATGGCAAATACGCAGCGGTGATCCATCGTGAATACATCACCTTGGCCGAGCGCCTGCACCCGCCCGGCTCCTCCACGTCGTCCAACGTCGATCCCGGCGGCAACTAAGGCCGCCGGTGTGATCGTGCTCCGTATGGAAACGATCATTCTTTAAATATCAAAGAATAACGATTTTTTAGCCCCAATATCGCCACCATTGACCAGCATTCCTGAGACAATGGAAAAGCTCCGCGGAAATGCCGCGGCCCCCCAGCAGGACCTGAACCCGCCGCATTGGCGGGCCCCCTGCCGGGCGGACTTTTGAAGGGCGATAGAGGCGATGACGAGCGTGGCAAATCTTCAGCCGGAACCGGCGCCGATCACGGCGTGCACGATTTCGCGCGATGTGCAGAATTTCGATCTGCTCATCGATGACATGGAAACCGAGCTTGGCGAAAACTGGGGCGACCTCGGCTTCGAGGATGCGTTGGTCTTCCTCGATCAGCCCGACGCGGCCTCGCTGGAATTTGTGGCGATTGCGGTGGACGGCGAGGACGAGATCGATCTCAGCAAGGTGACCGATATCATCCGGCTCGCCAAGTCCAAGGCGATCAAGGTGGTATTGATCGCGCATGAGGTCAGCCCGATCGGCCTGCATCAGCTTTTGCGCCTTGGCGCGGACGATTTCGTGCCCTATCCGCTGCCCGATGGCGCGCTGCATGAAGCCATCGAACGGATGCGCAAGCCCGCCCCCGTGCCCGTCGCCGTGGCCGCTCCCGTCGCTGACTTGCCCGCTGGCGGTGCCGCTACGCCCACGTTCAAAGCGAAAGGCGACCGCGACGGCGTGCTGTTGCCGGTGCACGGCATGTCCGGCGGCGTCGGCGCCACCACCTTTGCGTCCAACCTCGCCTGGGAACTGGCAACGATTGCCAAGACCGATGGCCCCCGTGTCTGCCTGATCGATCTTGATTTGCAGTTTGGCGCGATCTCGACCGGGCTCGACCTGCCGCGCCGCGATGCCGTGTTCGAGATCCTGTCGGATACCGCGTCGGCAGACAGCGAATCCTTCCTGCGCGGCATGCTGACCTTCAACGAAAAGCTGCATGTCTTTACCGCGCCGCCCGACATGCTGCCGCTCGACATGATCGCACCCGATGACGTGGGCCGCGTGCTCGATATGGCGCTGTCGAATTTTGACTTCGTGATCGTGGACATGCCTTCAACGATTGTCGCCTGGACCGAAACAGTGCTGACCCGGGCGCATGTCTATTTCGCCCTGCTCGAGCTTGATCTGCGCTCGGCCCAAAACGTTCTGCGCCTTGTCCGCGCGCTCAAGGCCGAGGGGCTGCCGCATGAAAAGCTGCGCTATGTGCTGAACCGCGCACCGCGCTTCACCGATCTTTCCGCCAAGGGCCGCGTCAAGCGCATGGCTGAAAGCCTCGACATCCAGATCGAGGTGCAACTGCCCGATGGCGGAAATCAGGTCACGCAGTCCAACGATCACGGACTGCCACTGGCAGAGAGCTCGGCAAAGAATCCGTTGCGCAAGGAAATCCAGAAACTCGCCAAATCGCTCTACGACCTGAACGCGGCCGTAGAGACGGGCAAGTCCTGAGATCCTGACCGCAAGCTTCTGAACTTTTGAGGGTGTGAAAGATGTTCTCGCGCTACAAGAAATCCGCCGACGCCGCTGCCCGGCCGAACATGTCGGCCCCGGTCGGTGCTGCCACGCCCTCCGTTCGCCCCTCGGCGCCCGGCAACGCGCCGGAAAAGCCCAACGCATCGCACATGCGCCCCTTGCCGGTGGCGCCGGTGCGCAGCCCTGCCGAAACTGTAGCCGCAGACAAGGACCACAAGCGCAAAGAGCGCCTGATGGAACTGAAGGTCGAACTGCACAAGCGCCTGTTGGAGAACCTCAACCTCGCGGCGCTGGAAAAGGCATCGGAATCGAGCCTCAAGGCCGAGATTTCTTCGATCACCTCGGAAGCGCTGGACGAGTTGTCGGTGGCGCTGAACAAGGATGACCGCACCACGCTGAACCAGGAACTCTACGACGAGGTCATGGGCCTTGGCCCGCTGGAGCCCCTTCTGAAGGACGAGTCGGTCAACGATATCCTTGTGAACGGGCCGAAGCGCATCTTTGTGGAACGCTCGGGCAAGCTTGAGCTGACTGACATCACCTTCAAGGACGAACGGCACCTTCTTCGCATCATCGACAAGATCGTCAGCGCCGTGGGCCGCCGGGTGGACGAATCCAACCCCTATGTCGACGCCCGTCTTGCCGATGGCAGCCGCTTCAACGCGATGGTGCCGCCAGTTGCAGTGGATGGCTCGCTGGTTTCTATTCGGAAGTTCAAGAAGGAAAAGCTGGGCATTTCGGACCTCGTGCGCTTTGGCGCCTTTACCGAGGAAATGGCCGCCTACCTGCAGGCCGCCGTCTCGACCCGCCTCAACATCATCGTGTCTGGCGGTACAGGCTCGGGGAAAACCACCACGCTCAACGCGCTCTCGTCCTTTATCGACAACAAGGAACGCGTGCTGACGATCGAGGACACAGCCGAACTTCAGCTTCAGCAGGTCCATGTGGGCCGGATGGAAAGCCGCCCGCCGAACGTCGAAGGCAAAGGCGCCGTGACCCAGCGTGACTGTCTGCGCAACGCGCTGCGGATGCGCCCCGACCGGATCATCGTGGGCGAAACGCGTGGTGAGGAAGTGATCGACATGCTGCAGGCCATGAACACTGGCCACGACGGCTCGATGACGACGATCCACGCCAACTCTGCGCGTGACGGCATCAGCCGCCTTGAAAACATGGTCGCAATGGCCGGCATCGAAATGCCGCTCAAGGCGGTCCGCTCCCAGATCGCTTCGGCCGTCAACCTGATCGTGCAGGCCTCGCGCCTGCAGGACGGCTCGCGCCGCATGGTGTCAATCACCGAAATCACGGGGATGGAGGGCGAGGTACTCTCGATGCAAGAGGTGTTCCGCTACGAACGCCTCGGCATCGGGCCAGACGGCAAGATCATCGGTCGGTTCAACGCAACCGGCGTGCGTAGCCATTATTCCGAACGTTTCCGGGCCTGGGGCTTCGACCTGCCCGCCTCAATCTACGAACCTCTGCCGTGAAGGACAGACCATGACGATCAGCGCGGCCCCCCTTATCTATATCCTTATTTTCGTTGCCGTCGTCCTGCTGGTCGAAGGCGTCTATCTGACAGTGTTCGGCAAATCCATCAGCCTGAACAGCCGCGTGTCGCGCAGGCTTGACCTTCTCGCCAAGAACGGCAACCGCGAACAGGTGCTGGAACAGCTTCGCAAAGAGATGTCGCAGCACCTCCGGGCGCGCGGAATCCCGCTCTATTCGATCCTGGCGACCAAGGCCCAGAAAGCCAATATCGCTTTCTCGCCGCAGCAACTGATCATGATCATGGCCGGCGTCAGCGTATTTGCGTTCATGGGCCTCACGCTTGGAACAAGCGCGGAACTGCCGGTGCGCGTTCTGATCGCGATCGCGATGGGGGTTGGCGGTGTGTACACCTGGGTCAACCAGAAGGCGAAAAAGCGCATGGCGCTGATGGAAGAGCAGTTGCCCGACGCCGTTGAACTGATGGTGCGCTCCTTGCGCGTGGGCCACCCGTTCTCGTCCGCCATCGGCATCGTGTCGAAAGAAGTGGCCGATCCTTTGGGGACCGAATTCGGGGTGATCGCGGACGAAGCGGCCTATGGGCGCAACGTCTCCGACAGCCTCAAGGCCTTCGCCGAGCGGATGGACAATCAGGATTTGCGCTTCCTTGCGGTGGCCGTGACGATCCAGCAGACATCCGGTGGCAACCTGGCCGAGATTCTTGATGGTCTGGCCAAGGTGATCCGCGCACGGTTCAAGCTGTTCCGCCGCGTCAAGGCCATCACGGCCGAGGCAAAATGGTCTGGCATGTTCCTGTCGGGCTTTCCCTTCGGTGCGCTGGTCATGATCAACGTCACCCAGCCCAACTATTATGACGAAGTGATGGAAAGCTCGGTGTTCGTACCAGCCGCACTTGGCGTGGCCGTGTTCCTGATCATCAACGTCATCTTCATGAAGATCATGGTCAACATCAAAGTCTGAGGTTCATACGATGCAAATCCTCTCTGATATCAATACGATGTTGACCAATGCACTTGGCCCTGCGGGGCCCCTGCTGGTGGTTGGCTTTCTTGGCTTCGTGATGGTGCTGCTGACGCTGCCCGCGATGCTGAACCGCAAGGCCGAACCCTTCGACAAGATCAAGGCGCAGCGTCAATCCGGCATCCTGCCCGAGGGGACATCACTTCGGCACGATCAAGGCAAGAAGGTGGACAAGCTTGAGAAGTTCTCGAGCTTCCTCGAGCCGCAGTCGGCCGAGGAAATGACCGCCTCGCGGCTCAAGATGCTTCGGGCGGGATACCGCGCCAAGAATGCGGTCCGCATGTTCCACTTCGCTCAGTTGACCCTCGGCATCGGGCTTTTGATCATCGGCGTGATCTATGCGCTGATCAAGTCTTCGCAGGGCGGTCTGTCGAGCCAGCAGATGGTGCTCTATTCCCTTCTGCCCGGTGCGGTCGGCTACTATCTGCCAACTTACTGGATCAACCGCCGCGTACAGCAGCGGCAGGCCGAAATCGTGGCGGGCTTTCCCGACGCGCTCGACATGATGCTCGTCTGCGTCGAGGCCGGGCAGTCGCTGGACCAGTCGATCATTCGTGTCGGGCGCGAAAGCCGTTCGGGCTATCCTGCCCTTGCCGATGAATTCGACATGGTAGCGCATGAAGTGAAGGCCGGTAAGGAACGCGTGGCGGTGTTGAAGGACATGGCCGAACGCGTGGGCATCACCGATGTGGCCTCTTTCGTGACGACGCTGGTGCAATCCGCCACATTTGGTACCTCTATCGCCGAAGCGCTGCGGGTCTATTCGGCGGAAATGCGTGACAAACGCGTCATGCGTGCGGAAGAGAAGGCGAACAAACTGCCCACGAAGCTGACCCTTGGCACAATGCTGTTTACCGTGCCGCCGCTTTTGGTCATCCTGATCGGGCCATCCCTCTACGGCATCGCCAAGAACATGAGTGGTGTCGGACGCTGAACATCGGAGCGACGAAAGAACAATGCCAGGCGCCCGCAGATACATCCATCTCGCGGGCGTTTTCGTCTCTGTGGTCCTGATGGCCGGGTGCACCTCGGCCCGGCTGGGCGAAAACCGCGCCCCGCCTGTGGCCCGCGGCGCACCGGTTGAGGACGGGCTGATCGTGGGTCACCGGCTGATGGCGGCGGGCGAATACGAACTGGCGCTGAAAGCCTATTACCGCGCGGCAGGGCAGGACGGGATCACCGTCGATACGCTGTCGGCCATCGGCTCGGCCAACCTGCAACTTGGTCGCCTTGGCCAGGCGGAAACCGTCCTGCGCCAGGCCGTCAAGGCCGATCCCGGTTTCGTGCCCGCGCTCAACAACCTTGGCGTCGTGCTGATGGAACGCGGCAAGGTCGGCGAGGCGCGATCCATTTTCCAGCAGGCCTTCGCGATCGACAGTGGCCAATCCGACGCGATCCGCGAAAATCTGCGCCTCGCCATCGCCCGAACGGACGACAATGTGTATGCTGCACCTGAGGAAAAGCCCGCTTTTTCCCTTGTGCGCCGCGAGAAGGGCCAATTCGTCCTGTTGTCGCAGCTCTGAGGGGCCGGAAATCGGGCAGTCGATCGAGCAGCAAAAGGACGCAAAATGCGCCACCCTGTCTTACTGATGCTGTGCCTTGGCACGGCTGCACTCAGCGCGTGCAACAAGTCTTCCGATGCCGAAGTCAACCGCGCGATCAAATCCGTCAACGTGATCGACGAGTCGAACCTGAATGACATCATGCTGACAGTCGGGGCACCGGACGAGGCGGTGGCCTATTTTGCCAAGGCATCCGGTGAAAATCCCGACCGCGTCGATCTCAAGCGAGGCCTTGCGAAATCGTTGATCCGCGCGCGGCGCCCGCAAGAAGGCGTGGCCGCATGGCGCGCCGTGGTTGCAGCGCCGGGGTCTTCCAATGATGACAAGGTGGAACTGGCCGATGCGCTGATCCGCTCAAACGACTGGGACGGCGCCGAGGCGACACTCAACACCATTCCCCCCACGCATGAAACCTATCAGCGCTACAGGCTCGAGGCGATGGTCGCCGACAGCAAGAAGAGCTGGAAAAAGGCCGACAGCTTTTATGAAATCGCGGCAGGCCTGACGACAACGCCTGCAGGCGTCTATAACAATTGGGGATATTCCAAGTTGACGCGCGGTGACTATCCCGGGGCAGAGCGGCTTTTTACCGATGCAATCCGGTACGAACCCACGCTCTATACCGCGAAGAACAACCTGACGCTGGCACGCGGCGCGCAGCGCAACTACGATCTGCCCGTCGTTTCGATGACCCAGACAGAGCGTGCGCAGCTTCTTTACACGCTGGCGCTGACGGCGATCAAACAAGGCGACGTGTCGATCGGCAAGGGGCTCTTGCAGGAAGCCGTGGATACCCATCCGCAACACTTTGACGAAGCCGTTCGCGCCCTGCGCGCCCTCGATGGAAACGTGACCAACTGATGCTGCCGATCCCCGCCACAAACCCCGCCGATTTCTTCTGGTTCCTGCCTTTCACCGTCTCCATCGGCCTTTGGGTGGCGTGGTCGGACCTCAAGACGATGAAGATCCCCAACAAGGCCGTTCTGGCGCTGGCCGGTGTCTGGCTGGTGCTGGGACCGATACTGATGCCCCTGAACATCTGGCTGTGGGGGTTTGCGCTGATGGGCATTGTGCTGGTGGTCGGCTTCTTCCTGACCATTGCTGCCGGCATCGGCGC
>JBBSBE010000162.1:0-7729 GCA_038251625.1 Rhodobacterales bacterium
GCTGCGGTTCGAATTCTATCCGGACGGGTGGGACATGCTGGAGACGTGAGGGCGCGTCCACGGGGTGTCGCACGTGTGGACATCGGGTGGGGTGAGGGAAATCAAGGAGTTAGGTGGGGGTGATTAAGGGGTTGTTAGGGGTTGGATGCACCCACTGCGCCATCGAAACAGAATGGTGTAGGGTGCGTATTCATGGCGCACCGTTGTGCGGGGAATGGTGCGCCATGAATGCGCACCCTACGCTTGCTACCGCTGACTAGAATTGGGTCGCATCTCAAAGATGAAGACACTACCATCGGCATGGTTTTTCTCGATCTCGGCTAAAGTAGCACGTGCGCGCGAAACGTAGCTCTGTGTTCTCCTGTCGTGGACGATAAGTTCCATCTTGAAGTTTGGCAATTTGGAAAGGCCAGTCGTGATTCTTTCCATAGCTAATATTACAGACGCATGCCGATTAAACTCAACACTATACCACTCATTGCCCCACTGTGGATTAAGGTGTAGCGAACGAAGTAACCTTTGATCGCGAAAGACTTGATGTATCCTTTGCTCAACATCCCACGCATAGTTGCATCGGATCTCTGCTACTAACATGAGCGATGTGCGGTTTATTCTTTCAAGCTCTACGACTCTTTGGTGTGGATTCCTTGCAGAATACCCAATCTTGACCTGGTTTCCTCGCGAACGTTTCTTGACAAAATATACCGACCTAAGTTCACGGTTCTCGCTGCCAACTTCTTCATCAGGATCGGCCGAAACTTTGTTGATGCCACCCTGCAATAGAGAGAAAATTAGTGCAATCAGAATGCTGATAGCGAGAAGAGTAAATAGCATTTCTAGCAATTCAAACTAATCCTCGCCATGTTGACCAACTGACCACGGGCTTCTTTGCTCCTCAACGACAGGCTATTGGGCCGTATGGCGAAGTATTGAACTTTCTTGAATTGAGGTCAAGAATCATTCGTCTTCTCAGGAGTTGTTAAAAGCCGACTTCTTCTTGTGAAGATCGTTATTGATACAGACCCTACGCACGTATGGCTCTCGCACAGTTTCCCCCCACCCAAACCCCCCTCACCGCCCGGTCATCCCCCATCATGCCAGCGGGAAACACCGCCCGCCGTGTGTTTCCGGCCCGCACCAACGCCCGCACCATCAAGGCGGCGCCAATCGGGACAGAGTTTGAAGTTGATGGAGGTGTCGATGATCCTCCGCGCCCTTCGGGCTGCAGTCCCGCTGACCGCTCGCCTCAAGCGCGCCCGGGGTCTTCCACATGGCACCAGTCTCGGTCCGGCCACGCCACGCAGGGGCCCGGCGCGATTGCGCGGGTCACTTTCCGTCTATGGACACGCCATTGTCGTTGATCTGGATGCGGATGCCGGACTGGTTGCGCTCGCGGTAGTAAAGGACGCTTGCGACGACGGCCACGATGGCAAGCGCGCCGATGGCGAGCCAGAGGACGGATCTGTTCATTGCCGTGTTCCTTGCAGGACGTCTGTTGCGGTCGGGCGGGTCTGGCCGTCCGCCCGTTTGGGCACAGGGCGTGGTGGGCTGGCTTTGGGCGTCAAGGCAGGGTTCTTTCCGGACGGTTGTGACAGTGGGCACACGCGGGATCAGGGGTATCAGGGACAGGCAATCCCGCGTGTGTCCAACTCTGTCGGACTGGTTAAGGTTCCGCCAACACGCGGGGAACAGAGCGGTAAATCGCATTGCCGCTGCGCCCGCGTACTGATCCAGATTAGCCTGCCGCCTTGATGCCATCGGTGTGATGTGCGGGTTTGGCCGCGTCGGGCAGGACGCGGGTTCCGTTGCGGCCTTCAAGGATGGCGCGGGCGTCGGACAGTCTGCCGATCCCGGCCAGCGCGCCGCCCGCCCTGATGAAGGCGGTGGCGGCACCGACCTTCGGACCCATGGAGCCGGGCGCAAGGTCGAGCGCGTCGAGCGCATCGGGCGACGCGTCGCCGATGGCCCGTTGATCGGGTTTGCCAAAGTTCTGAAAGACGGCCTCGATATCGGTCAAGAGCAAAAGGGCGTCTGCGCCCACACCGAGCGCCAGCAGGGTTGCCGTGCGATCCTTGTCGATCACGGCTTCCACGCCCTCCATCTGCCCTTGGGCGTTGCGCATCACCGGAATGCCGCCGCCGCCCGCGCAGATGACGCAGTGGCGCGCGTCCAGAAGCACCTTGATCGCTTCCAGGCCGAGGATTGCCATGGGCAACGGAGAGGGGACCACGCGGCGCAGGCCGCCGGTGCGTTCGGTCACCATGGTCCAGCCATGGTCACGCTGTGCCTGCGCGGCCTCGGCGGCAGTATAGACCGGCCCGATCGGTTTGGTCGGTTGCCCGAAGGCGGGATCGTCGGGGTCCACCTCTACCCGGCTGAGAAGGGTGGCGCAGCGCGACCCCGCAGGCAGGGCGTTCATCAGTTCCTGTTCGATGAGGTAGCCGATCATGCCTTCGGTTTCGGCCCCGAGCACGTCGAGCGGCCAGAGTGTCTGCGGATCGTACGCCGCGCCCTGAAGCGCCAGCAGGCCGACCTGCGGGCCGTTGCCGTGCGCCACGATGATCTGGTGGTCGCGCGCAAGATCGGCCAGCGCCTTTGCCGCGATCCGCACGTTCGTGTGCTGCGCGGCCTCTGTCATCGCCTCGCCGCGCCGCAAAAGCGCATTGCCGCCAAGCGCAACCACGACACGCATGTCAGTGCCCCATCGTGGCGACGAGAACGGCCTTGATCGTGTGCATCCGGTTTTCGGCCTGATCGAAGACGACGGAGGCCGGAGATTCAAAAACCGCGTCCGTCACTTCCATGCAGTCGATGCCGAATTTCCGGAACGTGGATTCGCCCACCTCTGTATCCCGGTTGTGGAAGGCGGGAAGGCAATGCAGGAACTTGGCATGGGGGTTGGCGGTCATCTCCATGATCGTGGTGCTGACCTGATAGGGCGACAGCAGGGCGATCCGCTCTTCCCAGACCGTATCGGGTTCGCCCATGGAGACCCAGACATCGGTATAGACGAAGTCGGCGCCTTCCAGCCCCTCGGCGTGCTTTTCCGTGAGGGTGATGCGGGCGCCGGTGCTTTCCGCGATCTTGCGGCACCGGGAAACGAGGGCGTCATCGGGCCAGCAGCTGTGCGGGCCGCACAGGCGGATATCCATGCCGATCAGTGCCGCACCGGCCAGGAGTGAGGCTGCCGTGTTGTTGCCCACGTCGCCCATGAAGCACACCGAGATGTCGGACAGGTGCTTATGGGTGAATTCGTGCATCGTCATCAGGTCGGCGAGGATTTGCGTGGGGTGGAATTCGTCGGTCAGGCCGTTGAACACCGGCACACCGGAAAATTCCGCCAGCACCTCGGCATCCTTCTGGCCAAAGCCGCGATATTCGATCCCGTCGAAGAACCGGCCCAGCACGCGGGCGGTATCCTTGATCGATTCCTTGTGGCCGATGTGGCTGCCGGAAGGCCCGAGATAGGTGACATGCGCGCCCTGATCGTGGGCCGCGACTTCGAACCCGCTGCGGGTGCGGGTGCTGTCCTTCTCGAAGATGAGGGCGATGTTCTTGCCTTTGAGGTGGGGCTGTTCAGAGCCCGCCTGCTTGGCCGTCTTGAGGCTTGCGGCAAGCTGCAAGAGGTGGCGGATTTCATCGGGGGAGAAGTCGAAGAGTTTCAGAAAGCTGCGGCCGTGAAGGTTGAGTGGCATGGCGGTCTCCTTAGATGGGGTCGCGGATCAGGGGGCAGGTCATGCAATGCGATCCGCCGCGCCCGCGCCCAAGCTCTGATCCGGGGATCGTGATGACCTCGACGCCCGCCTTGCGCAGAAGCGTGTTGGACCAGGTATTGCGCTCGTAACCGACGACGACGCCGGGCTCGAGGCACAGAAGGTTGTTGGCATCGTCCCACTGCTCGCGGGCGGATTCGTAGGCGTCGCCGCCCGTGGCCACGGTGCGCAGTTTCTTGACGCCTATCGCGTGTGCCACGACCTCGATGAAGGGCTTGGTTTCCGTCTCGACCTCGACGCCCCCTTTGTCGGTGGGGCGCAAGGTGTAGCATTGGATCGCGTCGGTCACTTCGGCAAAGACGGTGACCAGATCGCGGTCGCAGAAGGTGAAAACCGTATCGAGGTGCATGGCACTGCGCGAACGGGGAAACTGGCACGCTATGACGCGGGTGGCACCACCCCCGGCAAAAAGGCCACGCGCGATCTGGCCCACCGCTTGCGGTGTGGTGCGTTCACCCATGCCGATCAGGACGACACTGCCGCCGATGGGCATGACGTCGCCCCCCTCGACAGTGGCGGGGCCATGATCCTGCATCGGATCGCCCCACCAGACGGGAAAGCCCGCATCCTTGAAATCGGGGTGAAAGCGGTAGATGGCGGCCACGTTCAGCGTTTCCAGCCGCCGCGCGGGCCAGTGCATCGGATTGACCGTCACACCGCCGTAGATCCAGCAGGTCGTATCGCGGGTGAAGATGTGGTTGGGCAGGGGGGGCAGGATGAAATCGGCAGGCTCCAGCATCGGTGCCAGCACGCCCTTGGCAGGGATCGGCAGTTCGGCCTTGCTCATGCCCCCGATAAGGATGGTGGACAGAAGATCGGCGTCCACCTCCATCAGATGTGCCATCAGGTCATCCGATAGGCCCACGCCGACGGTGTTGTCGTTGATCCGCGCCTCCAAGAGCCAGCGGCGGGCTACCGTGTCCTTCAGCGTTTCCGCCAGCAATTGCCGCAGGAACACCACCTCGACCCCGCGATTGCGCATGGCATCGACAAAGGTCATGTGTTCGACCCGCGCCTGCTTGACCCAGACCACATCGTCGAAAAGCAACTCGGCGCAGTTGGCGGGTGTCAGCCGGGCCATGGCGGCGCCGGGTTTGTGCACCAGCACGCGGCGCAGCTTGCCCGCCTCTGAATGCACGCCGTAGGTAAGGGTCATGTCGGGGTTCCTCCCAGAAGGACGCCTGCGCTGAGGACGGCCATTATGATGATCGTGAGGCCGAGGAGCACCGGCCAGACGAAGCGCAGCCACCGCTCGTAAGGCACGTGGGCGATGGCAAGTCCGCCCATGACGACGGCAGACGTGGGGGTGACGAGGTTGACGATCCCCTCGGCCGACTGGAACGCGGTGACGACAAGGCTGCGCGAGACGCCCGCGAAATCGGCCACAGGTGCCAGAATCGGCATCGACAGCACCGCAAGGCCCGAGGTGGAGGGCACGAAGAATGAAAGCGCGACCTCGATCCAGTACATCACGTTGATGAAGACGATGCGGTTCAGGCCCGCGACGGTGCCTTCGGCCCAGTGCAGGATCGTGTCGGTCATGTGGCCTGCATCCATGATGACGACGATGCCGCGGGCAAGCCCGATGATCAGCGCCACGCCCAGAAGATCGCGCGCGCCACCCACGAAGGCATCGACCAGCCCCTTTTCGCCAAGGCGCCCGATCAGGCCGATGCCGATGCCCGCAAAGAGGAAAAGCCCGCTCATCTCGGCCATCCACCAGCCGCCCAGCGACACGCCCCAGATCATAACGGCGAAAGTGGCGCCAAAGAGCAGCAGCACGATCTTGTGCAGGCCGGTAAAATCGGTGGTGGCGTTGGAGGCGGCGCCGAAATGCGCCTCGTTTGCGGCCTTGCGGTCGAAGACCAGCGAGCGGGACGGATCGGCCTTGACCCGCGCGGCGTAGCGCATGACGTAGGCCACAGTTGCGGTGAAGGTGAGGCCAAGAAGGACCAGCCGCAGGATCAGGCCATCGGTGAAGGGCACGCCTGCCGCGTTCGAGGCGATCACGGTCGAGAAGGCATTGACGGTGGAGCCGAGCACGCCGATCCCTGCGCCGAGCATGATGACGGCGACCGCTGTAAGCGCGTCATATCCCGCCGCGATCATCACCGGCGTCAGCAGGACATAGAAGGCCAGCGTTTCTTCGGCCATGCCTTCGGTGGTGCCGCCAAGGGCAAAAAGGCCCATCAGGATGGGGATCATCCACTTTTCCCGGCCTTTCAGCCGCTCCATCGCGCGCTTGATCCCGGCGTCGATCGCGCCCGTCGCCGTGACCACGCCGATAAACCCGCCGATCATCAGCACGAAGAGCGCCACGTCGATGGCGTTGGCGGTGTAGCTGGAGGGATCGTAGAAGCCTGCGATGGGGGCGAGGATGACGTCAAACACGCCCTGGGGATTGGCCGCTGTCGGCGCGTAGGTTCCGGCGACGGGGACATCCTTGCCCAAAACCTCGGAAGCGACGCGCTGATACTGGCCCGCGGGAATGATCCAGGTCAGTGCTGCGGTGATGATGATCAGCGCGAAGAGGATCGTATAGGCCGATGGAAAGCGCAGCTTTTCGCGGCGCTCGGGGGGCATTGCTTCGGGGGGCATTGCATCGGGGGGTGGTAAATCGGGGGTTGTCATGGGTCTTGCCCTTTTTCCAGCGTCGCCGTGACGGCGGTTGCGGCCGACGATGCGACCGTAGGTGAGGAATGCAGGTGGCAGGTTGATCGAGGTTAGGGTTGCGGTGTTCGGCCCTTTTGTTGCCCTTGAAAATCCGCCCTTGCCCGCACAGCGGGGAGCGTGGGGTATCCCGTTGGCCGGGCCGGCCCTGCCGGCCTTAGGCGATCGGGGTCTGCTGGTGGACAAGGCGCAGCCACGCGCCATCGTCCTGGAGGTACGTCGAGGTGCAGAGCGCCTCGTAGATCGGCATGGCGCTGCGTTCGGCGGAAACGCGGTAAGCCAGCACCGCCACGTCGCCCGTGCGGGACAGGTGGCGGTCGCTCATCACGACCGTGCGCCAGCGCTGTGCGACATCCGGTTCCTGCCACAATGCGTCGCCCTGAAGGATCCCGGCGGGATAGGGAAAGACGACGACGGCATTCCTGGCCGTCGTGTGGCGGGAATTGTCTGCCCCGTGCGTCCAGAAGCGTTCTTCCAGTTCCCAGAGCGTGTCATCGGCGGTCATCGGGTGCCCTCGGAACATCCGGCGTTCGTGCGGGGCGATGACGGGGGCGCGTGGTGGCGCATCTCAGTTTCCACGCGACAGGATGGCAACCCAGCCAAGAATGAGGATCACGGCGAGGATCCAATAAAACAGCGATCCCAAGGCGGGCATACTGGGTCGTGCAAGGATGCCGTCGGCTGACGCCATGATGGGGGCCGAGGGTTTTGGCAGCGCGGAGAGAAGCCCGGTCACGATCTTGCCCTGATCCGGCACCAGCGCGGGTACGCCATAAAACCGTGCGAGCAGCGCCTCGAGCCTCTGGCGTGCCGCAGCGATGGGCAGTTTGGCAAGGACGGATGCCTCGCCCCAGGGATCGACGCCAAGTCGGGCGAGCATGGACAGGACGGTCACGCTGACGCCGCGATTGTCGTCGCCAACGGTGGCGTAGAGGAAGGGTTCGTATAGCGGGTCTTGCCCAAGGGCGGTGGGTGAATGTGCCATATCGGTGTCCTTGCGGGTGCTATGAGCCGTGACCGAAAGGGCCGGCGCACGTGCGGCTGTCGCATCGAAACGGGAACGGCCCGCGCTTTCGGTTGCGGCCATCATGGCAGAGACCGCGCCAGCCGATGTTGACGCAGATCAATGCCAGCGGACGCTTGGCCCGCCGGCTTTGCCCCTTGCAGATGCTACCGCGCCTTGCGGGCAGTCGCGGCGCCGGTGCCAAGTTCGATGATTTCGGCGGTGATCGCCTCTTGCCGAACCCGGCGCAGCGTCGCCTGAAAGGTGGTGAGTTCGCGCGCGA
>JBBSBE010000163.1:0-7694 GCA_038251625.1 Rhodobacterales bacterium
AGCTTGGCGCCATCGCGATCCGCCTGCCCCTGCCCCCCGGCACGCTGCCCACGCTCTGGAACGCGGAAGAGCGGTTTCGCAAAAGCTATCTCTCCCATTTCCCCGGCTATTACGAGACGGGCGATGCCGGGTTTCACGACGGGGATGGCTATCTCTACATCATGGCGCGCACCGATGACGTGATCAACGTCGCGGGTCACCGTCTGTCCACCGGCGCGATGGAGGAAGTGCTCGCCTCGCATCCTGCGGTCGCCGAATGCGCGGTTGTGGGCGTGGCAGATGCGCTGAAGGGCCAGTCGCCCCTGGGCTTCGTCTGCCTCAACAAGGGGTCGAACGTGCCGCACCCGCAGGTCGTGGCCGAATGCGTGGCGCTGATGCGCGAACGGATCGGGCCGGTCGCCGATTTCAAGCGCGCGCTGGTGGTTGATCGCCTGCCGAAAACCCGTTCGGGCAAGATCCTGCGCGCCACGATGGTCAAGATCGCCGACGGCGAGCCCTGGAAGATGCCCGCCACCATCGACGATGCCGCAGTTCTGGACGAGATTGCCACGGCCCTGCGCAGCATCGGCCTTGCGGGCGGGTGATCGCGGCTGCAGCGTTGGATATGTCGCGGAACCGGGATAGTCTTCTGTCAGCCATGTCCGACAAACCGCATTCATCATGCCCGAGCGGCGCCAACGCCTTCGACCCCGCAACCCTGCGCCGCCTGCTGGCGCTGGCCGGGGCGGAGGCGGCACCGCTTCTGCGTCAGTTCATCGCCGATCTGCGAAGCGAGCGTGACAGACTGCGCGCGGGAATCGCAGGCCCAGATATTCCGGGGCTCCGCCGTGCCGCGCATGGGATCATCGCGCTTGCCGGTACGGCGGGCGACGATGCACTGGCCGAAGTGGCCCGTGCGCTTCACGCCACCACCACGGGTGAGGCCGATCCTCAGTCCGCCCCTGACCTTGCCCAGCGCGCGCTGGCCGGGGTCGAAGCACTGATGCGCGCGATTGCCGCCGAAGGCGTCCGCCTCGGCCTTGCCGGACCGCCCCGGTGATGGCCGAAACCAGGCGTCAGCCCGCACATACGCCCGCCCGCGTGCTGCTGGTGGAAGACACGCTGTCGCTGCAGATGGTCTATCGGGCGATCTTGAAGCAGGCGGGCCACCATGCCGATGTCGCGGGAACCGGCACCGAGGCGCTTGGCGCCATCCGCACCGGCGCGCATCAGGTGGCGCTGATCGACCTTACCCTGCCCGATTGCGACGGGCTGACGCTGATGGAGGAATTGCTGGCCGAACGGCCCGCATTGCGCATCGTTGTGATCACCGCGAACGGATCCATCAGCAAGGCGGTCGAGGCGATGCGCCGCGGCGCGCATGATTTCCTTGTGAAACCGGTGGACGAGGCGCGCCTTGTCGGCGCAGTCGAAAATGCCGCCGGTCGGACGAAACCACGTCCAAAGCCGGTGCCCCTGCCCGACGCCGACACTGGCGCCGACGTCGGCGGCTTTGTCGGCACGTCCCCCGCGATGGAGCGGGTGCGCGCCAAGATCCGCTCGGTGGCGCAATCCATGGCCACCGTCTTCATCACCGGGGAAAGCGGCACCGGCAAGGAACTTTGTGCCCTCGCCGTCCACCGTCAGTCGTCGCGCGCATCCGGCCCCTTCATCGCGCTCAATTGCGGCGCGATCCCGCAGGACCTGCTGGAATCCGAAGTGTTTGGCCATATGAAAGGCAGCTTTACCGGCGCCATCTCGGATAAGCCGGGTGCCGCCGCCGCAGCCGACGGGGGTACCCTTTTCCTTGATGAAGTGTGCGAAATGCTGCCCGCACTGCAGACCAAGCTTTTGCGGTTCCTGCAGACCTCGACCGTTCAGCCCGTGGGCGCCACCCGCCCCCGCAAGGTGAACGTGCGCATCGTCTGCGCCACCAACCGCGATCCGCTTGAAGCCGTGCGCCGGGGGCAATTCCGCGAGGATCTTTATTATCGCCTCTACGTTGTGCCGATCCACATGCCGCCGTTGCGCGAACGCGGCGATGACGTGATTGAAATCGCCGAAGCCGCCCTCGCCCATTTCGCAGCCGAGGAAGGGCGCCGCTTCGATGGCCTGTCACCCGCGGTTCGCGCGCATTTCCGCAAATACGGCTGGCCCGGCAATGTGCGCCAGTTGCTGAACGTGATCCGCAACATCGTGGTGCTGAACGAAGGCGGCCTCGTCTCGCTCGACATGCTGCCAGACGCGCCGGGCGAAACCGTCGCGGCCGTCACCGAACTTCCTGCCCCCGCCGATCCCCCGCTGGCCGGGCTTACGCTGGCCGAGATTGAGCGCGTCGCCGTCCGCACCGCGATCGAGCGTCATGGAGGGTCGGTTCCGCGCGCCGCGCGCGAACTCGACGTGTCGCCCTCGACCCTCTATCGCAAGATGGAAAAGTGGGCCAGGGACTGACGTTCAGACCGCCAGTGCCGTCTCAGCCACTATCCGGCGCAGCCAGGCCGTCGGCTGATCGCGCCGCGCCGCCGGGTTCCAGAGCTTCACAACCTGCCAGGGGTCGATCTCGAACGGCAGCGCGAAGATCCGCAGCCGATCGCCGGCCACGGCATGGGCCATACGCGCAGGCAGCGCCGCCACCAGATCACTGGTTTCCAGCACGCCCGGCAGGGCCATCATCTGCGCAAGGCACAGCACCACCCGGCGCCGTAGCCCCAAGGCGCCGAGCTGCGTGTCGACCGCACCGCGCCGGTCGCCGTTGACCGATACCAGCGCATGAGGCAGCGCCGCGAACCGCTCGACCGTCATCTTGCCAACCAGCGCCGGATGATCCGCGCGCGCCACTCCGACGAACCGCTCTTCGAAAAGCGGCGTCCGCACCACGGTCTTTGGCGGTGACGGAAACACACCGATGGCAAGATCGATCTCGCCACGGTCGATCATGGCGCCCACATCGCCCTTTTCATATCCGCGCACCAGCAGATCAACGCCAGGCGCCTCGCGCTGCACCCGTGCCACCAACGCAGGCAGCAAGACAAGCGACGTATAGTCGGTGCTGGCGACCACGAACGACCGGCGCGCAGTGGCCGGATCGAACGGAACCTCCGCGCCCACCAACACCTCGACCCGCCGCAGGATGGCTTCGATCTCTGGCGACAGCGCAACCGCGCGGGGCGTGGGCAGCATGTCGGTGCCTGTTTTCACAAACAGCGCATCATCGAAAAGATGGCGCAACTTGCGCAGGGCATCGCTGGTTGCAGGCTGGCTAAGCCCCAGCCTTTGTGCCGCCCGCGTGACGTTGCGCTCTTTCAGGATCGCGTCAAAGGCTGCAAGCAGCTTCAGGTCGATGTCGCCGGCCTTCATCGGTCAAACCGATCCTTACTATCGCGCTCCGCTATTGGACCTCACGCCCCATCCGGACGATGTCAAGCATCTGATCCACGCAAGGAGCCATCCATGACCGACCCCATCGCCATTGTGACCCGCTTCGTGACCGAATTTCTGGCAAAGGCCGATATGGCCGCAGCCGATGCGACCGCACACCCCAACATCCAGGGGATTACCGGGCTGAAACCGACCGGGCCAATCGACGGCCTTGCCGAATACAAGGCGACGATTGCCGGTTTCGTCGATGCGTTTCCCGCGCTTGAACCCATGCGGATCATCGATCAGTTTGCCTCTGCAGACGGTACGCGCGTGGTCACGCGTTTCCACACCCGCCAGCGCCACGCCAAGGAATTCTTCGGGACAGCCGCAACCAACCGCGTGATCCTGTTCGATGAGACCCACGTGGCCCGGATCGAGAACGGCAAGATTGTCGAAAACATCGTGTCAGCCACCAATCTGGAATTCGAGATGCTCATGGCTCCGGTCCTGACACCCCTCATCCTGCGCTGAAAAACCGGGCCACGGACCACAACAACCTGCCCCGGCGCGGCGGGGCCTTGGCTACCGGTCGCATCGCGGGCGATCCGTCAGACGAACTGCTCCCGGATCAACCGCTCGTCCAGCCCGTGACCGGGATCGAACAGGATGCGGTGCCGCACCTCCGGCTCTGACCGCACGGTGACCGCCAGCACGTCGCGCACCACGCGGCTGTCGGCATCGGCCATCACCGGGCGCTTTTCGGCCTCCAGCACCTCGAAACGCACCTCCGCCGTCTTCGGCAACAGCGCCCCGCGCCACCGGCGCGGGCGGAACGCCGCCACTGCCGTCAACGCATTGACCGCAGATCCGATGGGCAGGATCGGGCCATGGGCGGAATAGTTGTACGCGGTAGACCCCGCCGGGGTGGACAGCATCGCCCCGTCGCATACCAGTTCCGACAGACGCTCGCGCCCGTCCACCAGAATGCGCAGCTTTGCGGCCTGCGGGCCTGCGCGCAAAAGGCTGACCTCGTTGATCGCAAGCGCCGTCTGCACCCCGCCGCCAACCGTCTCGGCGCGCATCGCAAGCGGGTTCAGCACCTCCTCCTCGGCCTCCGCCAGCCGCTCGGGCACTCCCTCTGGGTCGAAGCCGTTCATCAGGAACCCGATCGTCCCGCAGTTCATTCCGTAGACGGGCACATCCAGCGCCTGCGTGTCATGCAGCGTGGTCAGCATGAACCCGTCGCCCCCCAAGGCCACGATCACATCGGCCGCCTCGGGCGCGCTTTGCCCATATCGCGCCGCCAACAGGGCCAACGCCTCTTGCGCAGGCACGGTCTGGCTGGCCAGAAAGGCGATGCGGCGCGGGATCATCGGTATCTCCTCCCGCCCGTCCGGGGCGCGGGTGCCAGTCTTGGGCACTGGCGGGCACGAACTCAACCCCTGTCGATTTCGCCCAGTACACAGGCCATGTCGCATTCCACCCTTTATGAATGCCCCACCGCGCGCTATCTAGGCCGTTATCCCAGCCGGAGGAGGAGCCGCCGATGAACGCCCCCAGTGAAACGACCCACCGTGACGCCGGTTTCTTTACCGAAACGCTGGCGACCCGCGATCCCGCCCTTGCCGCCGCCATGACCGCCGAACTTGGCCGCCAACGCGATGAGATCGAGCTGATCGCGTCGGAAAACATCGTCTCTGCCGCCGTGATGGAAGCGCAGGGCGGCGTGATGACAAACAAATATGCCGAGGGATATCCCGGTCGCCGCTACTACGGCGGTTGCCAGTATGTGGACATCGCCGAAAACCTGGCCATCGAACGCGCGTGCCAGCTTTTCGGCTGCTCCTTCGCCAACGTTCAGCCCAACTCTGGCAGCCAGGCCAACCAGGGGGTTTTCACCGCCCTCCTGCAACCCCACGACACCATTCTGGGCATGAGCCTTGATGCAGGCGGCCACCTCACCCACGGCGCCAAGCCCAACCAGTCAGGCAAATGGTTCAATGCCATCCAGTACGGCGTGCGCCGTCAGGACCTCGCCATCGACTACGATCAGATCGCGGCCCTCACGGCCGAGCACAAGCCGAAGATGATCATCGCCGGTGGCAGCGCCATCCCCCGCCACATCGATTTTGCCCGCATGCGCGAGATTGCCGATAGCGTGGGTGCCTATCTTCTGGCCGACGTGGCGCATTTCGCCGGTCTGATCGCGGCGGGCCTTTACCCCTCGCCCTTCCCCCATGCCCATATCGTCACGACCACGACGCACAAAACCCTGCGTGGCCCGCGCGGCGGCATGATCCTCACGAATGACGAAGGTATCGCGAAAAAGGTCAATTCAGCGATCTTCCCCGGCATCCAGGGCGGCCCCCTGATGCACGTGATCGCCGCCAAGGCCGTCGCCTTCGGAGAGGCTCTGCGGCCAGAGTTCAAAACCTATCAGGCGCAGGTCATCGCCAACGCGCAGGCGCTGGCAGACCAGTTGATGAAAGGTGGGTTGGATATCGTGACCGACGGCACCGATTGCCACCTGATGCTCGTCGACCTGCGCCCCAAGGGTGTCAAGGGCAACGCCACCGAAAAGGCGCTGGGGCGCGCCCACATCACCTGCAACAAGAACGGCGTGCCGTTCGACACCGAAAAGCCGACCATCACCTCGGGCGTGCGCCTCGGCACCCCCGCAGGCACCACCCGCGGCTTTGCCGAAGCAGAGTTCCGCCTGATCGGCGACCTGATCCTTGAAGTCGTGGACGGCCTCGCCGCCAACGGAGAAGAGGGCAACGCCGCCGTTGAGGAAAGCGTGAAGGCCAAGGTCGCGGCGCTCTGCGCCCGGTTCCCGATCTACCCGGGCCTCTGACGGACAATGGCTGCGCAGGGTGCGTTGCAACGCACCTTGCCTGTCCTCGTGGCGCTTCGACACGCACCCGGACGGCGGTACCCAACGGCCAATGAAGGCGCCCGATGGCTCAACCCCGCGCACCCAAGTTCGGGTGACCAACGCTGCTGAACGCCATCCCCGGGGTTGGCGATGTGCGATCAGAAACTCCCCGGTCGAGAATTTCCACCGGCACCGCCCTGTCACAGCCTGCACCGTGGGAACGGCGCCGCTTGGCGGCGCATTCGCGCGTTCCGCCCGGGGCAAGACCCGATTGCCGTGAATGTCGTCCTAGAGCCACTCATGGACATCGCAGCACGCTTGAATACACATAGGCGCATGCCGATGATCCAAGACCTCGAGCGAATAGTGAGAACGGTCCTGCCGACCGACCCCAGCTTCAAGGCAATTGGACGCGATGAAATAGATCGTCTCATCGACGAAGCCCGGCAGAATGCACTCGCGCAGGCGAAGGACGAATTCCTGCTTTCTCTGATGCGCCTTCTGGCACTTCCGGGGAACGGACATACACGCCTGATCCCGAATGATGCCATCTCGGTTCTCCCTCTAAGGTTCGTCACTATTGGTACCGCTGTAAGACTGTTCGTTGCCGCGCCCGGTTTCGCTGGGCCGGTTGGGGGCGAATTGATTTCCATCAATGGTATTCCCGTGGGCGAGATCGAAGTCGCCGCAGGGAAATTTCTGGCGGGGACAAGACAACGAAAGCGCGTCATCGGGCCAATCCTTTTCGCTTGGCCAAGCGCATTGCGCCAATTGGGCGTTTTTTGCAGCGGTGACACAATCGAATACCGGATACGCAACGAGACGGGACAGATCAGCGAACTGGTTCTGAATACGGCAAACAGGGTTCCCGGATCCGCGCTCTACCCACGAAACGAGCACGGGAAAGCCGACGCATCCTGGTCTCCCAAGTCCTTTCTGGAGATCAATGATTTCGGCCAACGCGGATTGGTATTGGGCCTTCCCAGCTTCTTCGATCCCGGTGAAATTGAGCTTTCGAACGCGGTTTCCGAGGCGGCAGGCCGCGTAAGGTCGCGTCCCCACACCCCCATTCTTATTGACGTTCGAGGAAACACGGGCGGCAACTTTCTTCGGACCATGCCATTGATCGACGCGATTTCAGGGGGCGCGGAAGATCGTCAGGTCGGTTTGCTTGTCGACAAATTCACCTTCTCCGCCGCAATCGTCTTCGTCGCCATCTTGAAACACCGTCTCGGAGCGCGGCTCAAACTTATCGGGGAAGAAATGGGGGACGGTCTGACATTCTTTGCGGAAGGGGGAACAATCGACCTGTCGTCCAGTGGCGCGGTCGTCCGATACTCATCGGCCTTTCATGATTGGGCGGGAGGTCGCATCGACGAGACTACTCCGAGCTTGATCGCGGAAAAGATTGTCCCGGTCGGAACACTGCAACTGGACCGTCGCTGGATCGCACATTCGAACGATTTTAGAACGCTGGATC
>JBBSBE010000164.1:0-7593 GCA_038251625.1 Rhodobacterales bacterium
CCACCGGCCTCGATGCACATCACGCCGTTGAAGCCCACGGTCACGAAGTCTTCGGGGCGCAGCTCCTCGGCGTGGAAATCCACATCCTTGAGGATGTCGATCACCGTGGGTTGCAGCTTGCCCGTCAGCGTAAAGGTGCTGTCATGCTTGGGGTCGCATCCGATTTGCAGGACACGCTTGCCCATCATCGAAAACGCGGCAGAGAGGTTCGACGAGGTCGTGCTCTTGCCGATGCCGCCTTTGCCGTAGACCGAAAAGACCTTGGCCCCTTCGATCTTCAGCGCCGAATCCTGATGCACCTGTACCGAGCCCTCGCCATCGAGGCCCCGGAGATCGGGAATTTCATCACGCGGGCTCATGAACGGGCCCCTTTCTTGTTCGATTGATGGGATATGCCGGTCATTCCGCCGCAATCCCTTCCAGACGGTCCTCGAGTTCGTCAGCTGCCCCACGCAGCGCCGCAAGCGTCGCGGCATCGGGCTGCCAGTAGTTGCGTTCCGATGCCTCGATCAGCCGGTTGGTCATCCGGGCGCTGGCTTCGGGGTTCAGTGCGGCCAGACGGCGGCGCATCGCCTCGTCCAGCACGAAAGTTTCGCTGAGGCGCTGATAGACCCACGGGTCCACCGCTTCTGCCGTGGCCGACCAGCCCATCGTGTTGGTCACCTGCGCCTCGATCTGGCGCACGCCTTCGGAGCCGTGGCTCAGAAGCGCCTCGAAGAACTTCGGGTTCAGGCTGCGGGACCGCGTTTCCAGCGCGATCTGGTCGCGCAGGGTGCGCACCTTGCCCGCGCCGCGCGTCTGATCGCCGATGTAGACGGGTGTCTCTGTGCCGCCACGCGCCCGCTTTACCGCGCGTGCGATGCCACCAAGCGTGTCGAAGTAATGGTCAACCGTCGTCACCCCGAGTTCGACCGATTCCAGGTTCTGGTAGGCCAGATCCACATCCTTCAGCGCGCGGCTGAGAAGGCCGGTGTTCTTGACCGCCTTGCCGGTGCGGCCATAGGCAAAGGACTTGCGCGCCTCATAGGCATCGGCGAGTTCATCCTCGGCACCAAAAGCCGAGCTTCCGACAAGCTGGTTTACGTTCGACCCGTAAGCCCCTTCCGCGTTTGAGAAAACGCGCAAGGCTGCCGTCTCGATATCCACGTCCATCTGCCGCGCATAGGCCAGCGAATGGGCGCGCACGAAGTTCTGCGCTTCCGGTTCGTCTGCTGTGGCGGCCTTGTATGCGGCTTCGGCCAGCATGCGCGTCTGCAAGGGCAGAAGGTCGCGGAAGATGCCCGAAAGCGTCATCACAACGTCAATCCGGGGGCGCCCAAGCTCGGCCAGGGAAATAAGGTCTGCGCCACAAAGCCTGCCGTAGTTGTCAAAGCGCGGCGTGGCGCCCATCAGGGCAAGCGCCTGCGCGATCGGCCCGCCGTCCGACTTGATGTTGTCCGACCCCCAGAGCACCAGCGCCACCGTGCGGGGCAAGGTGGGGTGCGTGGCCAGAAGGCGCGCAGCCTGTGCAGCCCCATCCTTCAGCGCAAAGGCCGTTGGCATGCGGAAAGGATCGAAGGCGTGGATGTTGCGGCCCGTGGGCAGGATCTCGGGGCTGCGGATCAGATCGCCGCCCGGCACGGGGGCAATGAAGCGGCCCGAAAGCGCGCGCATCAGGGCGGGGATTTCTGTTGCCTCCTGCAACTGACGGTCCGCCTTTTCGGCGGCTTCACCCGTTATACCCATCAGCGCGATCATGTCGGCGCGCTGTGCGTCGCTCATCTGGCGGCCGACGATATGCAGCCCGTCAGGGATCAGAGCGCCTTCGGTTTCCAGAAGCTTGATCCACAGCGCTTCGGGCGCAATGTCGGCAAGGTCCACGGCTGCTGCTTGATCGGCAATCAGGTTGGCAAGGTCTGCCCGTTCTTCCGCGTCAGACGGAAGGGCGCGCCAGCGGGTCAAGCTGTCCTTCAGCTCAACCAAGCCCTTGTAAAGCCCTGCAGAGGCCAGCGGCGGGGTGAGATGGGTGATGGTGATCGCGTTCGACCGGCGCTTGGCCAGCGTCGCCTCGGACGGATTGTTGGCGGCGTAAAGATAGATGTTCGGCACTTCGCCGATCAGCCGGTCGGGCCAGTCGCGCGCGCCAAGGCCCGCCTGCTTGCCCGGCATGAATTCCAGTGCGCCATGCATCCCGAAATGCAGGATCACATCGGCCGAGAACGTGTTGCGGAGCCAGAGGTAGAACTGCGTGAACGCATGGGTCGGCGCAAAGCCGCGCTCGAACAGAAGGCGCATCGGATCGCCCTCGTAGCCGAAGGTCGGCTGCAGGCCCACGAAGACGTTGCCGAAATGCTGGCCCAGGATATAGACGCTTTGCCCGTCAGACTGGATCTTGCCCGGGGCAGGGCCCCATACCGCCTCGATCGCCTGCAGCGGTGGCGTGTTGCGCACGATGTGATCGGCGCTGACGCGCTCGGCCACATTGGCGGGCTGGCCAAGATAGCTTGCATTGCCCTTCAGTACCGCTGCGCGCAGGTCTTCCACCGTGGCGGGCACGTCGAGCGTATAGCCCTCTGCCTTCATCGCGGTCAGCGTGTTGTGCAGGCTTTCAAAGACGTTGAGGTAGGCCGCAGTGCCCGCGGCCCCGGCGTTCGGCGGGAAGCCGAAAAGGACGATGCCCACCTTTTTCCCGGCATTGCCCATCCGGCGCAGGCTGGCCAGACGAGCCGTCTTTTCCGCAAGCGAGGTGATCCGCTCGTGGCAGGGTGACATCGCCTTGCTTTCGGAGGCCCCCTTGCACAGATGCGAGCAACCCTGGCAGCCATCAAGCCCGTGGCGACCGGCAAAGACGGTGGGGTTTGTTGCGCCGTCAATCTCGGGCAGGGCCACGAGCATCGTGGTTTCCACCGGGCCGAGCCCCTGGGGGGCGATTGCCCACTGGCCCAGCGTCTGAAACTCCAGCGGATGCGCGGCGATGTAGGGGACGTCAAGGCCCGTCAGCGCGGCAATGGCGGCGGGGCTGTCGTTGTAGGCGGGCCCCCCGACCATGGAAAATCCGGTCAGCGATACCAGCGCGTCGATGCGCGTGCCCTTGGCATCGCGGAAATAGGCGTCGATTGCCGGGCGCCCGTCCAGCCCACCGGCAAAGGCCGGGATGACGGCCATCCCCTTGGCTTCCAGCGCCGCGATGACCGCGTCGTAATGCGCGGCATCGGATGCCAGCACGTAGGACCGCAGAAGCAAAAGCCCCACAGTGCCGACGGCCCCGTCCGGGCGCGGCAGATCAGCGAGTTTCGTGGTGATCCGGCCATTCAGCGACGGATGATAGAGGCCCACATCGGGGTAATCGACCGGCGCCTTGGACGCAGCGCCCTTCCAGTCCGGCAGGTGCGCATAGCGCCCGACCAGAAAGCGCATCATCTGTTCGATGTTGTCGTCCGATCCGCCAAGCCAGTACTGCATCGACAGGAACCAGGCGCGCATGTCCTGTGCCTTGCCCGGAATGAAGCGCAGGATTTTCGGCAGGCGGCGCAGCATGCTCATCTGCTTGGCCCCCGATGAGGCCGAGGGCGGCCCCGATCCACGCAGCTTTTTCAGGAAGGCCATGGCGCCTGACGCGGGCTTGGACATGTCCAGATCGCCCATCTTCGTCAGCTTCACGATCGCCGGATCGGCGATCACGCCGACAAAGGCGTCCACGCGGTCGCGCGCGGCCTGCAGGTTGGGTAGGATGGCAGTGATATGTTCTTCGATGAAAAGAAGGTTCGCGACCAGAAGATCGGCGTTGTCCACCGCGTCCCGTGCGCGGGCCAGCGCCTCGGGGTTTTCGGCCCATTCAGCGGCGGCGTGGATGGAGATCGACAGCCCCGGGAAGTCGCGCTGAAGGCGCGGGCTGATCCGCGCGGCGGGCCCCGCAGCATGCGCATCCAGCGTCACGATGACGATGCTGTAGGCCGGGCGCAGGTTCGGTTCAGCGCGCATAATGGGCCTTTGCTTCGTAAAGCGTATCGATGCTGATCTCTTGTATGCCCTTTTCGGCGGCGAATTTTTCGGTGTTCCGTTTCGCCTTGCCGCGCACGAAGAAGGGGATCTTGCGCAACTCGCGCTCGGCGTCGGCAAGCCAGACCAGCACATCCGACCCGGTGTGCGGCGGCATATCGGCCGCAGCTTCCACGCCACCTGGTTCTGCCTGCTCGACCCGCGCGACTGCCTGGCCACCGTGGTGGGACGGCCCTGCGGCATCGTGAAACTCGAAATCCTCGCGGAACATGGTCAAGAGATGCTCTTCGAGGCCCATGACCAAGGGGTGCACCCATGTGTCGAAGATCACGTTCGCGCCCTCGAACCCCATCTGGGGGCTGTAGCGGGCCGGGAAATCCTGCACATGGACGGGGGCCGAGATGACGGCACACGGGATCCCGAGGCGCTTGGCGATGTGGCGCTCCATCTGGGTGCCGAGGATCAGTTCGGGCGACAGTGCGGCGATGGCGGCCTCAACCTCGAGGTAATCGTCGGTGATCAGCGCCTCGAGCCCGAAATCCTTGGCGAAGGCGCGCAGGGGCCGGGCGAATTCGCGGTTGTAGCAGCCCATCCCGCAGACCTCGAACCCGATCTCGTCGCGCGCGATGCGGGCCGCTGCCATCACGTGGGTCGCGTCACCGAAAAGGAAGACGCGCTTGCCTGTGAGGTAGGTCGAGTCGACAGAGGCCGACCACCATGGCTGGCGCAGGCGCGCCTCATCCGTGCGGACGGGCAGCCCTGTCAGGGCCGAGACTTCGGCAAGGAAATCGCGGGTGGCGCCGACACCGATGGGCACGACCTTGGTGTAGGGCTGGCCAAAGGTCTTTTCGCAGTAGCGCGCGGCGCTTTCGCCAGTTTCGGGATAGAGCAGCACGTTGAAATGCGCGGCCCCCATGCGGGCGATCTGATACGGTGACGAGCCGAGCGGGGCGCAGACATTCACCGCGATGCCCATGTGGGCCAGCATTTGGGTGATCTCGGCCACGTCGTCGCGATGACGAAAGCCAAGGCCCGTGGCACCCAGAAGGTTGCAGGTGATCGCCTCGGTGCGGGCCATCGGTTTTGCAAGGTGGCGCACGAGTTGGTGAAACGTCTCATCCGCGCCGAAGTTTTCCTTGCGGCTGTAGGAGGGCAGTTCCAACGGGATGACCGGCAGGCCAAGGCCCATCGTTTCGGCCAGACCGCCGGGATCGTCCTGGATCAGTTCAGCCGTGCAGGACGCGCCCACGATGATCGCCTCGGGGCGAAAGCGGGCCACCGCTTCGGCGCAGGCATCCTTGAAAAGATGCGCGGTGTCGGCGCCAAGATCGCGCGCCTGGAACGTGGTGTAGGTGACGGGCGGGCGGGCGCCGCGCCGTTCGATCATCGTGAACAGAAGATCGGCATAGGTGTCGCCCTGCGGCGCATGCAGGATGTAGTGCAGGCCGGTCATCCCCGTTGCCACGCGCATGGCGCCGACATGGGGCGGGCCTTCATACGTCCAGAGCGTGAGTTTCATTCCGCAGCCTCCAGCCGGTTCGGGTGAAGGCGCAGCGCGGAACGGCGGCGCAAGGGCCGTGCAAAGAGGGCGGCAAGGTCGCCCGCCTGTTCGTAGAAATGGACCGGCGAGAACACCAGTTCGATCGCCCATTTGGTGCTGAGCCCCTCAGCCTCGAGCGGGTTGGCAAGGCCGAGGCCGCAGACGGTAAGGTCGGGGCGGGCGGCGCGGGCGCGATCAAGCTGCAAATCGACGTTCTGGCCTTCCGAGATCACCGGGCCTTCTTCCAGAAGCGCGAGATCCGGGCCGTGGATCGCCTGGTGCAGGAAGGGGGTGCCGACCTCGATGGCCGTCATGCCGCATTCGCGGGTCAGAAAGCGCGCGAGCGGGATTTCAAGCTGGCTGTCAGGGAAGAAGAAGACCGACTTGCCCGACAGGGTGGTTGCGGCTGCGGCCACGGCCTTGCGGGCGCGGGCGCGCGGAGCGGCGGTGACAGCCTCGAAAAGAGCCGCGTCCACGCCGAATGCATCGGCAATGGCCCTCAGCCAGAGCGTCGTCCCCTCCTCACCAAAGGGGAAAGGGGCGGGCAGGTATTCTGCGCCCCGGCGGATCAGCGCGGCATGCGTATCGCCAAGGAACGGCTGCGCCAGCACGAAAACCGTCTCTGGCCCCACGCCCGGCGCCTGATCGGCGCGGTGCGGGGGAAGGACGCGCACCGGGCCAACCCCAAGGGCGGCCAGAAGCGCCAGCATCTGGTCTTCGACAGCATCGGGAAGGGCGCCGACGACCAGAAGCTCGCGCGCGGTTGCCTTGGGCAGTGCCGGAACAAGCGCGGCAAGGCAGGCATCCTCGCCTTGGGTAAAGGTCGTCTCGATCCCGGAGCCGGAGTAGTTGTAGCACCGCACGCCCGGATGCGCCTCGTTCGCGCGTTCGGCGGCGCGGGCGAGATCGAGCTTGATCACTTCGGACGGGCAGGAGCCGACCAGGAAAAGCTGCTTGATGTCGGGGCGCCGCGCCAACAGGCGGGCCACCTCGCGGTCGAGCTCGGTTTGCGCATCTGCAAGACCCGCCAGATCCTTTTCCTCAAGGATCGCGGTGCCGAATCGCGGTTCCGCGAAGATCATCACGCCCGCGGCAGATTGCAGAAGATGCGCACAGGTGCGGCTGCCGACCACAAGGAAAAAGGCATCCTGCATCTTGCGGTGCAGCCAGATGATTCCCGTCAGGCCGCAGAAGACTTCACGCTGGCCACGCTCGCGCAGGACGGGTGTATCGCGGCAGCCAGAGGTCATGCCGCGACCTCCGATTCGACCGCCCGACCACGCGGCGTGTCTTTGCGGCTATCAAGGCGCGCGAGGCGCAGTTTCCAGATGAACTGGCCCGCGTTGATCACGTAGGTCACATAGGCCGCAAGCGCGAGGGCCATCAGCTCTGCGGGCGAGAGGGCATGGGTGAAAAGTGCCACAAGATAGGCGGTGTGCAGCGTGATCACGGCAAAGCTGAAGACGTCTTCCCAGAAGAACGCGGGGGCCAGAAGATATTGGCCGAACACCTCTTTCTCCCAGATCGCGCCGGTCACCATGATGGTGTAGAGAAACCCGGTCTTGACGAGGATCGAAGCGGTGGCGGCGCCATACCCTTCACCCGTCGCAAGGTAGCGCAGCACAAGAGCCAGCGAGACTGCGAACGCCACGAACTGAGCCGGCGCCAGAAGCCCCTGGATAAGCGTCCAGCGCGAGGCATCCCTGCGTGCGCGCTCTTCCGGTGTGTAGAGAGGCTTGCGCTTCGTCAGTGAGGGGGGGCTGGTCGTCATGGCAGCGATTGCTCCGTACTTCTTGGTGCCAAGCTATCGCCGGGTTCCCAAAAGTGTCAACATAAACTTACAGGCTGCGGCATGACACTTCATCGGTTTCGGGTGGCGGAACATCGGCGGCGGCGGTGTCAAAATCTCAAAATATCCATAATAAACAAGTGACTGTGCAGTCTGCCGGAGATCGGCGAAAAGCGAGTGTCAATTTGCTTTGACATTTCTTCTGCAGTGGATGACTGTGAGGGGCAGGGAATTTATGCCTTTCAAAGGCGGTCCCCCAACCATTCGGGAAGCGCCGTGCGGCGGA
>JBBSBE010000165.1:0-7584 GCA_038251625.1 Rhodobacterales bacterium
AACGCCAGCTACAACGAGCTGTACAAGGGCGCGGGCGGATCAGACTCCGCCGCACAGATCGAGGCTTTCGATGATACCTGGCACTGGAACGACAGCGCCGAGGCCGCCTTCGGCGACGTGATGCGCGGGGGGAACGCGGCGGCCAGCACGATGCTGCGCGCGATGCGGTCCTTCCTCGGCGACAATGACATGATGGCCTATCTCGCCATGATGGCGGTGCGGCTTCTGGAATTGCACCGGGTGCTGAAGCCGACGGGGAGCCTGTATCTGCACTGCGACCCGACGGCGAGCCATTATCTGAAGATCTTGCTGGATGCGGTGTTTGGTGCGAGGCGCTTTGGAGCGGAAATTATTTGGAAGCGGACTTCGGCACATAGCGATGCAGGCCAAGGCCGGAGATTGCTTGGCTATCAGCACGACACCATATTCCAATACATGAAAACTGAAGACTATCAATGGAATACTCAGTATCATCAATATGACGAAAGTTACGAAGAGAAGTTTTACAAGTTTGTCGAACCTGAAACTGGGCGACGGTTCGGATCCTTTGATATTACGGCGCCTGGAGGATCTGATCCAAAGAAACGTAACCCGCACTATGAATTTCTGGGGGTCACTAGGTATTGGCGTTTCTCTCAAGAACGTATGGAGCGCATGTATTCCGAAGGAAAAATATTTCAGGCGAAACCGGGCGCTGTGCCTCGGCAGAAGCGATATCTTGACGAGATGCCGGGCACGCCTTTGCAAGATATCTGGACGGATATTCAGCCATTAAACGCAAAGGCCAAAGAACGCCTCGGCTACCCCACCCAGAAACCCGTGGCTCTCCTCGAACGCATCCTCAACGCCTCCTCCAACCCCGGCGACACCGTGCTGGATCCCTTCTGCGGCTGCGGCACCACCGTCCATGCCGCGCAGAAACTCGGGCGCCAATGGATCGGCATCGACGTGACCCACCTCGCCATCGGCCTGATCGAAAAGCGCCTGCGCGATGCCTTCGAAGGCGTCCAGTTCACCACCCACGGCGTGCCGCAAGACCTTGACGGCGCGCGCGACCTTGCGGCGCGGGGCAAGTACCACGAGTTCGAGAAATGGGCGCTTTCCCTCATTGCCGCCCAACCCGGCAACCTCTCGAAGAAGGGCGCCGACAAGGGCATCGACGGCAACCTCTGGTTCGGCGCCAGATCCGAAGGGCGCGGCATCGTCAGCGTCAAGGCGGGCGATAACGTGGGGGTCGGCATGATCCGCGACCTGCGCGGCGTGATCGAACGTGAAGGCGCCGCCATCGGGGTGTTCCTGACCCTGACCGAACCCTCGCGCCCGATGATCACCGAGGCCGCGGGGGCCGGCCTCTATGCCGCGCCGGGGCTCGAGGGGTCGGTGCCGCGCATCCAGATCGTCACCATCGAACAGGCGATTGCCCTGCGCGACCGGGCCGTCCGCCTGCCCGCCCTGCGGCAGGACAGCTTCAAGCGCGCCGCGCGCGAGGTCGACACCCGCGCCCAGGGCGCGCTCGACCTCTAGACCGGGCTTCCGCGCGCCACCCCCGCCCGCCCTACTTCGACTGCGCCTTGAACGGCACCACCTTCGCCTGCGAATGGTTGGCATAGGTGTCCCATGTCGGCGTGTAGTCGTCCGACTGGTTGCCCCAGACCGTCCAGCCCACCCGCGGGCCCCGGGCAAACATCTCCAACCGCGGCCCGCCCGAGCAGCCTTCGATCAGCGCGTATTGCTCGTCCGGCTTGCGGCTGTGCTCGCGCTTTTGCGACGAGATGATGTTTTCCTGCGTCCGCCCCAACTGCATCGTGCGCGCATTCTTGCCCCGCACGCCGAACAGCAGCACCTCCGTCACGTTGCGGAAATAGAACCCCACGCCGCGCCGGTCCGGCCCGCCGTCCTTGCGGATCTTGTACCAGATGATGTTGCTCTTGTAGGAAAACCCCCAGTTTTCCATCACCCGCAGCCCCTCGGGCAACAGCGCGTTCGGCACCCAGAGGTAAAGATGCGCCGTGTCGGCCACGATCGCCTCGACCGGCAGGTCGCAGATCTCGCGCAAGGTCATCGTGGGGTAGCGTGACAGCCGCTTGTGCTCGGGCGCCATCTTGCCGGTGCGGTTCTGGAACTGCCACGGCGGATCGGCAAGGATGGTCTTGAACCGGGTCTTGCCCGCCTTTGCCAGCAGATCGTCAGCCGCGCTTGTCATGCGTCATCCTCCACATAAAGCGCGCCCGTGATGCCGAAGACCAGAAGCGGGCACCCCGCGCCGCCGCCGCCTTCGATCCGGGGGATCAGCTTTGACATGTGCGTCGTCGAATTGCCATAGGAGGTTCCCCGGCCAAGCCCGTTGAAGATGTCCTGCAACGCATCCGCCCGCGTCAGGATGATCCCCACACTGACAGCGCGCAGGTCGAAAAGCAGCCGGAAATTGTTCAGATCCCGGTCGTAGAACGGATCCTTGTTGTTCCACTCGATCTCCAGCGCCACGCGGTTCTTGAAGCAGTCGATCTTGTGGGTGGGTGAATCGAGCCGCACCCCGTCCACCTCGATCGCCGTCTGGAACTGCTTTTCCACCCAGCCGCGCCGCCCCAGAAACCCGTCGACATGGGCAGACAGCTTGGACTTGTTCCCCCCGCCCGCGCTGATCCAGGACCGCCGCAGCCGGAACTGGTGCAGAAGGTCCATCACATCCCGCCACTCGTCCGGAAAATCCTGGCTCAGGATCGCGCTGGCATGCCGCCACTCGCGGCACTCGTACCGCGCCCGGATGAACTCTGGCAGCCGCTCCATCAACATCTGGTGGGTCCTCTGGGTCAGACCACACTAGATAACCCCGCGCACCGCCGCAAGCACCGCCCACCACCATGGCCACCCGCTTGGCAAGACGCACCGAGGCACGAAAGGACACCCCGAAACGTAGGGTGGGTGCACCCACCCTACCCGCTCAGTCGTCGTCTTCATCCTTCGCGGGCCGCACCGCCCGCACCCACGGCCGCAACACCGCGATCTCTGGCACCTGCGACATGACCGCATGGAACCAGACAGCAACTGCCCCCCCGTAAGAGGCCGCCACCTGAGACAGCACCCCCCAGTTGGCGATGACAAAATCGAAGGTGGTCCTCAGGTGCGGCTGAATCACACCAGCGGCAAGGCTCTGCCCCACGCCGTAGATACCCACAGCGGCCAATGCGCCGATCCTCCAGATCAGGTTGCGATGCAGCGGCGCTTGCACCGCATCCCGCACCGCCCGGTCGATTTCACCCATCAGCCGGGTTTCCATCCCGCGCAGATGTGGGCCCATCGCATCGGGGTCGTGCCCGAAAGGTCGAGCGTTCTTAACCACACGCGCCCCTTCAACTGCACGATGTCGGTCACGCCTGTGCCCGAAAGGTGAAGGTCCGTCAGAACCCGTAACTCTGCCAAGGCAGACAAGTCCGTAACGCCGGTGCGCGAGAACGCAAGACGCTGCATTCCCAGAATTCCTGCGATTGCAGAAAGGTTGGTCACGTCGGTGTCTGAAAGATTGAGCCGCGCTGACCCCAGCAGACCCGTCAAAGGCGCAAGGTCGGTCACGCCGGTACCCGCAAACTCTAGTCTGGCCATCGCCGAAAGCCCGGCTACGGGCGAAAGATCGGTCACTCGTGTGCCAGAGAAAACGAGTTGCACGAGGTCCAAGAGCCCAGCCACCGGCGAAAGGTCCCCAATGCCCGTATCCGAAAGGTAAAGGTCCATCAGGCCCGACAACCCGGCAATCTCCGGCGGCAGCCGGTCCAATGCCCGGAAGATCGGGTTGCCAGTTGCAGACGGGGTCAGGTCAAGCGCCCGCCCCCTCCGCCTTCACCATCGTGATGGCGGCTTCGGCGGCGGCATAGGCGCGGTCTGCGTCGGTCATGGCGGCCTCCCCTGCCCGGCATTTGGGCCAAAGACAGCGGCGGATTCGAGGTTTGCGGCTGGTTCGTGTTCGTTAACGCCCCGCGCGGCCTGTCGGTACAGATAACCGACGCGAACCCGACGGGAAACCGACGCCCGCGGGACGCCCCTCAGGGCACGCTTCCGCGCGCCGCCCGGTCAGAAATCGGTGGGCGCGCCACCCTCCTGCTTGCGCCTGGCGACAAAGGCGGTCAGCTCTTCCAGCGCCGTGTGATCCATCGGCGGCGGCTCGAATTCCGCCAGGATCGCCTTGTAGATCCGGTGCGCGCGTTCCGGCGTCCAGTGGCTGCCATCCGCTTGCCACGCCTCATAATTCCGCCAGTCGCTGACGAAGGGCGCATAAAAGGCGGTCTGGTAGCGGTCCTGTGTGTGCTGGACGCCGAAATAATGCCCTCCGGCGCCGACTTCCTTGATTGCGTCAAACGCGATGTCATCCTCGGTGGTGGCGAAGGTGGCCTCTTCGAAATAGCGCTGGATCATCTGCAACACCTCGCAATCCATCACGAATTTCTCGGGCGATGCAATCAGCCCGCCCTCCAGCCACCCGGCGGCGTGGTAGAGCATGTTGGTCCCCGACTGCACCCCCGCCCAAAGGGAATTGCACGTCTCCCACATGGCCTGCCCGTCAGGCACATTGGCCGCGCAAACGCCCGAGGATCGCAGGGGAAGCCGGTAAAGCCGCGCGAGCTGCCCCGTCATCTGCGTGGCCCGCATATATTCGGGCGTGCCAAAGGCAGGCGCGCCCGATTTCATGTCGACGTTCGAGGTGAAGGTGCCGATGGCAACCGGGCACCCGGGCTTGATGAGTTGCAAAAGCGCAATGGCAGCAAGGGCTTCCGCGATCGACAGCGCCACAGCCCCCGCCATGGTGACAGGCGCCATGGCCCCCGCCAGGGTGAAGGGCGTCACCACCACGGGCTGCCCCCGGCGGGCCAGCCGCATTGCGCCATCCAGCATCGGATAGTCGTGCTTCAGCGGGGATACCGAATTGATGTTCGTATACATTCGCGGTTTCGCGTCAAACTCGGAATGCGAAAGCCCGCCCGCGATGCGCACCATCTCCATCACGTCTTCCACCCGTTCGGCGCCAAGACTGTAGGCGTGGCAGACCTTGTCTGTCAGCACGAGCTTTTCGTAGACGCAGTCAAGATGGCGAACGCTGGCGTGCACATCCACCGGCTCCACCGGATAGCCACCGGCCACATGGATGCAGTTAAAGTACTGCGTAAGCTTGAGGAATTCCTTGAACGTGGCAAAATCGCCGGATCGTTTGCCGCGTTCCAGATCCCAGGCGTTGGGCGGGGAAGAGACGTTGACAAAGATCATGTGCTTGCCGCCCATCACGATCTCGCGGTCGGGATTGCGCGGGGTGATGGTAAAGCTGTCGGGGGCCTTGGCCACCATCTCCATCACGAAATCCTCGTCCATCCGCACGTTCGTGCCGTTCACGAGGCAGCCTGCGGCCTTGAGGATATCCACCGCCTCGGGGTTCAGGAATTCGATCCCGATTTCCTTGAGGATGCGCATCGCGCCCTTGTGGATGCGCTGCACGCCGTCGGCATCCAAGGGTTCTGTGGGGCGGTCGGGGTTGACGGGGATGCGCCACGGCATCTGGTCGATGGCCGCGGATCCTGCCCGTGTCTTGTTGCCCGCCCGGCCACCGGCGCGCTTCCTGCGCTGTACGTCGTCCATTGCGGCATGCCTCCTCTGCGCGGCGCGCGTGCGCCCCCGGGTCGCAGGATGGCGCAGAGCGGGCGAAGTTGCGCGCATTTCCCGACAGCCTGGCGTCGCTTTCAGGCGATGGTTCAGCCTTGCGCGGTGATCCAGGCATCCAAAGCACCGATATCGGGCAGCACGGCATCGGCAAAGGGTGCCAGTTCGGCAACCTCCGCGATACCCGTCAGCACCGCGACGGTGCGCATGCCCGCCGCGCGCCCCGCCATCAGATCGTGCCGGCTGTCGCCGACCATGGCCACCCGGGCGGGAACAAGTGCAAGACGCGAGGTGAAGGCAAGCAGCATCCCGGGCCCCGGTTTCGCACCATAACCGGTATCCGCACCGGCAACAAAATCAAAGAGATGCCCGATGCCATGCGCCGCAAGATGCGCCAGCGCCGGGGCCTCTGCATCGTTCGTGGCGAGGCCAAGGCGCAGCCCCCGCGCGCGCAAGCCACCAAGCGTGGGCAGCAACGGCACGGCCTCGGCCATCGGTGTGGCTTCGGCAAGGGCATTCATCCGTGCGATCAGGCTGCGCCGCGCAATCCCCGGCAGAAGCGGCAGCAATTCCTCGGCCATCTCGTCGGCGGTGCCCGCAATGACCGGGCTTTCTGGGTGAAAAACACCGGCGGCAAGGTCGTAGCCCATCACCTCGCTCAAGGCCGCCGCATGCGCCGGATCGCGTGCCAGCCCCGTGATCAGCGCGGTCGCCCAGCCGCCCCAACTGCGCCGGAAATCGAAAAGCGTGCCGTCCTTGTCGAAGATCACGCCGTCGATCATGCAGGTTCCCTATACCGCGCAGCCGCAGCATGGCCCGGCGGCAGGGTCTTGGCAACGGCGCATCCAGCACTCAGGTCCAGTGGGGAAGATCGCCGCCCGGAAGCGCCGCGCGGGCGCGCATCGGGGCCTCGGGGGCCACGGCATTTGCGCCGCAAAAGGCCAGAAGCCGCGCCTCGTCGCCCAGCAGGAAATCAAGAACCGCGCCCAGAAACTCGGGCTCCTGCGCGAGCCGCCCCAGATCGCGCGGATCGGTGCCCGTCGCCGCCAGAAACGCCCCCGTTTCCGCCTCATCCGCCAAAACCCAGGCCAATACCTGCAGCGCCAGCGTCTCGGCGATTTCCTGCCTGCCCATGCCCGTTCTCCCGACTTCACAACCAAAGGTTACCCGAACGGAAAGGAATTCTTAACCAAATCCCCGGACAACGTCTGTACGAACATAACAGCAAATGGACGCACTGCGCCATGTCGGGCCGGGTTCTGATCATCGACGCCGTTGCCACGAACCGCATCATGCTGCGGGCAAGGCTTGGTGCCGCCTGTTATGAGGCGCTTCCCCTGTCGGACGGGCATGGCGCGCTGAAGGCGCTGCGCGAAAACGGGGCCGATGCCGTTCTGCTTGATCTCGACCTCGTCGACCCGCCCGCAGTCACCTTTCTTGCCCGGATGCGGGCAGATCCGCGGCTTGCAGAGGTGCCGGTGATTGCCATGGCCGCGCCCGACACGCCCGATCAGCGCCTTGCCGCCCTGCGCGCGGGCGCCGATGACGTGCTGACCAAACCAGTGGATGAAGGGGCGCTTCTGGCGCGGCTGCGCGCGCTTCAACGCCGGTCCGAGGCGATGGCAGAGCTTGGCGCCGCCGAACGCAACGTGCAGGCGCTGGGGCTTGCGGAATCGGCCTCGGTGTTCGAAGGGCGCGGCACGATTGCGCTGGTGACCACGCGCCCCGAGGCGACGCTGCGGCTGCGCAAGGAACTGGCGTCCCACCTGCCCGACCGTCTGGTGGCGCTTGGGCGCAGCGACGCGCTGGCGGGGCCCGCGCAATGGGGCGATGCGCCAGTGCCCGATGTCTTTGTGATCGACTGCGATCTTGACGGCCCCGAAGGCGGTCTGCGCCTTTTGTCCGACCTGCGCAGCCAGGGGCCGACCCGGCACGCGGCGATCT
>JBBSBE010000166.1:0-7343 GCA_038251625.1 Rhodobacterales bacterium
AACGCCAAAGCCGCGCGCGCGGGCAAAGGCCAGGTTCTGCGCTTCGGGTGTGCCGCGAAAGGCGGGGTTTGGATGCATAATATCTCTCCTCAAAACGCCGGACGGTGCCGTCCGGTCATCCGGTCTTTCGTGCCGTCACTGCCGTCCACGGCCCCACGACGCCGGGATCGTAGCCCCCCCCTTCATATTCAACCAGAGACAGTATTTCCCAACCTCCGACGGCCAAGTAGACCTCTCGGGCTTCGTCCCCGCTCAGATAGTTGAAGTATCGCCCGTGGCGGTCCCGCCCTTCTGCGCCGCCGCCCTTGTAACTTGCAAAGTGCAGGCCCCCGGGTTTCAGCGCCCGCAGAACCTGGCACAATATCCCGGGCACGGCGGCGCGCGGCACATGCAGAAGCGATGCATTGGCCCAGACCGCGTCATATCGCGCGACCGCCTCCAGTTCATCGAACCGCATCACGCGCACCGCGCACCCCAGACGCGCCGCCGCCTTTGCCGCAATTTCGGGCGATCCATCGGTCGCGTCCACCGCGAAACCGGCGGCCATCATCGCCTCGGCGTCGCGCCCGCCGCCGCACCCAAGCTCCAGAATCGCTGCTCCGGGCCGTAAACGCGCCAGAAAGCCATCCAGGTGCCTGCTGATCCCGCCCTGCCCGCTTGCCGTGTAGACGGGTGCATTGGCGGCATAGAACCGCATCGTCTCATCATCCTGCGCCGAAGACATTATGCTTCCCCCCATCGATGCGCGCATCCGCCCGCACGAATGAAAACGGCCGCCCCGGTTCCCCGATGGCGGCCGCATCTTCGATCCCTGACGGAAGCGTTCAGCCCTGGCGGGCCTTGTAGCGCTTCTGCGTCTTGTTGATCACATAGACGCGGCCCTTGCGGCGCACGACCTGGCAATCGCGATGACGCGTCTTCAGCGAGCGGAGCGAGTTCGCAACCTTCATCTCACTTCTCCTTCTTCGCGGCGCGCGTGCGCCTGAAAACACAAGCCCCGTTCAGGGGCGGCGAATGGTGGGCGGTACAGGGATCGAACCTGTGGCCACTACCATGTCAAGGTAGTGCTCTACCGCTGAGCTAACCGCCCACATAAACCCGATCCCGCCCGTACCAATGAAAAAGGACGCGGGCGGAACCGCGTCAACGTTCGGGGCTATAAAGCGCATCGGTGCGGCTTTCAAGGGGGCGGCAGGCGGAAATGGGGGTTTTGGACTTGGCCGAAATGCCGCTATATCTTTGCGGACGCGCAGAAGGGACAGATGGCAGCCACCGCTTTTCACCTTTATCGGCCCCGACACCTGCAAACGCCGGTTCTGTTCTCGTCTCCCCATTCAGGGCGGGACTACACGGCTGATTTCCTTGCGGCAAGCCAGCTTGACCCGCTGACATTGCGATCATCCGAAGATGCCTTTGTGGATGACCTGTTTTCCGACGCCCCCGCTTTTGGCGCGCCGCTTCTGGCCGCACGCGCGCCGCGGGCATGGCTCGATCTGAACCGGGCGCCGGATGAGCTTGACCCTGCGCTGATCGAGGGCGTGGCACGGTCAGCGCATAATCCGCGTGTGTCATCCGGCCTTGGGGTGATTCCGCGTGTGGTGGCGAATGGTCGGGTCATCTATCCCGGGCGGATTGCGCGGGCCGAGGCAGAGGCGCGGCTTGCCGCGGCGTGGCACCCCTATCACGCGGCCCTTCGGCGACTGATCGATGAAAGCCTTGCCACGTTCGGGCAGGCCATCCTGATCGATTGCCACTCGATGCCACACGAAGCGATCGAGGCGCATGCCCGTCCTGGCCATCCCCGCCCCGATGTGGTGCTGGGCGATCGTTTCGGCGCTGCGGCGGGCCGCGAGGTGGTAGAGCAGGTAGAGGCCGCTTTTGCCGCGATGGGCTTTCGCGTGGCCCGCAACACACCCTTTGCCGGTGCCTATATCGCGCAGGCTTACGGGCGACCGACGCGCGGGTGCCATGTCGTGCAGGTCGAGATCGACCGCGCGCTCTACATGGATGAGGCAAGGGTCGCGCCTCGGGCCGACTTTCCCGCCTTCCGCGCGCGGATTGCTGCGGTGGTTGCCGATCTGGCCCGGATCGGACGGCAGGAGGTGCCGCTCGCGGCAGAGTGACGGGTCGGCATTAACGCTTCGTTCACCACAGACAGGCAATCTGCGATGATGCGAGAGCCACGCGCCTTTGCCGAATCCCTGCCTCTGCCCTTCGCCCTGTCCGGCGATGCGGATGAGGCGCAGCCAGAGGCGCTGCCTGCCCGTCTGCCCTCCTACATCGCCGATCACCGCAAGCGGTTGCGCCACCGGTTTTCCGAAGGCGGTGCGGCGGCAATGCCCGACTATGAACTGCTGGAGCTTTTGCTCTTTCGCACCATCCTGCGCCAGGACGTGAAGCCGTTGGCCCGGCTGCTGCTCGATACGTTCGGCGATCTGAACCGCGTGGTCACGGCGCCCGTAGCCCGGCTTTTGGCCGTGCCAGGTGTGGGTGAGGCTGTGGTGCAGGACCTGAAGATTATGGAGGCGGTGGCGCAGCGGATGATGCGGGCGCGGGTGATGCACCGCCCGGTGCTGTCGTCCTGGGATGCGCTACTGGATTACTGCCACACCGCGATGGCCCACCGCGAGACGGAACAGTTCCGGGTGCTCTACCTCGACCGCAAGAACGTGCTGATCGCGGATGAGGAACAGGCGCGGGGAACCGTTGATCATGTACCGGTCTATCCGCGCGAAGTGGTGAAGCGCGCGTTGGAACTCAATGCCTCCGCCCTGATTCTGGTGCATAACCATCCCTCAGGCGATCCCACACCCAGCCAATCCGACATCACGATGACGGGGCAGATTCAGGATGCGGCCGCCGTGCTGGGGCTGACGCTTCATGACCATCTGATCGTCGGCAAAGAGCGTGAGCTCAGCTTTCGGGCAGAGGGGTATCTGTAGCGCCCCCGCCCCCGCGGCTTTCGGTTATGCTTCTGCCGTTGATCCCGGCATCAAGGCCCCGCTCCGGTGCCGGTCGCCAAAGCACCGGCGGGGTCAGGCCCATCCCAATCGGGCACGGGATGCAGCCACAACTCGACCCGCCGATTGATCCGCCGCCCTGCATCCGTCGTGTCGCAGGCCATCGGCAGCGCCTCGCCAAAGGCCATCACCCCCGGCAGGTCGCTGGGTGCCAGATCGGGCGCGGCGGCGGCGAGGGCGGCGCGTACCGCCTCGGCCCGGCTTTGCGACAGGGCAAGGTTCGTGGCAGCGGCCCCCGAGCCGTCAGAGAACCCTGCGAAATCGGGCCGTAACCCGTCAAAGGCCCGCGCGCCGATCAGCCGCGCGAGATCGGTGATGTTTTCCTGGCTATGGGCGTCGAGTTGGCTGGACCCGTCCTCGAACCGAAAGGTCAACGATAACCGCTCTCCGCCGGTCATCGCCTCGGCCAGGCGTTGCAATTCATCAAGGCTGACCTCGGGTCCGGCATTTCGAATGGCGCCCAGAAGCCGCGCACCATCGCCTGTGAGGGGTGCGCGGGTCGGACGGCGATCGATGTAGCCGCTGTCCGCCACCACGGACTGTGCCGCGTCAGTGGCCAGATATTCCATGAACTCCCGCGCCAGAAGCGGCAGGCGGCGCCGGGCGGTCAGCAGATAGACGGGCGCCGACAGCGGATAATCCTCGGCCTTCACGGCAAGAGGTGTGACGGGAAGGGGAAAATCGCAACTGTCGGTCAGCGGCAGGCGACGGGCAGGCCCGGCATTGGCAAGGCCTGTCAGCGCCAGTGCCCAAGGGTCGCGCGCCACCGCACGGGCCAGCGCGGCGGTATCTGGATGGATCACGGTTGCAGGCACCGCGCGGCCCAGTCGCGCGGCAATGGCACCCGTCAGGGCGGCATCGGGTGCCAGGCCATGCAGCACGATGGGCATGTCGGGGCCACCCAGCGCCTGCCAGTTCGTCACCTCACCCAGAAGCGCTGGGGCAAGATCGGATGTGCGCGCATGGGGCAGGGGATTGTCGATCGCCACGATGGCCACCAACGCCTCCATCGCCAGCACCCGGGTGGGCAGGCCGGGCACGGGCAGGGCAGCCACGGCCATCTCTGCCGCGCCCGTCGTCACCGCCGCGCGGGCAGGTTCAGCCGGGGCGGGGGAAAAGGTGATGTCGGCCAGTACCTGTTGGCTGGCTGGATCGCTCAGCACGATCTGGAAGCCCTGGGATTGGACGCTGGATTCAAAGTGCAGGCCGCGCGCTGCCGCAAAACCGGCAAAGAGCGGGGGCAGCAGCGCCCGGGCGGGTTCTGCAGCACCGGTGATCCGGATATCGGCGCGGGGCGCGGCAAGGTCGGGGCAGGCCGGGCCATCGCAGATCACGGCAGATGCGTCGATCGTCAGATCGCCATAGCGCGTGCGCAGCCGGTAAACCTCTCCATCAAAGCCCAGAAGATCGCCGGAAAGGGCCAGACCGCCATCACGCGCGGTCAGCGTCGCGTCTTGGGCGGGGGCTTGGCTTGCCAGAAGGGCGGCTGCCAGAGCCACCGCCACGCACCATCCTCGCGCCATATCCCCCCGCTGAGCCGATCAGTTTGCGGAGGCGAGTTTCGTCCCGGGGGTCAGATTGTTCAACACCAGAAAGTCGCCCACCGCATCGCAGGTGGGCATCGAGAGGGTAATCTCGTCGCTGGACAGCGTGCCATTCCTGCTTTCCAGCGTCTCGCCCAGAAGTTCACGGTTGCAGGTGGCGTCGGTCACGGCGGCCTCGACCGTCAGTTCGACCGGAACGCTGGTGTTGGTGGGCCAGGTGTAAACCTCTGCCAGCATCGGAGGGCTTACAGAAGCATCGCCAAGCTGGGTCAGATACCCGCCCGTCGGGGGCAGGCCCGGCGCGGGCAGATGCGGCGCGGCGGCGGAAACATGGCCTGGCGCGCCGAAGGTTGCGCCGTTCTCATAGGCCTGAATCTGGAATGCGTCGTTACCGACCCACTGGACGGCAAAGCGGCGGATGCCGCCGAGGTCGGTCCTGGTGGCGGCGGCAACGGTCTGGCCGTCCTCGAACCGCAGGATCACACGGCCCTCGGTATCCATCGCTGGCAGGGTGGCAAAGATCGCGCCGGTGGCTGACGTACGGGCGGTGAAGACAAGGCCGCCATGCCGCAAGACCACGCGCTGGGATGGCGCACAGGCGGCCAGCAGCGTCACATCGATCATGGCATCTGCAGCCGGCGTGGCGATGAAGGTGACAGGGCAAGGATCGGCGACCGCAACCGGGGCGGGCTGCGGCGCAGGCGCGGGCTCAGGCAGGGCGGACGTGGGCGGCAAGGGCGGCAGAACCAGGCTATCCAGCGCGACCGGGGTTGCCGCCTCAACGGGCGCGTCTTCGGTCGTCACGACCGAAACGGGCATAGCAACAGGGGCAGGGGGAGGTGCGAAACGGACGGGCGCAGTTGCGGCGGCAAGTTCGGTAATGGCCTGCGGCGCATCGGTCTTTGCTTCGGCGCGCTGCTCTGACGAACGCGACTGCATCGCGTAACCGGAACCCAGCGCCACCGCGAGGGATGCACCAAGCAGCGCGATCCTGCGTGTCTTCTTCATGGCAACCTCCGCCAGATCAATTCAACTGGCGGTGTAGGTCTTGTTCGCGGCAATCACGCGTCGGAAACAAGGAATGTTTCCAGCGGATGCAGAAATCTCGCCCAGATTTCACCACATTGGTGCGACCTGGGCGACAGTGATTCCTGTCAGCGCAGGATCAGTCGAGACGGCCGTGACAATGCTTGAACTTCTTTCCAGACCCGCAAGGGCAGGCATCGTTGCGGCCGGGATTGCCCCACGTGGTGGGATCAGCCTCGTCAAAGGCAGGGGCGTCCGCGCCCGCCATCTCGGGTACCGGGGCCGTGGCTGACACCGCAGCGGCAGCGGCGGCAACCGGTTCGCCTTTCTGCTGGGCCAGGAACTGCGCCATCATGTTTTGCTGCTCTTCCTCGGTCAGAGGACGGACGAGCGACAGCCGCTGCGTCACCTCTTGCCGCAGCGAGTTCAGCATCGTCTCAAACAGCTGGAATCCTTCGGTCTTGTATTCCGCCAAGGGGTCGCGCTGGGCGTAACCACGGAATCCCACGACGGTGCGCAGGTGTTCCAGCCGCAAAAGATGCTCGCGCCACTTGGCGTCGATCGTTTGCAGCAGAAGCTGCTTTTCGATCTGGCGCATCGTGTCGGGTCCGAAGGCCTCGGTCTTTTCGGTCATCATCTGGGTGGCGGCGGCTGTCACGCGCTCGCGGATGACCTCCTGATCGACGCCCTCCTCGGCCGCCCATGCGGCCACGGGCAGGTCCATCCCAAGGCGCTCTTTCGCCAGATCGGTCAGCATCTCGACATTCCACTGGTCGGGATAGCTTTTGGGCGGCAGTGCGACATCGACCACTTCGTCGATCACCTGTTCGCGCATGTCGCCTACGATCTCGGAAAGGTCCTCGGTCTGCATGATCTCCAGCCGCTGAGCGAAGATCACTTTGCGCTGGTCGTTCATCACGTCGTCGAATTTCAGAAGCTGCTTGCGGATATCGAAGTTCCGCCCTTCGACCTTGGCCTGCGCCTTTTCGAGGCTCTTGTTGACCCAAGGATGAACGATGGCCTCGCCATCCTTCATGCCAAGCGACGACAGGATCTTGTCCAGCCGTTCCGACCCGAAGATGCGCATCAGATCATCTTCGAGCGACAGGAAGAAGGCTGACCGCCCGGGATCGCCCTGGCGGCCAGACCGGCCCCGCAACTGATTGTCGATGCGGCGGCTTTCGTGGCGTTCGGTCGCCAGCACGAAAAGGCCCCCTGCGGTAATCACACGGGCCTTTTCGTCGGCATGTTCCGCCTCGACGCGTGCGCGCACCTCATCGGGGTCAAGGTGCGGATCTTGCACGATGGCCTGCATCACCTTCATGTCGACGTTGCCGCCAAGCTGGATGTCGGTACCGCGGCCGGCCATGTTCGTGGCGATCGTCACGGCGCTGTAGCGGCCCGCATCGGCCACGATCTGTGCCTCCTGCTCGTGCTGCCGGGCGTTCAGCACATTGTGCGTGATGCCTTCTTTCTTTAGCAGGCCAGACAGGAATTCGGATTTTTCGATGCTGGTGGTGCCCACCAGAATCGGCTGGCCGTTCTCATGCGCCTTGCGGATCTCGGCAATGATGCCGTCGTACTTTTCGCGCGCCGTACGGTAGACCTGATCGTGTTCGTCCTTGCGCGCAACCGGCTTGTTCGTCGGCACCTCGACCACGCCAAGGCCGTAGATCTCGCGAAACTCCTCGGCCTCGGTGGAGGCTGTGCCGGTCATCCCGGCCAGTTTCTTGTAGAGCCGGAAATAATTCTG
>JBBSBE010000167.1:0-7334 GCA_038251625.1 Rhodobacterales bacterium
GCACGTTCAGATGCGTTGAAAGACGACGAAATCCGTTCCGCAAACTCGAAACCATACGCTATTTCAAAGGCTTGATGTCTAAGGCGTTGAAAAGAATGGTATTTGGAAGGTTCACAGATTGCGGCTCATAACCTGAAGGTCACAGGTTCAAATCCTGTCCCCGCAACCAAATTCTGCTTATTTATCAAGCGCTTACGCCCCGCCTCCCCGCGGGGCTTTTGCATGTGCAGTTGGCAAGTCAACAATAGGTCAACGTTTGACGCGTCTTTCAATCTCATACGCGCGTTCGACCCTTGGCCGACGTTGATCCTTCTTCATCACCGTGTGGCTCGGCGAAATTCTTGCGGGGATCGACCGATCATTCGACGAAATGCAGTCGAGAGCCTTGGGGGGGAAGAAAACCCTGCGCGGTTCGCTATTTCTGACACCGGGATATCCGTTGCCGCAAGCAACGTCGCAGCCAGTCCAATCCTGTGCCGCAGGACATACTGATGTGGCGGCAGCCCATAGGTTCGCGAAAACGACCGCGCGAAATGGAAGCGACTGTGTTCGCAGATTGCTGCCAGGTCTGACAGGGTAATCGACCGATCAAGGTGCGATTGGACGAAATCCTTGACGCGGGTCTGCTGAGCAGGACTTAGTTTGCCCCTCGCGGGTTCGACGACCGCACCAAGCAGCGGATAAAGCTGAAGCACTGCCAGCAGGCCGAACGATTCGGCTGCAAGCGGGTCATGGTCCTCGGGAGCACGGACGAGTCTGGCGACCCGGCGTATCGTCTGGGTCAATTGGGCGTGCTCGAAATACAGCAGGGGTCGTGATGCAGCGCCAAGCAGAGGGCGTTCGAATTCTGTCTCCGCCAGATCGGCTGCAAAGTAGACAGCCGTGTACCCGTGATCATGCCCTGCCAGCTCTGACCATCCGGACACACGCGTCTGATGCGGGACGAAGGTGAGCCGGTCGCGAAGGTCGGTGCAGTTCGCCGAAACCTCGGTTTCGATGGCGATCTCGCCGTCGGCCAGTACGATGTCGTGCAGCGCGAGGTAATTCGCGTCACCTCTCCAAGTGTACTCGAACGAGCGGGGCTTGCTGAGGCGGACGCATTCAACGGAGAATCCGCTCCAATTGTGCCCGACATACTCATCCGGGCGTTGCGGAGCATCACGAAAGGAAAGGTGCAGACCGGTTGAATGCATCAAGTTGCCGTCGTTCGTTCCATCTGAAAATACCTGCCCGTATTTTCTCTTTCGCCGCACCTGAGTTAAAGGACATCGTATAGCGCAACGCACTAGGCAAGAAAACGAAAATATGGTTTACAGATGAGGCCAAAGAAAGCCCGGATTCGCAGCATCACCGACCTTCATCAAGTCAGGAGTGCCGATGCAAGCTTTCGGTTTCAGCACAAACAGCTTTTCAGAGCACAACCCGGACGCGATTGTCGAGGCGCAATTTTGCGTGCACAGCGAGCGACCGGGCCCCTCACGATTGGCGCTGCGTGCCGCAACCGACGCTATCCATCAGCGGATGCACCACCATCCCGGACTTGCGCGCCTTGCTGCGGGCACAATCGGGCGGGACGAATATTGTCGTTTGCTGGCGCGATCCTATGGCTTTTACGCCGTGGCCGAACCCGTTGCCGGTCTGCCGGGCAGGCTGACGGACTGCCTTGTCCGGGACCTGGCCGACCTCGGTCGAAACGCCGCCGCAATATCCGCCCTGCCCCGCTGCATGACCGTGAAGATCGCTGACGGGCACCCGGAAATGATCGGCGCACGGTATGTCCTTCTCGGCGCCTCGCTGGGCGGCAAGGTTATGGCGAAGGCTATTGCCAGGCAGAACGTTGGCAACGTGGCGCTGCCGACAAGGTTTCTCACCGGTTCCAGCGACAACGACTGGAAAGGGTTCGTGGCGGACCTCGAGGCGGCTTTGCCTGACGTCGCCTCCCGGTCGCGGGCGGCAGTGGCCGCGAACGCAACTTTTGCGGCCTATGAAGAATGGATGGTGAGTAATGAGTGAACCTTCTGACGTGGTCATCGACCTGACCAACTGCGACCGTGAGCAGATCCACATTCCCGACGCGATCCTGCCGCACGGCGCGATGCTGGTGATTGATCCGGCAACGTTGACGATAGAACAGGTCGCGGGCGACACCCTGTCGCTGCTTGGCATGGATGCGGCAGCACTGGCAGGTCAGGACGTTGCGGCAGTGTTCAACCCACAGCAGGTGAAGCGGCTTCGCGATCTGGTGCAGGGTTCCAGCCTGTCACGCTCGCGGCACCTGCTTGATCCATTGCTGCGCGTCCTGCCGGACCGGGCGATTGATGCGAGCGTTCACCTCAGTGGTGGTGCCCTTGTGATCGAGGTGGAAGATGCCGATCTGGCCGACCGCCACGCCGTCGATCCGCTTGCCTGCGTGCAGGAAATGTTTGACGGGTTGAGTGATGCGTCGGACCTGCAGGCGTTCTGCCAACTTGCCGCCGAGAGGGTGCGGTCGGTTGCGGGCTACGACAGGGTGATGGTCTATCGCTTCATGCCCGACGATAGCGGCTGGGTTTATGCCGAAGCCCGGCGCGCCGACATTGCCCCGTTCCTTGATCTTCATTATCCAGCATCGGACATTCCAAAACAGGCGCGGGCGCTGTATTTGACCAGCTGGCTGCGCCTGATCACCCAGGTTGACTATTCACCCGCGCCGTTGATGCCGCCGATCAATCCGCGCACTGGCATGCCGCTTGACATGAGCCATGCGACACTGCGCGACGTGTCGCCCATCCACCGCGAATATCTGCGCAACATGGGCGTCGACGCGTCGATGTCGATCTCGATCATTTATGAAGGCAGGCTTTGGGGGTTGATCGCGTGCCACCATTACGCGCCGCGGCGTCTTCCGCGCCATTTGCGCGCTGTGTGCGAACTGTTCGGGTCGATGTTTTCGCTTCAGCTTGAGGTTCGCTTGCGCGCCGAACAGCTTGAGGCGCGGCTGCTGTCGCGCACGGCATTGTCAACGATCATGCGGGCGCTTGCGGAAGAAGACGACTATGCAGCCGGGCTGGTCGCACAGCAGCAGTTGCTGCTCGATTACATCGCCGCAGGTGGTCTGGCGCTGCGTGTCGGGCAGATGCACGGCGGCGTTGCCATCCGCGTCAACAGCGGCATCACAGCCTTGGGCGATACCCCGGACGATGACCAGATCGGTGCCCTGACTGACTGGCTGACCAGAAAAATGGGCGATTTCGAAGGGGTTTATTCCACCGACCGGCTGAGCGAGGAATTCCCGCCCGCCAAGGCCTATGCCGGTGTCGCATCCGGGTTACTTGCCGTTTCCGTATCGCGAGAGCCACGCGATTTCGTGTTGTGGTTCAGGCCGGAAGTGGTCCAGTCGGTGAGGTGGGGCGGCGACCCGCGCAAGCCGGTCGAAGTCGGCCCGAACGGCACCCGGCTGACACCGCGAAAGTCGTTCGAGGCCTGGTCCGAAACGGTGCGTGAAAGGTCGTCACCCTGGACGCCGTCCGAAAATGACGCCGCGTTCGATCTGCGGGTATCACTGTTGGAAATCGTGCTGCGGCGGATCGATGCGGCCGCGCGCGAACGTCTTCGGGCATACCAGCAGGAACAACTGCTGATGGCCGAGCTTGACCACCGGGTGAAGAACACGCTGGCCAATATTCAGGCCATCGTCTCGCAAACCAGCCGAAGCGCTGTGTCGCTTGCGGCCTTTACCGAAGGCCTGAACCGCCGCATCCGGTCCATGTCGCGCGCCCATAGCCTGCTGACGCAAAGCAGGTGGGAAGGCGTCTCGCTTGACGCGTTGATCCGCGAAGAGCTTGAAGCCTACAAGGCCGAGCATGGAAATATCGATGTGGTGGGCCCTGAACTGACCCTCGATCCGAAGACCGGGCTTGCGCTGTCGCTGGCCATTCATGAACTTGCAACCAACGCCGCAAAATATGGTGCACTGTCATCAAGTGAAGGGCGGGTCGACGTAAGCTGGAAACTTGGCGGCGACGCGGGATTGGAATTGCAGTGGAGCGAAAGCGGCGGGCCTCTTGTCCGCGCACCAGATCGGCGTGGTTTTGGATCAACACTAATTGAGCGCGCGCTTGCCATCGAAACCGGCGGACGGTCGGTGCTTACCTTCGATCCGACCGGAGTCAGGTGCGTCATCACAATCCCGCCTTCAGCCCTCGAACGCGGCGGCGCGGGGCAGGGGCAGCATCCCGCCACTCCAGATGCAAAGGCTAAAGTCATGGCAAAGCGCTCCGCCCGAAACAAGCGCATACTGGTCGTTGAAGATTCTGCGATGGTCGTGATTGATATCGAAGGCGCCATTGCCGATCTGGGTTGGGAAGTCGTCGGCCCTGCGTACCGATTGGCAGACGCGATCCGCCTCGCGGGGACCGCGGACTGTGATGCCGCCCTACTGGATGTGAACCTCAACGGCGAGATGTCGTGGGATGCGGCCGACCTTCTGCAAGAACGCAAAATCCCATTTATCTTCACGACCGGCTATGATGGAGCCACCATACTGCCCCCCCGTTTCGCGACTAAGCCCGTCGTCAGCAAGCCTTTTGGAGACAAGGACATCAGCCGCGCATTGCGCGCTTTGCTGGGCTGATACATCAGTGCGGCTGTGGTATACAGATCATGACCAGAAATTGAAACTTGTCCGCCCCGTGCTTCGGCCCGTTTATTGATCTTTTCAAGCATTGCGCAGTCAGAGAACCTACCGACTTCGTTTGTCAACGATGGACCAGATCACCGACCCGATGGTCAGCAGCGCGCCGATGACAGGTTCGATATCGGAGGCTTGGACATAACCCTTGGCGACCAGAGCGGTGCCAGTAACGGTCAGAATCTGGCGGATGAGGGCGAGGATTGCAGGTTTCAGCATGGTTTTCTCCTGTTCAGATTTCATTGGTGGTGGTGAGGAATTCGCCCGGCTTCATGGTCGGCAGCCGTTGCACGCGTGGCGGGTAGGTTGCGGGCCAGCGGGCTCCGAGAAGCCGGGACTTGGCGATCCGGGCGATGGTGACGGCGTCGGACTGGTTGCCTCCCAGCACGAAGAATTGCGTGTCGTCCTGGCCGATGGCGAAGCCGACATGGCCGCCTGAACCGCGCTCAAAGATCAGCACAGCACCCGTGACCGGATTGGTTTTTTGTCCGAACAGCAGCCAGTTGCGCGCCCAATAGGGGTTGGTGCCCAGCGCGCCGAGCAGGGGCTCGTCCGGGAGGCCCATGCGGATGCAGGTCTCAACAAAATCGCCGCACCACGGAGTTTTGGCCGGATCACCGAGGCTGCGCCCATCGCGTTTCAGCCAATCCATAAGCCAAGTGCGGTCGCGGGCTTCGTTTCGGCCCAGCGCAGTCTTGGCTTCAGTGATCCAGGGCAACGGGCCCTGCGGCGCCAGTGAGGCCGGGCGGCCGTTTGCCGCGATGAGTTGCCGCAACGCACGGGCGGTTCGGACGCCCCAGCGGCCGTCGATCGTGCCAGGTCTATGGCCAAGTTTGTCCAATCCGCTCTGGATCAGGCGGATGGCGTCTTCAGGGTCTGGGTTCATGGGATCGCTCTTTCTGCGCATTGGCGGGCAACAAAAAACCCGCCGTGTGGGCGGGTCGGGGTGGTTGGGGTGATGTGAAAGGACGGTTGGTAGAGCGGTGGGCTAAGGGCGCTGCGCCAGTTCGCGCAGGAGCGTGTTGGTCTCGCGGGCCTGTTGTTTCAGTTCATTGATCGACAGCGACAGCGCATCAAAGCGCTCATCCTGCCGGGTCGCGCTGTTTTCCAGAACCCTAACGCGGCCCTCCAACTGCGCCGAACTGGCTCGCTCGGCGACGATCATCTCGCGCGTTTCGGTCAGGGCCACGGTCAGTCGGTCGGCGGCACTCTGCAGCGAGGCTAATGTCCCACCGCCCCACCAGATCAGGCCTGCGACAGAGACCAGCATTGTCCAGGCCAGCGCTTTATTAATGGTGATGCCGCGTTCGGTGTTTTCGATCATGGCGCACAGAACCCTGTCTGATGGACCCTGAACCCAAGGTCGTGAAGCACGCCTGACCCACTGCCGGGTAGTGGTCAGTGGGCGTTGCTTCCAGTGATCCGCAATGTGGCTATGCCGGATTTTCCGGACGTTCTCTAATTTTCGAAAGCGGGCCTTGTGTTCGAAAGTTTGAGCAAGCACCCGCTGATCAACAGACTTGCGCTAATGATGAAAAAAGCCCGGCGCGAACACCGGGCTCTGATCAGTTTGTAAGCGTAAAATCAGACGGTTGGCATCAGGACGGCATCGACGACGTGGATCACGCCATTGGTGCAGTCGATGTCTGCTGCCACGACCGTGGCGCCGTTCACGGTCACGCCGGAGGTCGCGTCAACATGCAGTGCCTGGCCGTTCACCGTGGCGGGCTCGAGTTTCTTACCCGCGATGTCTGCCGCCATCACCTTGCCTGCCATCACATGATAGGTGAGGATCGACACTAGCTTGGCTTTGTTCTCAGGCTTGACGAGATCTTCGACCGTTCCGGCGGGCAGTTTGGCAAAGGCATCGTCATTGGGGGCGAACACGGTGAAAGGGCCTTCGCCTTTCAGTGTTGCGCCGAGGTCGGCTGCGGTCACGGCTGCGACCAAGGTCTTGAATGTGCCTGCGGCGACAGCGGTGTCGACGATGTCGTGGAGTGTGCTTGACATAATATTATTCCAATTGTTCGAGGTGATGCGCACACGCAATGATTTGGTGCCCACAACGATTGCGAGCCGCCCAGATTTTTGTGTGTTGCGCAAAGATCGGATCGACTGCACAGCGTTCAGAGTGCATCAGCCCCCTTCGGAAGTAGCGCTGTATCCCGCGCTTGCAACAGCCGCAGCCGCCCTAAGAGGTTAATACTGTCAATGTCTTGCAAAATTCACATTCCGATCCAGAAAGGGCTCTACGCTGCACGAACGTGATCGGTTGACGAAAACTTTTTCTGTCAGGCGGTGCTACCCGTGCTGCCTTTTCTTCGCCAGTGCAGCGACCGCCGATTCAGCACGCTCAGGTCCGTCTCGCCTGAGATGATCTGCTCGCACAGCAGCACGGCACGCAGGGCTTCGGTTTTGCCAAGATGCTGATATGCCGGGCGCGGAATGTGGTCATACCAGATCCCACCGTAGATGGTATCAAGCACAATCCGCTGAAAGCAGTGATCGTTGCGAACCGGCCAGTGGCGTTTGGTGGTGTGCGCGAGCGCAGGCATAACCATTCGGGTCAAATGCAGATAACGCTCGACCATTGCGATATGAGGCGTTTTTGGCAGGTCCAAACTGCCTTGGATCTGGGCTCCCCATGGTGGATCAGGTGGTTCCA
>JBBSBE010000168.1:0-7300 GCA_038251625.1 Rhodobacterales bacterium
CGCTAGAAGCTCCACAAACCCAACGGCCTCCATACTGCGCTCCCGATGGACTCCCACTGACACCTCCCATGCAAATCTCCATGGAACGCGCAATCGCAGCTTACAGATTCAGCGGGAAGGTGGGGGCGGGACAGCGCTTACAACTGATCCCCTAGCGGCGCCCAAAATTGATCTCTAAGTATACTTGAAGATCAGCCATGAGCCGACATCACTGAGTGTTTGAACCCACGGTTTGTTGGTGCGCTCCTTTCGCAAGAATGGAAGGAAGCAACATTGGACAAGTTCGTCACGGGAGCGCCACGACCACATTCGCCGTCACACCTGAGTTTGGTCCAGCGCTGCAAGGGCAGCACGGTCAAAGCCCTTCAGCAGCAGACAAATGCCCAGCGACAGCTCCCACAAGAATTCCGGCACGGTCGCAATCGCCTGCACTGTGGAACCGGCCTCGATCGAGCCGAACATAACAGCGACACCTGTCACCAGCACGGCTGGGCCGCCGATCAGCCCCAAAATCGACATCGCTCGCGGAACAAGTCGGGTTTTCCAGATTAGAAAGCCGAGGATCAGGCCATTGCCGACTCCGACGATCACGCCGGGCCCGATACGGAAGGTCCAGTCGTGGATCGCGACAAGCGCTTGTCCGGTGACCACCAGCATGGCCGCATCGACACCGCCCGCATGTAGTCGAAGCGTGTTCAACGTCATCAGGGCGATGATGCCAATGGCGATAAATCCACACTCGGTCAGGCGCGCGGCCACATAGCCCAGCGAAAGCACCTCGCTGTGCTTGCGCAGGACAGGGTAAAGCGTCAGCGCCGTGCCGACATTGGCGACGATCAGGATAAGTTCAAGAAATGCTCCCATTGACACGCCAGTGTCAAAGCCGCCGCCCAAGATAAATTCAGGATCGTTGAGAGCGGGCGCGTAGAACACCAAAAGCGCCGGGATGGACGTGGCGAAGGTGACAAGGAAAAGCGCGCCCGTAAGCCGTGCCAAAATCTGAGACTGCTTATAGGCCGCCAGAGTTTGCGCGGCGGTGGTGGCGCTCGCCGCGGGCGTCATGCCGGTGGCGGCGCCGGACGGGGGTAGTTCCGTGACGGCTAGGGCCGAAGTGATTGGCGTTGTCATCGAAATTCCTCCTGGAATGGTGGAGTTGAACGAACATCATCTTGACACGTCACGGAGTCATGCAGAACGCGCTGTGTCTGCACTGCATCCCTGCATGCGACGCCATGTCATGGCCCAGCCCTCTCTTCGTTGCCGACACTCCGCCGCGCGCCACAAACGCTCCGCACGCAGCCACGCAGCCAGTGATGCGCCAAGTCGCCATCCATACGCGGATGCCACAGCATCGAGATCGTGAATGGCGCAACCTCGACCGGAAGTGGAAAACTGTGCAGTCCCTTACGCAACCCTTCAGTGTGCCGCTCGGGTACGGTCGCGACAAAATCAGTCTCGCGCGCAAGCGCAAGGGCGGTGGAGAACCCGTTAACGACCGTGGCAATCCGTCGCTCCAGACCTGCCATCTGCACTGCTTCATCAATCTCACGGCTGTGCAGCCCGCGCCGAAGCACCAGAACATGACCAGCGGATGCAAAGCGGCCGGCGGTAATAGGGCCTTGTGTCAGCGAATGTCCGTGCCGAACCACTCCAACCCAGCGATCGTCGAACAGGGCTAAAGCGCGCAGTTCTGGCGCTGTATCTGCGTCGATGACGCCCGTTTCGAGGTCGACCTCGCCTTCGCGCAACGGGGCACTTTCCTTGTCGGGCTTGGTAAAGAACTGCAGGATCACGCCGGGGGCCTTCGCTGCCACCATAGCAAGCAGGTGCGGACCAAAGGTCTCAACAAAACCCTCGCTGGTCCGCAGCGTAAAGCGTCGGTCAAGTTTGCCAAGATCAAGCTTTTCGGTCGGCCGCAGCACGGCGTTTGCACCGTCAACGAGCGCGCCAACCTGCGCACGCAGCTCAATTGCCCGGGGCGTCGGGACAAGTCCCCGTCCCGCCCGCACCAAAAGCGGGTCGCCGGTCACCTCACGTAACCGGGCAAGCGCCCGGCTCATTGCCGATGGACTTAAGCGCAACCGACGTGCAGCGCCAGCCACGCTACCTTCTGACAGCAAGACATCAAGCGTCACCAGCAGGTTCAGATCCGGCATGGGCACCTTCCCTAATACATGGCGTCAGACGCATGGATAAAATGCGATCAGTGCGTGTTCCGCAATATCGTGCTGTCGGCTATCTGACAAGAACCTCATGAAATGGAGTTTTAAATGCCGTCTCGTCTCGCCCCCTATCTCTTCGGCCTCATCCTTTCAGGCCTGATGTCCGCTATCGTCTCAGGTATCGCCACCCGGCGGAACGCCGGACTGGCGGATGGGCTCTTTGGCCTGTGGATGAATGCTTGGCTACCGTCCTGGCTCGTTGCCTTTCCGGTCGTGCTGGTGCTCGCACCCATCACGCGGCAGCTGGTTGCGCGCGTCGTCAGGAAACCGGAGGCCACGATATGACAATGGCCGCTTTTTCCGAACAGCCCGCCCGCAGGTTTCGGCTGCGGCTCGCGGCCCTGTCCCTGGCGATGCTGCTTCCGTCTTTGGGGACAAGCATCGCCAACGTGGCCCTGCCCACCCTTGCAGTCTCGTTTCATGCGCCAATCCACGACGTCCAATGGGTGGTCATTTCCTACCTGTTGGCGGTCACGACGCTGATCGTCGGCGCTGGTCGACTGGGTGATGTGCTGGGGCGGCGGCGGATACTTCTGTTCGGAATCGGGATATTTGCCGTGGCATCTGCCTGCGGTGCCGTTGCCTCGGACCTTTGGTGGCTGGTTGCCATTCGGGGCGTGCAAGGCCTGGGGGCCGCGATCATGATGGCGCTGACGATCGCATCCGTTAGCGACATGGTTCCCAAAGACCGAACTGGCAGCGCAATGGGCCTGTTGGGCACTGTGTCAGCGGTGGGAACGGCACTCGGGCCGTCGCTGGGCGGGCTGCTGATCAACGCGTTCGGCTGGCCTTCGGTGTTTGCCTTCATGGCAATGGCAGGCGCTGCAGCTTTCGTGTTTGGCAGCCAGGTCTTCCCGGCCGATGCCTCCAAAGAGCCCAAGCCATTCGTCTTTGATTTTGCGGGCATGATGCTGCTGGCATTGTCACTTGGTGCCTACGCCCTCTCGACCACGCTGGGTGATGCCGCTCCCGGCATGACAAACGCAGGCCTTGCGATCTTGGCCTTGTTCGGCTTGGCCGCCTTTGTCGCGATTGAGGCCCGTGCGCCTGCTCCACTGGTTCAACTGGCATTACTGCGAGACGGCGCGCTGACCGCAGGGCTGGTGTCAATGGGGCTGGTATCAACAATTGTGATGGCGACCCTTGTCGTCGGCCCCTTCTACTTGTCGGGGGTTCTCGGGCTGGGCCCTGTGCAGACCGGGTTGGCGATGTCAGTGGGTCCGGGCGTTTCTGCCTTAACCGGCATTCCCGCAGGTCGGCTGGTTGACCGCTTTGGTGAGGCGACCGTGACTTACACCGGGTTGCTTGGTGTCGTGGTGGGGTCAATCCTGATGATGCTGATGCCCGGCGCTTTTGGCGTGGTTGGATACGTCGGCGGCCTTGCAATCATTACCGCAGGCTATGCGCTGTTTCAGGCCGCGAACAATACGGCCGTCATGAACGGTTCCACAAGTGAACGTCGCGGCGTCACATCTTCCCTTCTGGGTCTGTCCAGAAACCTTGGTCTCATCACGGGGGCCTCTGCAATGGGGGCAGTCTTCGCCTTTGGATCGAAGGGTGAAGGTCTGTTTGGAGTTGGAACCGGTGGTGGAGCCGGACTGCAGCTGACCTTCGCTGTCGCTATCGTTCTTGCAAGTGCAGCGTTTTGTGTGGCCCTCTTGGGACGCAGGCAAAAGTAATTGACCTTCAGTGCGGATGATGGGCGCGCGGCGGCTGGCCAGCATTATTGCCACCAGCCGCCGAGCCGGCTCATTGCGCAGGGCAGCCTAAAGCTGCGCATCCTCGTCATATCTAAGACCCATCCGGCTAGGGCCACACCGGGCGCAGTGAATGGGCGTAAAGTACAGGGGCAAATATCTGCACTAAATTTGCGGATTGGATCAACCGGCACGCGAAGTAGGGGCTGTCGGCAAGAGTAAGCTCCGCAACATCAGCAATACGATCAGCTGATGGGCCGGAGCGACTGGGATCATGTAAAGGCGGCCAAAGAGGTTGTGGGTGACGACCGAGGCCGTCAAGCTAAGCGTGCAGCCTTCGATCTCGATGCAGATCATGACATCCAAATGCCGGTCGCGGACGGTCAGGGTCATCATAGTGTCCTCGAGCCGTTCGATCAGAAAGAAGTCCAAATGGCCGTCGACTTGGGGCACCTCGACCAAACCGCCCGAAAAACCCCAATCCGCTTTACTCCGAACCGGGCCGAGATTGCGTCGCGCAGCGCAAAGGCAACGCCAAGCCCGGGCAAGGGCCGCGCCATGATCTGCCGCCAAGCCCCCAGGGCAGTGATGGGGTGGGGCAAGAGAACCGACTGACGATTCAAGAAGGCGAGCTGATCCCAAGGGCCAACAAGATCGGTCCTGTCGTGAGCCGTGGTTGATCCGACGCTCAGGACGACACTGCCGCGCTTGTGGCCCTGATCGACATAGGCGTGGGCTTCTGCCGCGTTTTCCAGCGGGTAGGCACTGTCAATGATCGGTCGGAAGGCACCCACAGCGGCAAGATCGGCCAACCGACGCAGGTCTGCGATCGTCACCTTGGCCACTCCGGCGATGGACGTGTGTCCGCTAGATCGGCGCGGGCCGCCGATGCCAAGGACCGTTGCCAGCGTGCCATGTGCGATCAGCAGTCTGCCGCCGGGCTTTAGCAAGTGCACACACCGCGCATAGGGCGCAGTGCCAGTCGTATCCAAGATGATGTCATAGGTCTGGTTGATCGCCGCAAGATCCTGTGAGGTGTAATCGATCACCGCATCAGCGCCAATCCGGCGAACGAGGCTCAGGTTGCCAGACCTTGCACCGCTGATGTTTCCGATCTGGCTGGTGGCGCACCGGGAACTCAACACCAGCCGGCGTATCCGTTTGGTGTTCGACTTGCTGGCAAAGGAACTGGCTTGAACATGGGGCGGCTGATTTGCCTGCAGCATCTGACTGCGGCCGCACTTCCTATGTCTTGTATTACGCATCTCAATGCGATCGTGCGGGATGACACTACTAACCAATGACGCGATGACCGCGGCCTTTCATGCAATCCACCACGATCCTTTCGCGCTTGTCCTTCGATTTGGACACACCCCCGACGAGGCCAACCAGAGCGCCGCCGACCAATCCTTCAACGGCGGTTCCACCCTCTTTGTTTGCGGCAATCGCGGCGCCAAGCAAACCGCCCGCCGCAGCCGAGCCCATGGTGTCCTGATCAAGCTGATGTTGACCGCGCGCCAGGCTTTGGCAGGCTTGCAGGTCGGACTGGAAAGATGCGCTTGCGGCACCATCAAGGATCGGTTGGTAGCTGGCACCAATATCTGCGCAAGCAGACAACACCATCATGGGGCAAAGTAGCAGAATGTATAGGTTTTTCATTTTTGTCCGTGCTTTCTTCAAGTATGAAATTATGTGGCCTTGGCGTGGCGCTCGACCAATCTGACGGCGAAATGGCTCGCACTCACACGACCCGGCGGTGTCATGCCGCCACAGGTGCACCGAACCCAGCACCCGATTGCCTGCGAATGAACCACTCGGCCACTGCAAGGTTCAATACCCATGCAGCACCCATCAGCAGCGCCCTTGGTAGTTCACCGGGCAGGCCGACAAGCAAGATCCATGGCAGCTGTGTCAGGGCCTGGGTGCCCGCCCCCAGAGCAATGGCATAGGCCCGCATCATCCAGGCGCGGTGCTGGGCAAAGTCGCGGCGCAGGATGGCGGCGATCCCCAAAACCATTGTCAGAACCATCCCGGCTCCAAAGAGCAACCGGAAGAAATAGAGCAGCAGCCCGTCGTTCGGCCCGTAAGGGTAGAATTGGTTCATCCACAGGCCGGAGAGCCCTGCGACGATATCCGCCGGTGCCGCGATGCGCCCGATCAGACGGTGCCCGCGCGGAAAGCGGCGGCGAAAGCCGGGCCAGAACAACAAGGCGCCCGCCACGCAAAACAGGCTGGCCCCCACGATGTGCACCTGAACCGGCAGCGGGTGTGCAAAAAACCGGGCGTTGGCGAGGGTGACGGTTTCACCCGTTGCCAGCGACACCAGTCGCACCACTCCGGCCGCAACGGGGATGACGCAGAGCGCCAGCAGCCCCGCTGCGATGGGCCAGCCTTCCCGGATCGAGGGTCGTTTGAACGGCATGATCATTCTCCTTTCGCAGCGGTCTACTTATGCGCGCTATCGAAAGAAATTGCGGAAATACGGCTTTGCGTTATACATAAACGCATGAATTGGCAGACCTCTCCCTTTGATTGGAACCAGGCCCGAGCCTTCCTTGCGACGGCAGAGGCGGGCAGCCTATCCGCTGCCGCGCGCTCTTTGGGGCTGACCCAACCCACCTTGTCGCGGCAGGTTGCGGCGCTAGAGGAGGCTCTTGGTGTCGTCTTGTTCGACCGGGTCGGGCGGTCTTTGGCGATCACGCCAACTGGGGTCGAACTTCTCGACCAATTCCGCGCCATGGGCGAGGCCGCAGCCGGAATCGCCCTTTCCGCTTCTGGCCAGTCACAGGCGATCGAGGGGCAAGTCTGCATCACCGCCAGCGACGCACTGGCGGCCTATTTCTTGCCACCCATTCTGATGCGCCTGCGAGAGCTGGCACCCGGCATTGAGATTGAGGTTCTTGCGTCGAACGACATCCGGGATCTGCGGCGGCGCGAGGCCGATATCGCCATTCGCCACGCCCGCCCGGACCAGCCGGAACTGATCGCCAAACTGGTCCGCACATCATCCGCGCACTTCTACGCCGCGACCAGTTATCTGGACCGGCATGGCCGGCCCCAAACGGCTGCCGACCTAGCTGACGCCACTTTCATCGGCTTTGCCCCGGTGGAGCGGCTGATCGCCGGATTGAATTCCTGCGACCTTGCCCTGACCCGGTCGCAGTTCAAGGTGGTAACCGACAATGGCGTGGTGGCGGGCGAGTTGATCCGGCAGGGTTTTGGCATCGGCGTCATGCCGAAGGAATTCGCCGTCCTGTTGCCGGGCGTTGAACCGGTCCTGCCAGACCTTGTCGCCCTGCCCGTCCCGTTCTGGCTGACCACCCACCGCGAGTTGTTGACCAGCCGCCGCATCCGCCTGGTCTATGATCTTCTGGCGGAAGC
>JBBSBE010000169.1:0-7295 GCA_038251625.1 Rhodobacterales bacterium
GCAAGTGCGCGGCGCGCTTGCCAAACATCCCGCAGCGTTTCCAGAGATTGTCGTGACCAGTGCCGAGAAGGGCGAGGGGATTGCCACGCTCCGCGCCATCGTGGCGGGGCTTGCGTGACGGAAGGGTAGGGTGGGTGCACCTACCCTACGCGCCGTCCCGCCCGTGGTCGTGGTCGGGGTCGGCGCCCGGCACCGGGTCGTAGCCCGAACCCCCCATCGGATGGCAGCGCCCCAGCCTGCGCAGCGTAAGAACCGTCCCCCGCAGCGCGCCGTGCCGTTCGAGCGCCTCGAGCGCATAAGCCGAGCATGTGGGCTGAAAGCGGCAGCCGTGGCCCACCCATGGCGACAGGATCAGCCGGTAGGCCCGCACCGGAAGCGCCACGACATGGGCGAGCGGGCTCATGGCCGCCCGGCGTGCACCGCGCGCAAGGCGGTGTCGAGGTCGGACAGAAGCAGCGAAAACTCTCGTTCCACGGTTGCGCCGGGGCGCCCGACAAGCACGTAGTCCCATCCGGGGCGCGCCCGCGCGGGCAGCACCGCGCGCGCCACTTCGCGCAGGCGGCGCTTGGCGCGGTTGCGGGCGACGGCGTTGCCGATCTTCTTGGAGCAGGTAAAGCCGACCCGGATCGCAGGGCTGTCATCGCGCCGATCACGGGCCTGCAGAAGAAATCCGCCCGTGCCCTGCCGCCGCGCGCCGGCAGCCTTGAGGAAATCCGCCCGCTTCGCGATCACCGTCAGTGGTGAATATGTAAAATCCGCGGGGGGCTGTTCCGGGCGGTGCCCTGCCTCCGGCGGCATCATCGTTTCACACTCCGGACGGCCGGTTTGGAAGGGTGGGTTTCACCCACCCTACGATCAGGCTGAAAGGCTCTTGCGGCCCTTGGAACGGCGCGCTGCCAGCACAAGACGGCCGCCCTTGGTGGCCATGCGGGCACGGAACCCATGGCGGCGCTTGCGCACGAGGTTCGAGGGTTGATAGGTGCGCTTCATCGCGGCTCTCCGTCAGTCAATGCAGCGCGAACCGCGTAGGATTCGAGCGCCCGTGTCAATCGAAGCCCGTCCTTTACGGGCGCCCGGCGCCCAAGTCAACGGCGCTTGCAGGGATCGCCTTGCAACAATCGGGCGGTTTTCGCTGCTCTTCGCCGCTTTCGATGTTACAGCCCCGCGCGATCCCATCAAGGGCGCGTGACACCGGGTAACACTTGGCCTGTCGTCGCGTATGGTTCCCCGACACATGCGAAAGGCCGTGCCCGCGATGAACCGTCCCCCCGATGCCACCCCGAAGGGCGGACTTGCGCGCAAACTGCCGATCCTTGTGATCCTTGTCGTGGCGCTGGTCGGTGGATACCTTTTGCGCGACCAGTTGAGCTTTGAGGCGCTGGCGCGGCAGCGCGAGGCGTTGCTGGCCTTCCGCGACGCGCATTACGGGGTGGCGGTACTGGCGTTCATGGCGGCCTATGTGGCCATCGTCGCATTCTCCCTGCCCGGGGCCACGGTCGCCACGCTGACGGGTGGCTTTCTGTTCGGCACGTTTCCCGGGGTCCTTTTCAACGTCGGCGCAGCCACGATCGGGGCGATCGCGATCTTTCTGGCGGCCCGCGCGGGTTTTGGCGCGAGCGTTGCACAGCGGATCGAGGCTGCGGGCGGGGCCGCCGCCCGGCTGCAGGCGGGTCTGCGCGAAAATGAATGGTCGGTGCTGTTCCTCATGCGGCTTGTTCCGGCGGTTCCGTTCTTTCTGGCCAATCTGATCCCCGCGTTCGTGGGCGTGCGGCTGGACCGTTTCGCGATCACCACGTTTCTTGGGATCATTCCCGGCGGCCTTGTCTTCACCTCTGTCGGTGCGGGCTTGGGTGAGGTTTTTGCGCGCGGCGAGACGCCGGACCTTGGCATCATCTTCGAGCCGCAGGTGATTGGCCCCATCCTTGGGTTGGCTGCGCTGTCGGCGTTGCCGATTCTGATAAAACGCTTCAAGAAAAGGGCCTGACCCATGGCGATGATCGAGACGGATATCTGTGTGATCGGCGGTGGTTCAGGTGGTCTGTCGGTCGCGGCGGGGGCCGTGCAGATGGGTGCGCGGGTGGTGCTGATCGAGGCGGGCGAAATGGGCGGCGACTGCCTGAATGCAGGCTGCGTGCCCTCAAAGGCGCTGATCGCCGCCGGGAAGCATGCCCATGCGATGACGGATGGCGCACCCTTTGGCGTGGCCCCGGTTGTGCCAAAGGTTGATTTCGGCGCGGTCAAGGATCATGTGGCCCGCGTGATTTCGGCCATCGCGCCTGTGGATAGCCAGGAACGGTTCGAGGGCCTTGGCGTCCATGTCATCCGGGCGTGGGCGCGGTTTGCAGGCCCCGACCGGGTGGAGGCCGGGGGCGATACGATCACCGCCCGCCGCTTTGTCATCGCCACAGGTTCGCGCCCCTTTGTGCCGCCAATCCCGGGCATCGAGACCGTGCCTTACCTGACGAATGAGACGATCTTTGCCCTGCGAGAACGCCCCGAACATCTGATCATCATCGGCGGCGGCCCCATCGGCATGGAGATGGCGCAAGCCCACCGGCGGCTTGGGTGCAGGGTCACCGTGATCGAGGGCGCAAAGGCGCTTGGCAAGGACGATCCGGAAATGGCCGCCGTCGTGCTGGAAAAGCTGCGCGCCGAGGGGATCGCCATCGAGGAAGATGCACCTGTGACAGAGATCGGTGGCGAGGCGGGGACGATCACGGTGAAGGTGAAGGATGGGCGCATCTTCACTGGCAGCCACCTTCTGATGGCCGTCGGCCGGCAGGTCGCGCTGGATGACATGGGGCTCGACGTTGCCAACGTGGCCTTTACCCGAAAGGGCGTGACCGTGGGGACAGACCTGAGATCAACCACCAACCGTCGTGTCTATGCCGTGGGGGATGCGGCGGGGGGCCTGCAATTCACCCATGTGGCTGGGTATCACGCGGGCGTCGTGATCCGGTCGCTGCTTTTTGGCCTGCCGTCGAAGGCTTCCACCCGGCATATCCCCTGGGCCACCTACACCGACCCCGAACTGGCGCAGGTGGGGATGACGGAGGCCGAGGCGCGCCGCGAACACGGGATCAACCTGACGGTCGTGCGCTTTCCCTTTCATGACAATGACCGCGCGCAGGCCGAGGGCAAGACCGTGGGACTCATCAAGGTGATGGTGGCCCGTGGCCGCCCCGTCGGCGCATCAATCGCGGGCGCCGGTGCGGGCGAGCAGATCGCGCTTTGGGCGCTTGCCATTTCTGCCCGGATGAAGATGAGCGCCATCGCAGGCGCCGTTCTGCCCTATCCCACGATGGCCGAAGTCAGCAAACGTGCTGCAGGAGCCTATTTTTCGCCGAAGCTCTTTGCTAACCCTTGGGTGAAGCGGGTGGTGGGGCTTGTGCAACACTATCTGCCGTAAGCCCGGTGGATTTTCCCGGGGGCCGTATGCCCCTTTGAGCCGCCGAGGATAATGGGGCCAAGGTGGAAGGGCCTGTCGGGTGGCAAGGGCAAGACCGCAATTCTTCAACACGCTGTCGGGGCGCTTTCTTGCGCTGACCGTGGTGTTCGTCATGATTGCCGAAGTGCTGATCTTCGTTCCCTCCATCGCGCGGTTCCGGGCCGACTACCTGACCTTGCGGCTGGAAAAGGCGCAGATCGCGTCGCTGGCGCTTCTGGCCTCGGCCGATCCGATCAGCCCGCAGCTGGAAAGCGAGCTGCTGGCGAATGCGCAGGTCTTCAACGTGGTCCTGCGGCGCGACGAGATCCGCCAGTTGATCCTGTCGTCCCCGATCATAGGCCAGATCGGCGCCACCTATGACCTGCGCGAAGCGACGCCCATGCGCTTGATCGCCGATGCGATGGCGCAGTTGGGAGATGGGGAAAACCGGATGGTGCGGGTGATCGGCAACCCGGTGCAGGATGCGGGTCTGCTGATCGAGGTGACGCTGGAAACCGGCCCCCTGCGCCGCGCGATGATCGACTATGGCCTGCGTATCCTCGCGCTGTCTGCGCTGATATCGGGGGTAACCGCGTCGCTTCTGTTCCTCGCGGTGCGCCGCCTTCTGGTCACACCCATCGCGCGCGTCGTGCGTTACATGGCGGCTTACGCCGAAGCGCCCGAGGATGCGCGTGGTGTGATCGTGCCCGATGCACGCGTGTCCGAGTTGCGGGCGGCGGAAGAAGCGCTTTTGCAGTTGCAGACGCAGCTTACGGGCGCCCTGCGCCAAAAGGAACGGCTGGCGCAGCTGGGCGGGGCGGTGGCCAAGATCAGCCACGATCTGCGCAACATCCTGACCTCGGCGCAGCTTTTCGCAGACCGGATCGAAGGGTCCGCCGATCCGATGGTGGCGCGGTCGGCGCCGAAACTTCTGGCCTCCATCGCGCGCGCCGTATCGCTGTGCGAAACGAGCCTTGCGTTCGGCAAGGCGGAAGAGCCCCCCCCGCGCCTGACCCGCTTTGCCTTGCGCGCGCTGATCGAGGATGTGTCGGCGGGGGAAGGGCTGGACGCAGGTGGCGCGGTCGAGACATTGCTGGACGTGCCCCCGGGCCTGATGATCCGGGCGGATACCGAACAGCTTTACCGCGTGCTGTCCAACCTTGTCCGAAACGCGCGCCAGGCCATCGAGGCGAAAGGTGAGGGCGGCACGATCGAGCTATCGGGCGGCGAGGATGAGGGCGAATGGTGGATCAAGGTGGGCGATACCGGCCCCGGCCTGCCGCCCAAAGCGCGCGAGCACCTCTTCACCGCCTTTCAGGGTGGGGCGCGCAAGGGCGGGTCTGGCCTTGGCCTTGCCATCGCCGCCGAACTTGTGCGCGGCCATGGCGGGCGGCTGGAGCTTCTGCGCAGCGATGAGGGCGGGACCGAATTCCTGATCCGCCTACCCAAGGAGATGCGTCCCGGCCTTTGACGCATCCATTTTTTCGCCTTGCATCGCGGGGCGGGCGGGTCTATCTCCCAGCCGCATTGCGGACCCGTAGCTCAGCTGGATAGAGCATCAGACTACGAATCTGAGGGTCGGGCGTTCGAATCGCTCCGGGTCCGCCATCCACCCCAATCTCTGCCACCCCATCCGGTTTCCTACGGCAATTTACCGGCATGTTCAGCGGCTTGCGAGACATCGTGAGCGCGAGAGACCGGCGTTTTGCCCGGGTGAAGCCCATCCCGCGAGCGCGGCTCTGGCGAGATCATGACGGCCGGTCCGGGTTTGCTGGTAACAGGGAAAGATCAGGGAACGTTTGCGTTTCTGGCCCTCATAGGGCTGTTTTGACAGTATCAGAGACTGGAATCATCGTTTGAGTACAGTAGCTAAAGTTCGCATTTCCTGTTCCTTTCGGAACAGGGAACAATATTTTCCCGAACAGCGACCAATATTCGCCAGATCAGGGAAAGCGATAGTCAGATCAGGGTATCAAAGCCAAGGCACCTTTCCTGCGCGTCCCAATCCAGCGGCAGGTCGGCGCGCAGCAGTTTCTCGAGGTTCAGACCCTCTGGAAGCCGCCCCGCCAGAATCGCGACCTGGATGCGCGGGGACAGAAACGCGAGATAGCTGCGCCGCCGCATCCGGCTTCCCGAGGATCGGGTGGTCGCCTCGATGTCCGCGCGCCTACGCCCCGCGCACCGCTCGGCCATTTCCGTGTGCGCATCGGCCAGCGCCCGCAGCAGGGTGAGGTCCGGCCCGGGCTCTTGCTCGCCCACCACAAGCCTCGTCTCGATCCCGCGGCGCCGCAGCGAGAACCCGAACGACAGCTGTAGCAGGTGCGGGTCGAGCGTGTCCGCGCCGACAAGGAGCCTTGCCGCCAGCGTGGATGCGTCGAGATGGAGACGCAGATCGCCAGACCGGATATCACCCCGAAGAACGAGATCCGGCAAAAGCGCCATGCTTTCCCCCGGGATCGCCGCCGCCATGGACAAAGCGCGTTCGCTCAACTGCACGGCGGTCCGCGCATCCACCTCTTGCAGGATCTGATGCCGGTCGGCGGCCTGGCGAAGATGCCGTGCGATCTGGCGCGCCACCTCTTCCTCCAGCGCAACGGCGGGCAGGCGCCAGCCGCTGGGGTCGGTGCCGCCCGCGATCAGCCGGTTCGAGACGTAGTAACGGTAGCTGCGCCCTTGGGTCGAGGTGCGGGTCGGCGTGAGGCCATCTCCGGTCTCGTCGAAGAGCTTGCCAAGGAGCGGTGCGCGGGTGCCGGAGGTGCGCCCGGTGGACCGCAGACGTTGGCGATCGGGTCCATGCGTGGCGCTTTCCTGCCCCTGTGCAACTTCAATCTCGAACGATCCGCTGCGGGGCCGCGCCTTCGCGGACAGGAGCTTCGCTTGCACCCGGTCCCAGAGGTCGCGCGGGACGATGGCAGGGTGCTGGCCGGGATAGGTGCGATCCTTGTGACGGACCCTGCCGATGTAGGTCGGGTTGGTCAGCATGTAGTGCACCTGGCCCTTGGTGAAGCGACAGCCCCCCATCCGTCGGCCCGAGGCCGTCGCGTGTCGCTTTGATCGAAGCTCCAACCTTGCCGCTTCGGCCTCCACCAGCCCGATGCTGCCGAGGCGGTCGTAGAGATCGAAGAGCGTGGCAACCGTCGCGGCCTCACCAGGATTGAGGATGAGTTCCCGGCGCTGGGGGTCGGGGTGACGGTCATAACCGATGGGGATCGTCCCCCCCATCCAGAGGCCCTTCATCTTGGAAGAGGCGATCTTGTCCCGGATACGCTCGGCGGTGACCTCGCGTTCGAACTGGGCGAAGGAAAGAAGCACGTTGAGCGTAAGCCGCCCCATCGAGGTGGAGGTATTGAACGCCTGGGTAACCGACACAAAGGAGGCCTTCGCCGTGTCCAACCGCTCGACGAGCTTGGCAAAGTCCGCCAGTGACCGGGTCAGTCGATCGATCTTGTAAACGACGATCATGTCGATGCGCCCGGCATCGACCTCGGCCAGCAGGCGCTGCAGGGCAGGGCGGTCAAGCGTGCCACCTGAGACACCGCCATCATCAAAACGGGCGTTGACCGGCTTCCAGCCCTCGTGTCGCTGGCTGAGGATATAGGCGGCGCAGGCCTCATGCTGCGCATCAAGGGAGTTGAACTCCTGCTCGAGACCTGAGGTTCCGCTAGATTTGTAGACGCTTTACCGCCTAACTTTTAGGCAAGGAGGCCGACGTGGGGACAAGCACCTACAGCGACGGGTTCAAGCGCGAGGCGGTGCATCAGATTGCGGTACGCGGGTATCCGGTTCGGGAGGTGTCCCGGTGTCTGGGCGTCAGCACGCACTCTGTGTACAAGTGGCTGAAGCTGTTCGGGGAGCGGTCGCCGAAGCC
>JBBSBE010000170.1:0-7181 GCA_038251625.1 Rhodobacterales bacterium
CGCCAAGTCGCCGAGGTTCAGGTGCGCGTTGCGATCCTGAACGGCTACACCGCCCTTGGCATCCCTGTCACGAAAGCCGTGGCATAAATCCGTCTGGGGAAAGGGGAAAACCGTTCGTCAGCTGATATGCGCAACAAAGCCCCGCAATCTGATGCACCGCCTCGCGCTTGAACCCGTCGCTGTAGGTGCTTGTCCCCACGTCGGCCTCCTTGCCTAAAAGTTAGGCGGTAAAGCGTCTACAAATCTAGCGGAACCTCAGTCAGCGCAATGCACCCACCGACGACATGGCCAAACCCTATGCCCCGTGAAACGGGCAGGCGACCTGATGGCCGGCGCTTTCCTCGATCAACAGGGGGCGGGCTTCGGCGCAGGTCGGGCGGGCGATGGGGCAGCGGTTACGGAATACGCAGCCCGATGGCGGATTGAGCGGCGATGGCAACTCGCCCTCCAGCACGACCGCCCGGCGCGCACGCTCGCGCACGGGGTCCGGGATCGGCACAGAGGCGATCAGGGCGCGGGTATAGGGGTGGCGCGGATCTGCGATCAACGCGTGTGCAGGTGCGGTTTCGACGATCCGGCCGAGATACATCACTGCAATGCGGGTCGAGATGTGGCGCACTACACTCAGATCATGCGCTATGAACAGCATCGACAAGCCCATGTCGCGCTGCAGCGCTGCGAGCAAGTTTACCACCTGCGCCTGCACGCTGACATCAAGCGCGCTGACGGGCTCGTCACAAACCAGCAATTCGGGTTCTGTCACCAGCGCGCGGGCAATCCCGATCCGCTGGCACTGGCCGCCCGAAAATTCATGCGGATAGCGGTTCATCAGTGCGGGCAAAAGGCCCACGCGTTCCATCATCTCGCCTACCTTGCGGCGTCGCTCTGCCGACGGCAGGTCGGGCCGGTGCGTCGCCAATGGCTCGGCCACGATCTGGCCCACCGTCATGCGCGGGTTCAGGGCGGCAAGGGGGTCCTGGAACACCATCTGCACGTCGCGGCCAAGCTTGCGGCGGTCCGCGGGGCTCGCATGGGTGACATCGCGGCCCTTCCAGCTGATGCGCCCGGCACTGGCCTTCACCGTCCCCACGATGGCCCGCGCCAGCGTGGACTTGCCCGACCCGCTTTCCCCCACAAGGCCCAGCGTCTCGCCACGGTCGAGATAGAGAGTTGCCTTTGATACTGCCTGCAGCGAAAGGGGCGTCGTCCAGGGCCAAGCGCCACGCGGTGTGACGGCAAAGCTGACATCTACATCCGCGCAATCCAGAAGCCGTTCGGTCATGCGCGCACCATGAACGCCGCCTCGCCTGCCTCGGCCCAGCATGCGCGGGCGCGGGCCGAGGCAAAGGCTGTCAGCGGCGGCATGGCACTGCAAGCATCGCGGACAAGCGGGCAGCGGGGCGCGAAGGGGCATCCGGGGGGCAGGTTCGTCAGGTCCGGCGGATCGCCCGGAATGGTGTCAAGCCGCTCCTGCGGCACATCGAGGCGGGGCACGGCGGCCAGAAGGCCCTTCGTGTAGGGATGCGACGGGCTGGCGAAGACGTCATCTGTCGTCCCCGTCTCCATGATCCGCCCGCCATACATGACCAGCGTCCGCGCGCTGGCTCCCGCCACGATGCCAAGGTCATGCGTGATCAGGATGATGGCCGTGCCGAAATCGGCCCTGATCTCTGTCAGCAGCGCCATGATCTGTGCTTGAACGGTCACATCCAATGCTGTTGTCGGTTCGTCCGCAATCAGAAGCTTCGGGCGGCAAAGCAGCGCCATGGCAATCATGATCCGCTGCCGCATCCCGCCGGAAAACTCGTGCGGATACATCCTGAGGCGGCTGACGGCATCGGGAATGCGCACGGCATCCAGCATCCTGGCCGCTTCCGCCAGCGCCGCGCGCTTTGAAAGGCCCCGGTGCAGCACCAGCACCTCCGCCATCTGATCGCCGACCCGCATGTAGGGGTTGAGCGAAGTCATGGGGTCTTGAAAGATCATCGCGACCTGCTCGGCGCGCAACCGGTTGAGCGCCTTCTCGGGCAGGTTCAGGATTTCCTGTCCATTCAGCCGTACCGATCCCGTGGCCTTTCCGTTCTTGGCCAGAAGCCCAAGGATGGCAAACGCGGCTTGCGTCTTGCCGGAGCCGGACTCCCCCACGATGGCCAGTGTCTCGCGTGCATCAAGGGTGAAGCCCAGCCCGTTGACGGCCCGCACCGTGCCTTCCGGCGTGGAAAAGGAAACCTGCAGGTTGTCGATCTCCAGCAGCATTCAGCGATCCTTCGGATCAAGCGCGTCGCGCAACCCGTCGCCAATGAAGAAAAACGCGAAAAGGCCCACCACGAAGAACCCCAGCGGAAACAGCAACTGCCAGATCGTGCCGTTGCGCATTTCCGCCGAGCCGTCGTTGATCAGCGCACCCCAGGACGTCAGCGGTTCCTGCACGCCAAGGCCGAGGAACGAAATGAAGCTTTCGTAGATGATCATCGAGGGCACGAGCAGCGTGGCATAAACGATGATGACGCCCAGCAGATTGGGCACGATATGGCGCAGGATGATGCGGAACGGATGCACGCCGGTCGCCACGGCGGCTTCCACGAATTCCTTGCCCTTCAGCGCCAGCGTCTGGCCGCGTGCGATCCGTGCCATCTCAAGCCAGGAGATCAGGCCGATGCCGATGAACAGCATCAAGATCGACCGCCCGAAGACAACCAACAACAGGATCAGCACGAACATGTAGGGGATCGACATCAGCACATCGACAATCCGCATCATCACGTTATCGACCCGACCGCCGAAATATCCCGCAACCGCACCATAAAGCGTGCCCACAAACACGGCGATCAGGGCCCCCACGATGCCCACCATCAGACTGATCTGTGTGCCTTGAACGGTGCGCGCAAATAGGTCGCGCCCCAGCGCATCGGTGCCAAACCAGTGGCCGGTGGCCACAGACGGGCGCCCCATCGTCTGGATCGAACCGAGGACCGACCAGTCGATCTCTTCATATCCCCAAGGCGCGACAAAAGGGCCGATTGCCGCAAAGGCCGCGATCAGCACCAGCGCCACCAGACCCACCATCGCCGCACGGTTGCGAAAGAAGCGTCGCCTTGCGTCGCCCCAAAGGCTGCGCCCCCGGGGGGCCGTCGCAAGGGCGCTTGCGTCTGTCAGGGTGGCCCGCATCCCCTCAGTACCGGATCTTTGGGTCGATCCACGCATAGGCGACATCAACCAGAAGGTTGAAGAGGATCGTAAGTGCGCCCAGCAGCACGGTAATTCCCATCATCACGCCGTAATCCCGATTGAGCGCCGAAGCCACGAAGAACTGCCCGATCCCGCCGGTCGAAAAATAGATGTCGATCACCACGGATCCGGTGATCATGCCCACGAACGCCGGCCCGAGGTAGGAAATGACCGGCAAAAGTGCGGGTTTCAGCGCATGATGCAGGATGATGCGATGCTGTGGCAGGCCCTTGGCGCGGGCGGTCCGGATGAAATTGGACGACAACACCTCCAGCATCGAGGCGCGCGCGATGCGTGCGATCGAGGCCATGAATGAGGTGGAAAGCGCAATGACGGGCAGCACGACGTATTGCCACTGCCCGCCCTGCCAGCCACCACCCGGCAACCAGCCCAGCCAAAGCGTGAAGATCAGCACAAGGATCGGCGCAAGCACGAAGTTCGGTAGTACCTGCGCACCGATCGACACACCGACAGCAAGGTAGTCAAGCCAGGTATTCTGCCGGATCGCAGCGACGATGCCCAACAGTCCGCCCACCGTCACCGCCACCACGAAGGACCACGCGCCATAGACCAGCGTCACCGGAAAGCCCTGCGCGATGAGGTCATTCACGTCCTGATCGCGGTAGACGAAGCTCGGGCCGAAATCGAACCGGGTGACGATATTGGTCACGTAGATCCAGATCTGCACGATGAAGGGTTGGTCGAGCCCGTATTCCCGCTCAAGGTTCGCCAGCACGAAGGGCGTGATCCCGCGTTCAGACGCGAAAGGCGAGCCGGGGGCTGCGTACATCAGCACGAACGTGGCCACGATCAGGAGCAAAAGCACCGGAATCGCGACCAGAAGACGACGGAGGATGAATGTGGTCATCGCGGCAAACGGGGCGGCGCGGGCGCCGCCCCTGATCCGGTCAGTTCGCCACCCGGTAGATGTCGCGGATGTACCAGTTGTTCTCCACGTTGTTCATCGGCCAGTTCTTGATCTTGGGGTCCAGCATGAAGTTCTGCGTGTAGTGGTAGACCGGGATGATCGCCATCTCGTCGGCGAGGATCTGCTCGACCCGGGTGTAAGCCTCGTTGGGATTGGCCATTTTCCGGCTGGCGGTCATCAGTTCGTCGACCTCGGCGTTGGAATACTTGCCGTCGTTCGACCCATGCGTGGTGGTCAGCAGGTCAAGGAAGGTCGAGGCTTCGTTATAGTCGCCGCACCAAGCCGACCGCGCGAGGTCGAAATTCTGTGCGCCCCGGATCTCCAGATAGGATTGCCACTCGTAGTTGTTCAGCGTCACGTTCACACCCAGCGGCTTCCACATCTGTGCGGCCACCGTGGCAATGGCCTTGTGGCTGTCCGAGGTGTTGTAGATCAGGTTGAGGTCAAGCGGCTTGTCAGGGCCAAAGCCCGCCTCGGCCATCAATTCCTTGGCCTTTGTCATCCGCTCTTCCTGCGTCCATGTCGAATAGTCGATGGTCGGCATCTCGAACCCGGCTGTGGCGGCATGGGTGAAGTTGAAGGCGGGTGCCTGACCGCCTTTCAGCACCTGATCCACGATCACCTGACGGTTCAGCATGTAGCTCAGCGCCTTGCGCACCCGCACATCCTTCAGCGCGGGGTTGCCGCTGTCGGTGAAGTTGATGGCGTAGTAGTAGCTGCACAGGCGCGGGGTCGAATGCGTCTGGTCGGGGTATTTTGCCTTCAACTCGGGATAGGTACCGGCGGGCAGGTCGTCCATCATGTCAAACTCGCCCGCTTCGTAGCGCGCAAGCGATTGGTTGCGGTCATTGACGATGTAGCCGGTGATATCGGTGATGATCACGTTGGCCGCGTCCCAGTATTCGGGGTTCTTCACCAGCTTGAAATACTCGTTCACCGCGATTTCTTTCAGCGTGTAGGCGCCGTTGGAAACCATATTCTCGGGCTTCGTCCATTCCGCGCCGAACTTCTCGATCGTGGCCTGATGCACGGGGCTGAAGGTCGCGTAGGTCGTCATTGCCGGGAAGAAGGGCAGGGGCTGCGTCAGCGTGAATTTCAGCGTGTGATCGTCCACAGCCTCGACACCCAGCGTATCGGGTGCGGCCTTCCCGGCCACAACATCCGCGCCGCCCGTGATCGACGACAGCTCGATATACCACGCATAGGGCGATGCCGTGGCGGGGTCTGCCGCACGGCGTACCGCATAGACGAAATCCTTGGCCGTCACCGGCTCGCCGTTGGACCATTTCGCCTCGGGGCGCAGCTTGAACGTCCAGACCGTGTTATCGGGCGAGGACCATTCGGTTGCGACGCCGGGGATCAGGTTGCCATCGGCGTCTTGCCGCACAAGGCCTTCGAAAAGCTGGCTGATGATGTGGCTGCCAGAGGTTTCCTCGTTCAGTTGCGGGTCCAGCGTCGGAAACTGGTCGAGCAGCGAATAGGCAAAACTCTGGTCGTCGGCCAAGGGTTCGCCCGTCACCGGGTGGGTTCCGGCGGCAAGTGCCACATTGGCCACCAGCATGGCGGCGGACGCGAGAAGGGTCATGCGGATCATTGGTGTCTCTCCCTGCAGAATCGGGCGTGCCTCGTGCAGCAGGCGCGCGAATGGGCGGAAGTTTTCTCGCCGCCCGCGCGAATAGCAAGCGTTTTGGCCGGTTGACGCAGGGTCACTGCGTGCTCTGCGTGCAATCTGCGCGGTCAAAGCGCCGCCATGATCGCCGCCTCGTCCGGATCGTAAAACGCCTCCTCGTCCTGACCGTCCGTCAGATCTGCCGATCCGTTGAGGAAATAGGCCCAGGCCTCGCCCGTTGCGTCGTTGGCCCAGGCACCGCCAGAGAAACCAAGCGCATGGCCTGCATGGCCGACCAAAGGCCCGGGGATGCGCGGATGATCGCGGTAAAGGGTTACGCCCGCCCCGAAAGCCGTGAAAAGCCCGCCGCAATCTTCCCCGTTCTGGCCGTCAAACACCCAGCGCGGGTATCGCTGTGCGCGCCCGACGGGATCATCGGATGCCAGCAGACGTGCCAACCGCGCGGTTTCGATCACGGACATCCTCAGACCGGCGTGGGGTGAAAGAAGCGTGGTATCCTGCCCGATCCGGTAGCCGTCGAGCGACACGCCCCGCCCGCCGCGCCAGATCAGATCGGCCTGCCAGTCACTGCCGGGGCCATCCGCCTCGCAGGTCAGCACCGTTCCCCTGCGCTGCCAGACGGGCAGGGCCCTGCGCGGCGATACGCCCACCCAGTTGAATCCGCCCTGAATGCCTGCAGGCGCCAGCACCAGATCGCGCAGCACAGCATCGAAGCGCCGCCCCGTGATCCGCTCCAGTGCCATGCCCAACAGGATGTAGTTGAGGTTCGCATAGCGAAAGAACCCCACTTGCCCGGACCATGCGGCGGGCGTGGCGTCGATGAAGCGGGTCACCGAGGCCGGCGGGTCGACGAAATAGCCGCCGTGGTCTGTCAGCCCGGAACAATGGGACAAAAGCCGGGCAAGGGTGATTGGCGCCGGTGCGTCCCAGTCCAGGACCGTGCGTATGTCCCGGTCCAGATCGGGTTGCGTCGCCACCACCGCCCGCGCTGTTGCAGCCTTGCTGATCGAGGCAATGCGCAGCCGCACACCCGGATCGACCAAGGCGCCGCCACCCGGTGCGACGCGCCCAAACACGCGCGCGTCCTCCCGCCCATCCGGTGAAATGCGCGCAAGGCCTCCGTTCAGGAACCGCCCGCCGGGGGCAGTCAGGGCCGCCAATCGGGCAGCAATCGTTTCGAACACCGTCTGACGCTCCTGCCGATGTTGTTCGTTGCCTGAACTCAGTTCGCCCCGGCGTGGCCCTCTGGTCGTACCGCCCGCGATACCTTGGTCTTGCGCTTGCGGAGCCTCAGGCCACCATGGCCGGATAGCCTGCCGCACTTAAAGCAGACTTGATCGCCTCAACATCGTGCGTGCTTTGCACGGCCACCCTGCGCGCGCCCATGTCGAATTC
>JBBSBE010000171.1:0-7174 GCA_038251625.1 Rhodobacterales bacterium
GATCTCGGGGATATCGGCGCCCTTCACATCCTGATAGCGCGGCGCCGTCATCTTCAGCGCCGATGGCAGGTTCGCCCAAAGCTGGAACCCGTGCATCTGCCCCTGCGCGTTCCCGCGTGGCATTTCCTGATGCAGGATGCCTGAGCCAGCGGTCATCCACTGCACATCGCCCGCGCCCAGGTCGCCCGAGTTGCCCAGACTGTCGCCATGTGCGACCGCGCCTGTCAGCACATAGGTGATCGTCTCGATCCCCCGGTGCGGGTGCCATGGAAAGCCCTTCTGGTAATCGCGTGGATGCTCGTTGCGAAAATCGTCGAACAGCAGGAACGGGTCGGCCAGAGACGGATCGCTAAAACCGAAGGCGCGGTGAAGATGCACGCCAGCGCCCTCCATCGTCGGTTGGGCGACGGATTGCGACAAGACGGGGCGCAGGGACATGGGCTGATTTCCTTTGTCGGACACGCGGCAAGATAGGCCCCGGCTTGCCCCGCGTCCAATCTCTGCCCGCGCGCAGGTATCGTGCAGCGCGGCACAAAGGCTGGCGGTGCGGCGCGGGCGTGGTAAGAGGGCGTCCGGAACGGCTAGGGGGCGGGAACGCGGTGGACGAACAGGTGATTGCAAGGCTCTACCCTTCGGCCGCGCGGCGCGGATTTGCGGCCATCGTGCTGGTGGCGCTCGGGGCCGCGCTCTTATGGGTGGGGCTTGTGCAGCCACCGGCCGAGTTTGGCTGGCGGCTCTTTCTGCTTGGCGGCGGCGGCTGGTCTCTGGCGTCGGCCTACTGGCTTTGGCAGGCGACGGCGGTGGGGATCGAACTGACCGATACGCAACTGCGCGAAGAGGGCGGCGGGCGCGTGCTGGCAAATCTGGCCGATGTACGCCGCATCAGCCGGGGGGCACTGGCGCTTAAGCCGTCAAACGGCTTCTTGCTTACCATGGCCACGCCCGGCCCCGGTGTCTGGGCGCCGGGCCTGTGGTGGCGTGTCGGGCGGCGGGTTGGTGTGGGCGGTGTCACGGCACGCCACGAAACCCGCTTCATGGCCGAAGCCATCGCCGAGCGGGTGGAACGGCGCGACTGATCCTGCCACGCGCGCTGCGATTACTGGAACACAACCCGCGGCACAAACCGGGGCCGGGTCACCACGAACTGTTCGAACGTCTGTGGCGCAAGGCCATACTGGATGCTCGGCTCGTATTCCACGCGCGTCTCGACGATCACGACGCTGTCGCCATCGTTCAGCGTCGGCACGCGGTTGAGGTATCCTTGCAACGTGGGCGTGGTCAGCGGCAGCATCCCGCCTGACGGCGAATTCGACCATTCAACCTCGTACTGGTTCCGCACGCCACTATACGTCACGCTGGTCACACGCAACTCGGTGGACTGCCCATCGGAAAGCATCGAGTCCATCACCCTGCGCATCCCGTTGATGTAAGGCGCGTTCACGGCGCGCTGTTCGCGCGAAATCAGGTCCGATATGGCATAGGTGGCCTTCTGCACCGTCGCGAGCGCCCGGTAGGCATCCCAGTAGGTGTAAAGGCCCAGATAGCCCCAGAACAGGAACGGCAGAACCAAGGCCGATTCGACGACCATGGACCCGTCCTCGGATCGCAGGCGCGCGGCAAGACGGCTGATAAGCTGGCGCAGCATGGCGATCCTCACGGTTCGTTGACAAAGGACGACACGGCGGTGATGGCGTAGCCACCGTCGTTGTCCAGGGCGTTAAGTTGCGACAGCCGGTCGGCGATACCCGTGCCGGGAAAAATGGCGTCCTGGACGATGCAAACGCGCACCATCATCAGCTCGTTGGCCACGCCGGGACGAAAGTTGACGGCGGGCTGGATATCTTCGTCGCGGTCCACGCAGGCAATCGTTGTCGCGGGCAAGGCCCAGGTCGACGTTGACACCGGCACCAGTTCGACGTGGATCGAGGCATCGCAGTCGGTCAACATAAGCGCACGGCTGCAGATCTCGGTTTTCATCATCGGCATGGTCGGGTTTTCGTACTGCCCAAGCCGCAGACCGCGCGTCGTAAGGTCAACCGCGCGCTCCAGCATGATGCGCTTGGTCATGTACATTCCGGACTCGAAGGACATCATGAAGATGTACATGATCGCTGGCATGACGATCACCAGTTCGATCCCGCTGTTCCCGTCCTCGCGCCGGCAAAACCGGCGCAAGGATTCGGTCAGGCGTCCAAGAGCCCGGATAGTGGTCATTGTGTCAGCCTCAACTGGCTGATGTTGGACGCGATGGCGCGGAACGCAGTCTGAATTTCCAGGCCAGTCGCGTTGAAGTAATAGGCTTCCGACGTTGCGCAGTCCTGGATCACCTGCTGGCCGTTCGCAGGCGCTTCGAAGGCGATACCGTAGACCACGACGTTCTTTTCCTTGGCCAGGCCACAGGTCTGCGACAGCTTGGAATTCATTTCGCTGACGCTCATGTAAGTGTCTTCCATCGCGTTCACGGTGTTGTTGTACCAGCTTGTGCGCGTGGAGTTGCTGGTGCCGAGGGCGCGGGCATAAAGCTGCCATGCGATCCACGACACCCGCTTTTCAGACCATACCTGCTGCCAGGTTTGCTGGGTGGTCCCCCCGCTGGTGTAGGGGGTCGAGCGCCACGCGCTGAGGTGCGGAACATAATAGGTGTTCGACCCTGCGGCAGACGGCCGGTTTGCCGTGTGCTGGATGGAATAGTTCCCATCGCCCGCTTTCCAGATCGGCGAAGTGCCGGTCTTGTAGGCAGTGTTCACCTTGTCGTGCGCAACATGCTCACCGTCGGTCATCACGATGATGACCTTCATCGAATCTTCGTCGTTCCAGTCGAACGGACGCCCGGCATAGGATGCGTCGGCCAGACCGTCTGCAATCAGCTCGGTCGTCATCGGGCGTGCAGCCGGGTCGATCAGTGCCACGGCCCATTTCATGCCGAGCACGATCGAGGTGTTACCGGCGGCGTCAAGCCCGTCGATGGCTGATTTGATCGCCGTGGTGTTGCCGCTCATCAGCCGCACGAGGTTATCGTTGTTGTTGCGGCAGAAGATGCTGTTTTCGACCATGTTCGAATTTGTAGTGCTGAAGCTGTTGCTGGTGCTCGTCGTGTTCGACGTGTCGGCATAGCTGAACATCGGCATGGCCAGAGTGCGCGACAGGTGGGTGCTGCTGAACGCGCTGTCCGGGATTTCAAGGCAGTTGATGTTGGCTACGCCGTGCACATTCGTGGCGTTGTACTTTTCCCGCAGCTTCCGGGGCAGATTGACCTGCGCGTTGTAGGGCACAAGCGTGATCGAGATGCGGTTTTCCGCATCGTTGGTCTTGACCGTGTCCACGAATTCCTTCGCGGCGGTCTTGAGATTGGCGATCTTGGCGCCGCCCATCGAGCCGGACACGTCCAGCACCATGGCGATCTCGACGTTGTTGATGCGCTGCTCGGCGGCCGAGTGCGCGGGAACGTCCAGTTCGGAATGGCCGAGCATGCCCATGAAGAACGTGGGAAGTTCAGCCTCGGCAGTTGCGTCCACGACCCGGTAGTTCAGACCCTCGGTCACGTTCACTTCGCGCAGGTAGGGCGCCAGCCCGGCCTTGACGAAATAGTCGTTCACAACCTCGGTCGGGTCGCGATCCTGCGTCAGGCTGGCGGCAGCCAGAACCGAGCGGTCGATGGTTTGCTGCAGGGCCGTCCGGCGCTGTTCGTAACGCATGACGTCAACGGCGATGCCGCCGAATGTCAGCATCAGCACAAACAGCATCAAGCCAAAGATCACCAGCGAACCGTCTTCGCGGCGACAGAACTGGCCCAGCAAAATCTTCGCGGTCATTCGGCGCGGGGGGGTGCCCCGTGCGATCATTTCAGTCGCGCCCAGCATGTCACATCCCTCTATCCGCGCGGCAGGCCGCGCGCCAAAAAACCCCTGATCCAACTCCGTTTGGTGAATAGCCAACCGGAACGAGACTGCACCGAGGGTCATCTAGTGCGAGGGTTCGGGCGAAATTGTGGCAAGAATGGGCGCAAGAAGGTGGAAATCGACAAGGCGAGAAACGATCTGGCGTCACCCCGGCCCACTGTTTGCGCTGAAGAGACAAGCCCTTTTGAATGCGGGGCGCGGCCCGTCAGCCAAGGTCAATCGCGCTGCTGTGCCCCACAACCTAGGCGAGAATGGGGCGCGCCCTCCGCGAATCGCCTAAAATCCGGGCGATTCTGGTATCTCGGGGGTGCCAAGTGCCGTGCATGCGGTTAGGCTTGGCAGAAGGCGGCGGCAGCCGTCCGGTCAAAAAAGGAAGACGCCATGCAGGCCAAGGGCGAAACCAGCTTTCGCGACTCTGTCGATCTGATGTTCAACCGCGCGGTCCGGCTGATGGATCTCAGCCCCGGGCTCGAGCAGAAGATCCGCGTCTGCAACTCCACCTACACCGTCCGCTTCGGTGTGCGCCTGCGCGGCAAGATCGAGACGTTCACGGGTTACCGGTCGGTCCATTCCGAACACATGGAGCCGGTAAAGGGTGGCATCCGCTATTCCCTCGGCGTCAACCAGAACGAGGTCGAGGCGCTGGCGGCACTGATGACGTACAAGTGCGCCCTCGTCGAAACCCCGTTCGGTGGCTCCAAGGGCGGCCTCTGCATCGACCCGCGCGCGTGGGACGAGCATGAACTGGAACAGATCACCCGGCGCTTCGCCTACGAACTGATCAAGCGCGATCTGATCCACCCGGCCCAGAACGTGCCCGCCCCCGACATGGGCACCGGCGAGCGCGAGATGGCCTGGATCGCCGATCAGTATCGCCGGATGAACACCACCGACATCAACGCCAACGCCTGCGTGACCGGCAAGCCGCCCCATGCGGGTGGCATCCAGGGCCGGGTCGAGGCGACGGGGCGCGGTGTGCAATACGCCATCCGCGCCTTCTTCAGCTTCCCCGAGGATGTGGCGAAGGCCGGTCTTTCGGGCGGAATTGCGGGCAAACGGGTGATTGTGCAGGGCCTTGGCAATGTGGGCTATCACGCCGCCAAATTTCTGAGCGAAGAGGACGGCGCCAAGGTCGTGGCGGTGATCGAGCGCGATGGCGCGGTGGTCCACGAGAAGGGGATCGACATCGAGGACCTGCGCCAGTGGATCGCCAAGCACGGCACCATCAAGGGCTATCCCGACACGACCTTTGTCGAGGATGGTGCCAAGGTGCTGGAAGAACCCTGCGACATCCTGATCCCTGCCGCACTGGAAGGGGTGATCCACAAGGGCAACGCCGCCCGCATCAAGGCCCCCCTGATCGTCGAGGCCGCCAATGGCCCGGTCACCTTCGGCGCCGACGAGATCCTGCGCGCCAAGGGCACGGTCATCATCCCCGACATGTATGCCAACGCGGGCGGGGTGACGGTATCCTACTTCGAATGGGTCAAGAACCTGTCCCACATCCGCTTTGGCCGGATGCAGCGCCGCGCGGAAGAGGCGCGCAGCCGCATCCTGGTCGAGGAACTGGAACGCCTGTCGAACGACCAGCACCTCGGCTGGACGCTGGCGCCCGGCTTCAAGGAACAGTTCCTGACCGGGTCGGATGAACTGGCGCTGGTGCGCTCGGGCCTCGATGACACGATGCGCAACGCCTATGCCGCGATGCGCGAGGTCTGGCACGGCAGGAACGATGTGGAGGATTTGCGGGTGGCGGCCTACCTCGTGTCGATCGGGCGCGTGGCATCGAGCTATCGCTCGAAGGGGTTGTAGCGTCCCTCCACCCGGCAGGGTCCGCGCTAAACCCCCCTTGGCATCGCCCCGCGCAGGCGCCGGTGCCAAGGCCGCCGCGTCAGACTGGCGCAGCTTGTCGCAGGCCCCAAACCCGACGCCCCGATGTCGCAAAGCGTTGGGCCGCCGCTGCGGGGCTTGATAGTCATGGACCCGTCGGACTAGGCTCGCCACGGTCCACAGAAGAGGTTCACGTGCGCTATTCCGGGCTGCGGGTCATTGCCGAAGGGCTGAAGGGCAACACCGGCTGGGGCCGCGCATGGCGCGATCCGGCGCCCAAGGGCGAATACGATGCCATCATCATCGGCGGCGGCGGGCACGGGCTTTCCACGGCCTATTACCTGGCCAAGAACCACGGGCTGACCAACATCGCCGTCCTTGAAAAAGGCCTGCTGGGCCAAGGAAACATCGGGCGCAACACAACCATCGTGCGCGCCAACTACTTCCTGCCCGGCAATTCCGAGTTTTACAGCCATTCCCTGAAACTGTGGGAGGGGCTGGAAGGCGAGTTGAATTACAACGTGATGCATTCGCAGCGCGGCCTCATCAATCTTTTTCACTCTGACGGCCAGCGCGATGCCTTCGTGCGGCGCGGCAATTCCATGGTCAATCAGGGGGATGATGCGATCTTGCTGGACCGGGACGGCGTGCGCGAACACCTGCCCTATCTCGATTTCGAACAGACCCGCTTTCCGATCTACGGCGGCCTTTACCACCCGCGTGGCGGCTCTGCCCGGCACGATGCCGTGGCATGGGGCTATGCGCGTGGGGCGGATCAGCGCGGCGTGGATCTGATCCAGCATTGCGAAGTGACCGGGATCGACATCGAGAACGGCCGCGTGCGGGGCGTGCAGACCACGCGCGGGCCGATCCGGGCCCGCAAGGTGGGGATCGTGGTGGCCGGGCGGTCAAGCCAGGTGGCGGCGATGGCCGGAATGCGCCTGCCGATCGAAAGCCACATCCTGCAGGCCTTCGTGACCGAGGGGCTGAAGCCCGTCATCAACCATGTCGTCAGCTTCGGGATGGGCCACTTCTACATCAGCCAGTCCGACAAGGGCGGCCTTGTGTTCGGTGGCGATCTTGATTTCTACGCAAGCTATGCTGCACGGGGCAACCTGCCCATGGTCGAACATGTGATGGAAGCGGGGATGACGCTGATGCCGATGATCGGGCGGGCACGCGTGCTGCGGTCATGGGGCGGGATCATGGACATGTCGCCCGATGGCAGCCCCGTGATCGACAAGACGCATGTGGACGGCCTCTACCTCGATTGCGGCTGGAACTACGGCGGCTTCAAGGCCGTGCCCGCCAGCGGCTGGTGCATGGCCCACCTGATGGCGACGGACCAGCCGCATGATGTCGCCAAACGCTTCCGCCTCGACCGCTTCGCCACCGGCCATCTGCTGGACGAAGAAGGCACCGGCAGCCAGCACAACCTGCATTGA
>JBBSBE010000172.1:0-7169 GCA_038251625.1 Rhodobacterales bacterium
GACTGCGCCTGTGGCTGAAGAGACTGCGCCTGTGGCTGAAGCACCTGTGGCCGTGGACGTGCCGACCGTCCGGCCCGAGGCCGTGGCTGAGGCGCCTGTTGCCATGATGCCCGACGCGACCGAGGATGTGCCGAAGGCGCCGCTTCCCGCTTTGCCCGAAGTGGTGGCCGGGGGGCCGGAAACCGTGGCTGAGGCGCCCGCTGTGGCCCCGCCCGAAGCTGTAGAGGCAGAGGCGCCGGCCGGTGTGGCGGAGGCGCCAGCGCCTTTGCCCGATGTGGCGCCGGTTGCGGAACCGCCGGTCGCGGTGACCGTCGCGCCCGAGGGGCTGGCCCCGGTGACGCCAGTGGCGGTAGCGCCGCCGGAGGTTTTGGCCGAAGCGCCCGGTGCGGCGCCCTTGCCCGTCGAAACCGCGCCCGTTGCGACGCCTTTGCCCCAGATTACGGCCCAGACGTTGCCGGATGCGCCCATTGCGCCCGTGGCCCCGCAGGAAAGCGCCGCGGATGCCGTTGCCGCCCTGGCCCCGCCCCGGCTTCCCGCAGAACCTGAACCCGCGCCGCTTGGCGTGTCGCCTGCACGGGCCGCCGCGGTTCCCGACCTGCCGGTGAGTGCGGGCAGCGCCACCGTGCCATCCGCCCCGGCCCCGCCCGCACCCATCGTTCTGGCGGAAGTGGCACCACCGGCCGCCGAGGCCCCACCGCCGCCGCCGCCTGCGCCCGAGGAGGCAGAGGTTGCCACTGTGGCACCCGCCGAGCCCGCGCCCGACCTGCCCCCCGTCACGGCAGAGGTGGCAGAGCCACCTGCAATCGTGGTGCCCGCCAGCCCCGCTCCGGCCCCCGCTGCGCCGGCTGTCGAGGCGCAGCAAGAGGCGCCCGGCGTTCTTGCCCGTTCGGCGCCGTTGCCGTCGGCGGCGGGTCTTGCGCCAGAGGTGGCGGGCGTCACGACGGGCCGCCTGCCGCGTATCCGGCCCGCGCCGGGGACCGAAACCACGGCCGAGGCCGCTGCTGCCCCCGCCCCCGCGCCCGGCGATGGCACGCCGCTGGAACGCTTTGCGCGGCCCTTCGACAATCCGGCGGGCAAGCCTGCCTTTGCCATCGTGCTGATCGATACCGGCGGCCCGACGCTGGACCGTGCCGCGCTGGCGGCGCTGCCGTTCCCGGTGACCTTCGCGCTTGATCCGACGGCACCCGAGGCCGAGCTTGCCGCCACGATCTACCGGGCCGCGGGGCAAGAGGTGGTGATGCTGGCGACTGCGATCCCGGAAGGTGCAACCGCCGGGGATCTTGCGCAGACCTTCGCCGCGCATTCCGACGCGCTGCCGGAAGCGGTGGCGGTGATGGATACCGAGGCGGGCGGCTTTCAGGGCAACCGGGCGCTGGCCGCGCAGGTTGTGCCCATCGTCAAGGACGAAGGGCGCGGCGTGCTGTCCTGGGACAGGGGGCTGAACGCGGCGTCGCAGGTGGCGCGGCGCGAGGGTGTGGCAAGTGGCGTGATCTTTCGCCGTCTGGATGGCGACGGCGAGGGCGCGCCGATCATCCGGCGCTACCTCGACCGCGCGGCGTTCAAGGCGGTGCAGGACGGCCGGGTGATCGTGGCGGGCGAGACGCGGCCAGAAACGGTGGCGGCGCTTCTGGCCTGGACGGTCGAAGGGCGGGCCGCCACCGTGGCGCTTGCGCCGCTGAGCGCGGCGCTGGCCGCGCAGTAGGCGCGGTTTCCCGGCGCCGGATCCGCCATCCCCCCCCGCCGCGAGCGGGCGGCGGGGGGGGGAGGCGCGTCACTTCACCGGGGCAGAGGAGGCGAAATCGGGGATCACGGATTGCGAGGCAGGTGACGGCTCGAGCCCCTTGCCCCAATTGCCTTGCGCCAGCGTGAGGTTGCCGGGGATATCCTCTTCCCAGAAGGTCACCACGTTCTTGGTGATGTTGAGATAGAGCTTGCCGTCCACGATGCGCCAGAGCGTCGGGTTGCCCGGCACCTTGCCGCCCTTGGCCACACCATAGGCGCAGTGGCCATCGTATTGGGGCGCGTATTTCGCGGGATCGGCAAGGAAGGTATCGCGGTTCGCCTCATTGGCGAAGGCAAAGGTGGCGCCGTTGTAGGTGGCGGTGATTTCCGACTTGCCGGGCAGGGGCGAGGCCTGCGGGGTGCCGACGGCGGTTTGCGGCAGCGCGAAGTAGGACACGACATCGTAGCCCGAAACGGCAAAGCCGGTCTTGTCCACGAATTGGGGGCCTGCGAAGGCGGCGGTGGACAACAGGCCCGCAAAGAGCGCGGCGGAGAGGGTTTTGAGCATGGGAGGGTCCTTTCGGGGTTGGTTGGTCCTGCCTTCCCCTTCGCTGACACTCCGCCTTGCGTTACCTGCTTTCGGCCCCCCTCGCGCGGACGTGAGCGGGCGTTATCCGCTGTTGCCGCGCCCGGCGAAAAGGCCCGCCGCTTCGGCGGCTGTGCGCAGCGCGCGGCTTTTGTTCAGGGTTTCCTGAAACTCGGATTCGGGGTCGCTGTCATAGACGACGCCGCCGCCGGCCTGAATGTAGAGCTGGCCATCCTTCAGAACGGCGGTGCGGAGTGCGATGCAGAAATCCATCTCGCCGTTGGCGGCGAAATATCCCACGCCGCCGCCGTAGATACCGCGCTTTTCGGGCTCCAACTCATCAATGATCTGCATGGCGCGAACCTTGGGCGCCCCCGAGACGGTGCCTGCGGGCAGCCCGGCGAGAAGGGCCGACAGCGCATCCTCGCCGTCGCGGATCTGGCCCACGACGTTGCTCACGATGTGCATGACGTGGCTGTAGCGTTCGATGATGAACTCTTCGGTGGGGCGCACGGTGCCGATCTTTGCCACGCGGCCCACGTCGTTGCGCCCCAGGTCGAGCAGCATCAGGTGTTCGGCGCGTTCCTTGGGGTCGGCCAGGAGGTCCGCCTCGTTGAAGCGGTCCTCTTCCGGTGTCGCCCCGCGCTTGCGGGTGCCCGCGATGGGACGCACCGTCACCTCGCCGTCGCGCAGGCGGACGAGGATTTCGGGGCTGGCGCCGACCACCTGAAACCCGCCGAAATTGAAGAAGAACATGAAGGGCGAGGGGTTGGTGCGGCGCAAGCTGCGGTAGAAGGCGAAGGGGGGCGCGGTAAAGGCCTGCCTCCAGCGCTGGGAGGGGACGACCTGGAAGATATCGCCTGCACGGATGTATTCCTTGGCCTTTTCGACCGCCGCCAGGTAGCCGCCATGGGTGAAGTTCGAGACAGCCTCGCCCACGGGTGCCGCCTCGCCCAGATCGCGGGCGGCGGCGGCGCGGTCCACGTCGCGCAAGGCGTCCATCACGCGCTCGGCGGCCTGGGCGTAGGCCGCGCGGGCAGAAAGGCCTGTAGCGGCCCAGGCGGGGGCGACGACCGTCACCTCGCCCTTGACCCCGTCGAGCACGGCCACGACCGAGGGGCGCATCAGCACCGCGTCGGGCAGGCCGAGGGGATCGGGGTTCACGTTCGGCAGATGCTCGACCAGGCGGATCATGTCATACCCGAGGTAGCCGAAGAGGCCCGCAGCGATGGCGGGCAGGCCATCGGGCATGGTCACGGCGCTTTCGGCGATCAGGGCGCGCAGGCTTTCAAGGGGCTTGCCATCGACCGGGTGGAACGCCTCGGCGTCGAAGCGGGCCTCGCGGTTGATCTCGACCGTCTCGCCCCGGCAGCGCCAGATCAGATCGGGCTTCATGCCGACCACCGAATAGCGCCCGCGGACCTCGCCCCCGGTCACGCTTTCCAGCATGAACGTATCGGTGCGCCCCTCGCCCAGCTTCAGCATCAGGCTGACGGGGGTGTCGAGGTCGGCGGCCAGGCGGGCATAGACCAGTTGGTTGCGCCCCTCGGTCCAGCCCTTCTCGAACGTGGCGAAATCGGGGATCAGGCTGGACATGGCTACTGGAACTGTGCGTGGACGGCCGAGATGGCGCCCTCGTTGAGCGTGATGCCTGCGCGGCCTGTCAGTGCGTTGGTGAAGATCCCAAAAGCATCCTGTGCCAAGGCCTGTTCCACCTGGCCCGCGATGGCGCCCTTCAGCGCGGCCGCACCGTCGCCGTCGGTCGCGGCGGGTTCGATCCGGTCAAGGCGCAGGACGCCCGTGAACTCCGGGCCTTCGATCACCCGCACATCCCCCACGGCCATCTGAAACGCGGTGGGGACAAGCGTGGTCGGCACGCCTTCCATGAAGCCGTCGCGGGCCATCCGTGCGGTGACGTCCAGGATGCCGAAGCGGCCAAGGGCCGCGCCGCCCTCGACCGCCGCCTTGATCTCGACCGCGCGGTCAGCCAGCGCCTTGGCCAGCGCATCGGCGCGGGCGCTGGTGGCCACGGCTTCGTGTGCGGTGTCAAAGGGGATCGGCGCGGGGGGCAGGATCGCCTCGAGCCGCAGGGCGGCGATGCCGCCATCGTCAAGGTCGATCAGTTCGGGGTAGTCGCCGACTTCGGCTGCAGCCGCCGCTTCGCGGAAGGCCGTGTAGCCCGCGATCGCATCTTCGGACGTCGGTGTCAGGTCGATCTTGCCCAGCGTCATGCCTTCGCTGGTGGCCAGATCCTCCAGCGTGGCACCGCCGGCAAGCGCATCATCGATGCCCTCGCGCCGGTCAGCGACGGCGCGGCGGGCGGCATCGGCGGCGGCTTCGGTGGCAAGGTCGGGCCTGGCCTCTTCGAAGGTGGTTTCCTGTGCTGCCAGAATGCCGTTCATGCGAAAGAGGGCGGGCCCAAGGGGCGAGGGCAACGGGCCCACGACACCGGGTTCTGCGAGGGCGAAGATGGCGCTGCCAGCATCGCCAAGGTCGGCCTGCGACTGGTCGCCAAGGTCGATATCCTGCAGGGTCACGCCGCGTTCCGTCACCAGCGTCTCGAACGCCTCGCCTGCGTCGATGCGGGCTTTCGCGGCGGTCGCGGCAGCCTCATCCGGAAAGACCAGCCGTTCCACCAGACGCCGCTCTGGCTGCACGAATTCGGCGCGACGCTCTTCATACAGCTTGCGCAGCGTTTCCTCATCCTCGGGCATCGTGGCGGCCACATCGGCGGGCAGAAGCGTCACATAGGTGATCTGGCGCGCTTCGGGGCGGGTGAACTTGGCGATGTTGGCGTCGTAATGCGCCCTCAGTGCCGCGTCATCGGGTTCTGCCGGGGGGGCGGGCAGGTCGGCCGCCGTCAGCGTCAGCAGGGAAAACCCACGGCGTTCGGCGACATAGGCGTAAAGCGTGTCTGTCACCGGGGCGGGGGCGGTGAAGCCTGCGGCCACAGCGCCCTGCAAAAGCGAGCGGGTCACATCCTCGCGGATGCGCCCTTCGAATTCGGATTCGGTCAGGTTGTTGCGGCCGAGGGTCAGCCGATAGGTATCGCGGTCAAAGGCGCCGTTCGGGCCCTGGAAGGACTGGATCGCCGTAACCTCCTTGGCCACCGCCGCATCCCCGACGGAAAGGCCAAGGCGCGCGGCCTCGTCATCCAGTGCCGCGGTTCCGACAAGCTGCTGGCGGACCTGGGCATCGAGCCCGAGCGCCTGCGCCTGCGCGATGGTGATGGGCTGGCCCATCTGCGCCGAGAAGGCGTTCATCTCGGACCGCAGGGCCAACGCGTAGTCGTTGACCGTTATATCGCGGTCGCCCACCTTGCCGATCGTGGTGACGCGGCCACCGAAGTTGGTGATGCCGAAACCACCAAGGCCGAGGACCAGCATGGCCATCAGCACCCAGACGACCACGTTCATCGGGCTGGATTTCTTTTTCTTCGGGGCGTCGGGGTCGGTGGCTTTGGCCATCTGGGCGGTCTCCGCAAGGTCGCGCCCGTGATAGTGGGTGCGGGCCGTGGCGGCAAGGGTCAGGGGGTAAAGGCTGCGAGACGACGGAACATTTCGCTGATACCGGCCGCATCGGCATTGGCAAAGGCGATGCGCAACTGGCGCGCGCCCTCGGGGTGGCTGGCGGGCTGGAACATCGTGCCGGGCAGCATCAGAAGCGAGGCTTCGGTGACAAGGCGCTTGCAGAGCGTGACGCTGTCCATCGCGAAGGGGTGTTCGGCATAGGCGAAGTAGGCCCCGCAGCCAAGCAGGTGCCAGCCTTGCAGGCTGCCGAAACCCGCGATCATCGCGGCCTTGCGGGCGAGGATTTCGGCGCGTTCGCCCGCCACGAACTGCGACAGGTTGCGCAGGCCCCAAAGCGCCCCGATCTGGCCCAGCTGGCTGGGGCAGATCGCGACGGTATCAAGAAACTTCTCCACCTCTGCCAGCCGCGCGGGCGCGGCGATCACGGCGCCGACGCGGTGGCCGGTCAGGCGGTATGCCTTGGAAAAGCTGTAGAGGTGGATGAACGTCCCGGCCCAGTCGGGATCGCTGAAAAGCGCGTGGGGGGCGCCTGTGCGGCTGTCGAAATCGCGGTAGGTTTCATCGACGATGAGGGCCACGCCGTGCGCGCGCGCAAGATCGCGGAAGGCCGCGAGGGTTTCGCCGGGATACTCGGCGCCGCCGGGGTTGTTGGGGGACACGAGCACGATAGCGCGGGTTCGGGGCGTCATCAGCGCGGCGGCGTCGGCGGCGTCGGGGATCAGGCCTTTGCCCGTGGGCAGGGGCACGGTGGTCACGCCTGCCATATCGAGCCACATCTTGTGATTGAAGTACCATGGGGTGGGCAGGATCACCTCATCCCCGGCACCCGCGAGGGTGGACATCACGGCGGTGAAGGCCTGATTGCAGCCTTGCGTGATCGCCACCTGCGAGGGCGCGATCTGGCCGCCATAGGCCGATGACCATTGCGCGGCAATCTCTTCGCGCAGCGCGGGCAAGCCGAGGACGGGGCCGTAAAGATGCGCGGCGGGATCGTTGAGGGCAGCCTCGGCGAGCGCCTGTCGCAGGCCGAGCGGCGGCGGGTCGACCGGGGCGGCCTGGCTTACGTTGATGAGCGGGCGGTCGGGCGGGAAGGTGACGCCCGTCAGCCAGCGCCGCGCCTCCATCACCGGGGGCGGTTCGGTTGCGGCCATGGCGGGGTTGAGGGGCAGGGTCATCGGATAGGTCCGCCGGAGTTGGGGATATCGGGATTATCTACACCGCATCGCGCGGGCGTTCACAAGCGGTCAGCCGCGCCGCAGGATCCGCCATTCGCGCCAGACGAGGGCGATCATGATGGTATCGAAGCCCGACAGGATCAGCAGCGGCGGCGA
>JBBSBE010000173.1:0-7000 GCA_038251625.1 Rhodobacterales bacterium
ACCAGAAGGCACCCCGCATGCCCCGTCACGGCCAGTATCCCCGCCAGCACCGCATCAACGGACGGCGAGGCAAACACATCCCCGCAGACCGCGGCCGTCAGCATCCCCGGCCCCACGAAGCCCGCATGCGCAGGTTCGTGCCCCGACCCGCCGCCCGACACCAGCGCCACGCGATCCCGCGCCCAATCTGCCCGCAAGACGACGCGGATGTGGGGATAGCCGTCCAGCCGTGCCAATCGCCCGCCCGAGGCCATGATAAGCCCGTCGATGGCTTCGGTGACGATCGCTTCCTTGGTGTTGATGAACTGCGCCATGGGATCCCCCTTGTCAGGCAATGCGGGCGCCGGTGGCATCGAACCAGAAGGGCCGGTCGGCCCTGATCTGTACGATGTCGCCGGGGGTAAGCGGGGTGTGTGCGTCGGTGACGCTGATAAGGTCGTGGTTCTTGAAGCTCAGATGCAGGCGGGTCTGGTCGCCCAGGTGTTCGACACGGGTAACAAGGCTGTCCTCGCCCTCGCCCTGCACGATCTGTTCGGGGCGCAGGCCGATGGTGGCAGCCTGCGGTGGGGCACCTTGGAAAAGCCCCGCAGGCAAGAGGTTGATGCGCGGCTGGCCAAGGCGGCTGGCGGCATAAAGACTGACGGGGTTTTCGTAGATCTCGCGCGGGGTCCCGAATTGCACGAGGCGGCCATGATCGAGCACGCCCACATGCGTGGCCATCGTCATCGCTTCCACCTGATCGTGGGTTACATAAAGGAATGTGGCGCCTGATTTCGCCTGAATATCCTTCAACTCCACCCGCAGATCAGCGCGGAGCTTGGCGTCGAGCGAACTGAGCGGTTCGTCCATCAGATAGACAGTCGGGCGCCGCACCAAGGCCCGCCCGATAGACACGCGCTGCATCTCGCCCCCCGACAACGCCGTCGCCTTGTTGTCGAGCTTGTGGGCGATCTGCAGCATCGCAGCCACCTCGGCCACCTTGCGGGCAATCTCTGCCGCCGGAGTGCGCAGCAGCGGTGATTTCAGCGGGAACGCCAGATTTTCGCGTACCGTGAGATGGGGGTAGAGCGAGTATTGCTGGAACACCATCGCCACATTGCGCTGCGCGGGCGTCAGTGCGGCCACGTCCTGCCCGCCGATCCGAACCTCGCCCGCATCGGGCCGATCGAGGCCCGAGACGATGCGCAGAAGCGTGGTTTTCCCCGCACCAGTGGGGCCAAGCAGCACGACAAAGGCGCCATCGGGTACGGTCAGCGTAACATCGTTCAGCGCCACCTCGGCCCCGAAGCGCTTGGTCACGCCGTGAAGGGAAACTTCAGCCATGCGCCAGCACCTCTGCATTCGCGGCCGACCGCAGCGCGCGCCCTGATGCGGCGTCGAACAGGCTGAGCGTGCGGGCGTCGAGCGCGAGCCCGGTTGCACCACCCACCCGCACGGGCGCATCCGACCGGACACGGGCCTTGATCTGACCATGGGGGGTATCCAGCGTCACGATCTGCGTCGTTCCAAGATATTCTGTCGCCAATACCCGGCCCCGGTAGGGGGCCGCATCATCCAGCGTCACATGCTCGGGGCGAACCCCCAGCACCAGCGGGCCATGCGCGCCCTCCTGCAAAGCCGGCATAGCAAAGCGGGCCTCGCCCAAGGCCACCTCGGTGGCACCACGCCCGACCGTGCCCTCGAACCGCAGAAAGTTCATCGGGGGCGAGCCGATAAAGGTGGCGACGAACAACGTGGCGGGCCAGTCGTAAATCTGCTGCGGCACGCCGAACTGTTCCACCACGCCGTGGTTCATCACCACGATCTTGTCGCCCATCTGCATGGCTTCCAGCTGGTCGTGCGTGACATAGACGGTGGTGGCGCGCATCCTGTCATGCAGGGCGCGCAATTCTTCCGACATATGCTCGCGGAATTCGGCATCGAGTGCGCCCAAAGGTTCGTCCATCAGAAAGCACTTGGGATCGCGCACGATGGCGCGACCAAGGGCCACGCGCTGCCGGTCGCCGCCGGAAAGCCCGCCCACCGGCTTGTCGAGGATGCTTTCGATGCCGAGGATGCCTGCCACTTCCGCCACCTTGGCCTGCACCTGCGCGCGCGCCATGCCCTGGCTGACCAGCGGATAGCTGATGTTGCGGCGCACGTTCATGTGCGGGTAAAGCGCGAACATCTGGAACACGAAGGCGATATCCCGCTTGCTGGCGGGGCGTTGGGACACTTCCTCGCCATCAATGAAAATTTCCCCGCTCGTGGGCAGTTCCAGCCCTGCGATCATGCGCAGCGTGGTGGTCTTGCCGCAGCCGGATGGCCCCAGCAGCATGAAGAATTCACCGTCCTCGACCGTGAAGGTCGAGGATTTCACGGCGTTGAATGCCCCGAAGTCCTTGCGCAGGTTGCGGATCACGATCTGGGCCATGCGCTATTCCGGGAAATGGCTGACGATGATGAACATCAGCGTGCCCGTCAGCGTGACAACGAACGACCATGTGTAGAGCACCAGAAAGAACGGCTGCATCAGCATGACGACGCCAAGTGCTATCAGGATGGTGGCAGCCATTTCCCAGGGGCCCCGGCGGAAAAAACGGCTCATTTCCGCACCGCGCCAAAGGTGATCCCGCGCAGAAGGTGTTTGCGCAGAAGGATCGTGAAGACCATGACCGGCAACAGAAAGAGCGTGGTGCCTGCGGCGACGGCGGGCCAGTCCTTGCCGATGCCGATGATGGTGGGAATGAAGGGCGGCGCGGTCTGCGCCGTTCCGCTCGTCAGCAGAACCGCGAAGGCATATTCGTTCCACGCAAAGATCAGGCAGAAGATCGCGGTCGAGGCGATGCCGGTGGCCGCCTGCGGCAGCACCACCTTCACGAAGGCCTGAAACCGGGTGTAGCCGTCGATCAGCGCCGCTTCCTCGTATTCGCGGGGAATCTCGTCGATGAACCCCTTCAGCAGCCAGACCGCGAGCGACAGGTTAACGCCTGTGTAAAGCAGGATCATCCCCAGATGCGTGTCCGACAGGCCAAGCTGGCGGTACATCAGGAATATCGGGATGGCGACGGCGATGGGCGGCATCATCCGGGTTGAGAGGATGAAGAACAGAAGATCATCCTTCAGCGGCACCTTGAAGCGGGAAAAGGCGTAAGCTGCGATGGTACCAAGAAAGATCGACAGGAAGGTGGAGCCAAAGCCGATGATGACAGAGTTCAGGAACCGCTCGCCATAGCGCGAGGGGCCAGAGATCACCATGTCATACTGCCGCACGATCTGGTCGTACCATGTTGTGGGGGCTCCGAGTTCGGCCAGCGCCTCGGGCGTGGCGCGGCTGCGCGTGGTGAAGAGATTGACGTAGCCTTCCAGCGTGGGGGTGAAGAACACCTTGGGCGGATAGGCGATGGAATCGGCGGGGGATTTGAACCCCGTGGCGATGATCCACAGCAGCGGTGCGATGGTCACCAGCGCGTAGAGCACCACCAGAACGGCGGCGAGGGCCTTCAGGCGCGGCGAGGGGTCGGTGACGGAAAAGCTCATCTTTCCTTCACCTTGTTCAGCGCCTTGACGTAGATCGAGGCCATGCCGAAGACGGTCACGAACAGGATCACCGCCTGCGCCGAGGCATAGCCGGTGCGCCACTTCTCGAACGCCTCGCGCTTGAGGTTGATCGAGGTCAGTTCGGTGGTCGATCCCGGTCCGCCACCCGTCAGCTGCACCACCAGATCGAACATCTTGAAGTTCTCGATACCCCGGAACAGAACTGCCAGCATCAGGAAGGGCAGCACCATTGGCACCGTGATCGTCCAGAATTGCCGCCAGGGGCTGGCGCGGTCACATTCCGCCGCCTCGTAGATCGACGCAGGGATCGACCGCAGGCCCGCAAGGCAGATCAGCATCACGAACGGTGTCCACATCCAGGTATCCACGATCACGATGGCCCAGGGCGCCAGCGTGACGGACCCGATCATCGTGAAGGACGAGGGGTCGACGCCGGAAAAGAACGCGACCACGTAATTGAAAAGGCCGATCTGCGGCTGATAGAAGAAGGTCCAGAAATTGCCCACGACGGCGGGCGACAGCATCATCGGCAGCACGATCACGGTGGTCCAAAGGTCGCTGCCCCGGAACTTGGCGTTGATGAGCCATGCCAGCGTAAAGCCGATCAGCACCTGCAACACGATGGTCCAGATCAGGAAATGCGCCGTCGCCTGCATCGTGATCCAGACGTCGGGATCCGTCAGCACACGGCGGTAATTCTCGATCCCCACCCATTCCACATCGAGGTTCGGGCGGTTGGCGCGGTAGTTGGTGAGGCTGAGTCGGATGGTCCAGATCAGTGGAAAGATGTTGATCGCCAGCAAAAGCGCGATCGTGGGGGCCACGAACAGCCACGCGATGGCGCGGTCTGACAGGGCGCCGATCCGTCTGCCCACACGGGCGGGAAGGGTGCGCGGGGATGCGTCATCCGTCATGGCAGGGCTTTCCGGGGGCAAAAGTGGCGCGGCGGGGGAGGGCCGCCGCGCCGGTTGACGGCTTAAAGCTTGCCGTCATCCTGGAAGGTTTCGGTCCAGTCCGCAACGAGGCCATCGAGTGCCTCTTTCGCAGTGCCCTGGCCCGCCACGACGTAATCGTGGAACCGCTTCTGCGTTGCCTGCAGCAGCGTGGCATAGCTCGGTTCAGCCCAGAAATCCTTCACGATCGCCATGCTGTCGAGGAAGGTCTGTGCGTAGGGCTGGCTGGCCGCGAAATCAGGCGCCTCGACCACCGAGCGCAGGCACGAGAAGCCGCCCGATTTCCACCACTTTTCCTGTACGTCCTTCTGGGCAAACCACTTGATGTATTCCAGCGCAGCCTCTTGCTTGGTCGAATAGGCCACCACCGAAATGCCCTGCCCGCCCAACTGCGCGAACTGCTCGCCGTCCGGACCTGCGGGGTTCACCAGATAGCCGGTCTTGCCGCCGCCCACGTTCGGATCGGCCTCGAATCCCGGCCAGGTGAAGGCAAAGTTCATCTGCATCGCCACCTGACCCGATTTGTAGGCGTCGATCCCCTCGGACATGTAGCCGTTGGACGAACCGGGCGGTACGCAGCAATCGTAAAGCGCCTTGTAGAACTCAAGCCCCGCAACCGCCGCGTCAGAATTCACGAAGCCATCCATATCGTAGGGCTTGTCGGGGTTGTCGTACTTGAACCCAAAGGAATACAGCACATCCATGGCGCCCATGGTGATGCCTTCCGAGCCCCGCTCGGTGTAGATCGAGGCGCCATAGACGGTCTTGCCGTCAATCTCTCGGCCCTGGAAGAATTCCGCGATATCCTTCAGTTCCGCGAACGTGGCCGGGGGCGCGATGTCGCGGCCGTATTTTTCCTTGAAGGCGGCCATGATCTCGGGCCGCTCGAACCAGTCCTTGCGGTACGTCCAGCCCACAACATCGCCGAACGCGGGCAGTGCCCAGTAGTTGGGCGTGTTCTTCGGCCATTCGGAATAGCCGGTCACGGTTGCTGGCACAAAGTCCGACATGCTGATGCCGTTGGCATCAAAGAAATCGTTCAGCTTCACATAATGTCCGGCCTCGGCCGACCCGCCGATCCACTGGCTGTCGCCGATCATCAGGTCGCACAGTTTGCCGCCCGAGTTCAGCTCGTTCAGCATCCGGTCGGCGAAGTTGGGCCACGGCACGAACTCGAAGTTCATCTTGTGGCCGGACTGCGCCTCGAAATCCTTGCTCAGTTCCACCAGCGCGTTCGCGGGGTCCCAGGCGGCCCAGCACAGCGTCAGGTCTTCGGCCTGCGCGGTGTTGGCAAAGCCGGTGACGCAAAGCGCGCCAAGGGCGGCGGTCGTCAGAAACGTCGATCTCATCGGATGCTTCCTCCCAGAAGTCATGATTGGCCTTCTTTCGCCGAGACTCGGTGGCGTGAAGTATTCGTAGATGAGGTACGCACCTCAACGCAACATTTTTTTGAGGTGCGTACCTCAATTTGATAGACTTACCCCCCGAATTCTCTCAAAACGGTCAAACCCGCCCGTGCTGGCGCGGTGCTGGAGCAGGATATGCGGCCAACGACGAAGGATCTGGCAGAAGCGGCGCAGGTGAGCCTTGCCACCGTGGACCGGGTTTTGAACGCACGGCCGGGGGTGAACGAAGCGACCGTCCGGCGCGTGACCGACGCGATCGAGCGTATCGGGTTCCAGCGCAATCTGGCTGCCGCGAACCTTGCGCGCCAACGCCATTACCGGTTCCTGTTCCTGCTGCCACAAACGGGCGACGCCTTCCTGCACCAGATCACCGACCGCATCGCCGAGGCGAACCGCGCCTTTGCCTCAGATATGGTCAGCCTGCAGGCCCGCCACCTGGATACCAACGATCCGCATGTTCTGGCCAAAACTCTGGGGGCCCTCGATCCTGCGGATGTGGACGGTGTGGCGATCATGGCGCCGGAAGCCCCACAAGTGCGCGACGCGATGGCAAGGCTTGCGGCGCGCGGTATCCATGCCGTGCCGTTTCTCAGCGGCCAGCCCGCGGGCGGCGAGGCTGATTTTGTGGGCATCGACAACCGGGCGGCGGGGGCCACGGCGGCGCATCTGATGGGGCGGTTCATCGGGCCGCGCGCGGGCCATGTGCTGGTGATCGCCGAAACGATCAAGGCGCGTGACAGTCTGGAACGTCGCTGGGGGTTCGACGGCATCCTGGGCAGCCGCTTCCCTGCACTTTCGGCCCTGCCCACGGTCGAAACCTACGGTGATGCCGCGCGCACCGCGCGCACGCTTGCCAACGCGCTGACCAGCCATCCCGATATCCTAGGCGTCTATGTGATGAGCGCCGAGGCGCGCCTGCCACTGGAAGCGCTGGCAGCGGCGGCCCCCGTCGGCTGCCAAGTCACCATCGCGCACGAGCGCACACCCTTTACCGAAGCCGCCCTTCTGACCGACCGCGTGGACGCGATCATCGCACAGAACCCCGGCCATCTGGTGCGCAGTGCCCTTCGCATCCTGCGCGCCCGCACCGACCGGCGCGAA
>JBBSBE010000174.1:0-6878 GCA_038251625.1 Rhodobacterales bacterium
GAGGGCCTGGTGGAGACCGGGCAGATGCTGGAACACGCCGAGGTGTTCGGCAACCGCTACGGCAGCCCGCGCGCACCGGTCGAGGCTGCGATGAAGGACGGGCGCGATACGGTTTTCGATATCGACTGGCAGGGTGGCCAGCAGATCCGCAACTCGGCCCTCGGGCGCGACGCTGTGTCGGTCTTCATCCTTCCCCCCTCAATGGCGGAACTCGAGCAGCGCTTGCGCACGCGCGGCCAAGACAGCGACGCCGTGATCGCGGATCGGATGGCCAAAAGCCGCGACGAGATCAGCCATTGGGCGGAGTATGACTACGTATTGGTCAATCAGGAATTGGATTACACTTACGACACGTTGCAGGGCATTCTTGAAGCAGAGCGCGAACGCAGAGACCGCCAGCCCGGCCTGGCGGATTTCGTTCGTGGGCTGAACAGGGAGTTCGAGGCACGATGATCTGGTCCCTCGACGGTATCGCCCCCGATATCTACCCGGACGCATGGGTTGCGCCCGGCGCTCAACTGATCGGCAACGTGGTGATTGAGGCGGGGGCGAGCGTCTGGTTCGGGGCCGTTCTTCGCGGCGATAACGAAGAGATCCGGCTGGGTGCGGGGTCCAACATTCAGGAAAACTGCGTGCTGCATACCGACATGGGCTATCCGCTGGTGATCGGCCCCGACTGCACCATCGGACACAAGGCGATGCTGCACGGCTGCACGATAGGCGCAGGTTCGCTGATCGGAATGGGCGCCACGGTGCTGAACGGGGCGCGGATCGGCGCGGGTTGCCTTGTCGGGGCCGCAGCGCTGATCACCGAAGGCAAGGACATCCCCGAGGGCAGCCTTGTGATGGGAAGCCCCGGCAAGGTGGTCCGCACGCTTGACGATATCGCGCGCGCGCGTCTTCTGGCATCCGCCGCGCATTACCGGGAAAACGCCACGCGCTTTCGCGCCGGGCTGAAAGAGGCATGATGGACATCGCAGGGCGCAAGATCGGGCCGGAGCATCCGCCGCTGGTGATCGCTGAAATCGGTATCAACCATGGCGGCGATCTTGGCGTGGCCAAGGAAATGGTCCGCCATGCGGCGGGTGCGGGCTGCGAGATGATCAAGCACCAGACCCACATCATCGAAGACGAGATGACGGAAGAGGCGAAGTCGATCTTCCCGCCCAATGCCGATGTCTCGATCTGGCATGTGATGGAGGCTTGCGCGCTCTCCGGGCCGGATGAGGCGGAGCTGAAGCGCTATACCGAAAGCCTGGGGATGATCTGGATCTCCACGCCCTTCAGTCGCGCGGCGGCCGATTTTCTGGAAACCCTCGACGTGCCCGCCTACAAGATCGGGTCGGGCGAGGCGGACAACCTGCCCCTGATCCGGCACATCGCGCGGAAGGGCAAGCCTGTGATCATGTCCACCGGCATGCAGACCATTCAGACGATCCGCCGTTCTGTCGCCATTCTGGACGAGGCCGGGGTTGAGTATGCGCTGCTGGAATGTACGAACCTTTACCCGTCACCCCCCGAAATCGTAAGCCTGCAAGGCGTGACCGATCTGAAAGCGGCCTTTCCGCGCGCCGTTGTCGGGTTCTCGGACCATTCCATCGGGCCCGAAATGGCGCTGGCCTCGGTGGCGCTCGGCGCCTGCATCCTCGAGCGGCACTACACAGACACCCGCTATCGCAAGGGCCCCGATATCATCAACTCGATGGACCCCGCAGAACTGCGCTTTCTCATCGACCGGTCCCGCGAGATCCACACCGCGCTGCACAATCCCAAAGAGCGCACAGCAGCCGAAGAGCCGGTCTATCGCTTCGCCCGCGCGTCCGTGGTGGCCGACAGGGATCTGCCCGCAGGTCATGTGATCGCAGAGCCCGATATCTGGGCGCGGCGGCCCGGTTCGGGCGAGATTGCGGGATATGATTTCGACCGCGTTCTGGGCAAGCGGCTGGTTCGGCCGGTCACGCGGAACACGCAGCTGAAGTGGAGCGATCTGGAGTGATCTGTCCGCTCAGCAATACCCGAAGGCCGTGTAGTCCTGCGCGAAATGGTCCCGCACGGCATCTTGCAACCGGGCGAATTCGGGCGGCGAGACTTTCAGCGCATGAAGATGGTTGGATTCGCAGCGTGCGCTGCGATTAAGGTGCGGAACATCCCGGGCCCCGACATCCAATCCGGCCTGCACCAGATGCGCTTTCCACTGGCAGATCTCTTCAAAGCGCAGCACCAGATCGGCCCGCGGTTTGCGCGAAGAGGGGTAGTCAGACCACTGCACCTGTGGACCGCCAAACTTCGGCGCAGCCTTGAGAAGGTCGAGGTAGTCGAAAGGGCTCGCCGTTTTGACCTCCGGACCGAAAAGACCGACCAATCCGTTGTCCTGAGATTTCATCACATGATCGTAGTAGCCGGACAAAAACCGTTCGAAAGGGTGCCTGACAGCGACGATCGAATAGGTGGCAAGCCAGTTGCGTTCCGACAAACGATCCGACGCAAAGGAATGCGAATGGCGCCGTACGTTCAGAAATTTCCGTAGCGACTTGCCCGCCGTCTTGGGGTTGTGAAGGAAGATCACGGTCTGACCATCGCGCACCAGATCGGTACGCATGGCATCGGTGGGCCTGCCGTAAGCTTTTGCAAGGATGGACTGCAAGGCGTGGATGCGGTCAATGAGGCCGAGTGGTCCCTTGCATCTGCGTACAAATTGCATGATTCGTCCGGTCGGGCGGGCCGAGTAATACTTCTGTTACAATCAAGGTACGACTGTAAACCCGTGGCGTGAAGCGATTTCTAACGCACGCTTGATTGTTTCCGGGGCCAGCTCGTCAAAAAAGCCACGCACGTTGCCCTTGCGTACCTTTGCAGAATTTGCGTCACTGACCGTCGCTGCCCTGAGTGTCGCCGGACCGGTTCGACCCGCTTCCACCGCCTTCATCGTTTCAAAGGTCGAGGCGGCGGCGAGCGCCGCGCCCGTGGTCGACTTTTCACCCCAGAAATCAAGGATCGACTGAAAGCCCTCAGCCGGGTTTGCCCGCATCGCTTCATAGGTCATGATCAGGCAGTCGCTCCGACCTTCCAGATGATCAAGCCAGGCGCGGTTATAGGTGCAGACCTTCTCGACCCCATAGATCGGGTGCAAGACGAAGGCATCGATATCGGTCGGTGGTAGCGCCCCTCGCAGTGCCAACGGCAAAAGCATGCGCCACCAGCGCCCCGAACCGCGCCGCAGATCGCGCCGGTTCACCTGGTAGAACATCGACACGGCGGTATCGATCGGGTCGCGGTGCAGGAACACCAGCGGAACTGCATTCAACGCGGGTGGGATCCCCCGAAAGGGCCACCCGATTTCGCGCCGGTTGGTTGCAGCACCCGCATGCGACAGCGAGGCTTTGATGCCTGCGCTGTCAAAGGCGAACCGCAACCATGTGCGCCCCGATTTCGGGTAGCTGACAATCAAGCGGCCGTCGCTACGGGCGGGGCCTTTGCCCATGTAACCCTTGGCTTTGCGCTTGCTCATGTCTTGCCTTTCAGCAGGTCCACAGACCGGGGCCACAGCTCGCCCCGGCGCGCAAGCCAGGAAAGCCTGCGGCCATAATTGCCAATGCGAAGACCGTAATGCGGTAGACGAGCATACCAGGGGAATTTCTTCACGTCGCCAAATGCAGTCCCTGTGATCAAGCTTTGCCCCCCATCGTCCACATGGCTGGGGAACGGCTCCAGCCCGCGCAGGCGGAAATCGTGTGCAAAAAAGCGGTTGATCTCGTGGTCCGTGGCGCGTGTGACCCGGCGCATCGCGGGCAGCAGTTTTGCCGCCGTCGCGCGGTTGATAAGGTACGCACCCGTGCCGGTGTTAGGCCCCAGATAGGCGTTGAGGTGGTATGGGCCGATGCGCCCTTGCGAAACGGGCAGTTTGGCGCGGATGCGATTGAGCTTGAGCAGGTCCCAATGCGCGGATGCCTGCAGCGCAAGCCGGATCGCGGGAAGAAAATCTGCATGAAAGACGACATCATCTTCAAGGACCAGCGCAACCGGCGCCCCAGCGTCCAGAAACGCCTCCCACACCCCCAGATGCGAATGATAGCACCCGATCCCGCCGATAAGTATCTCTCGTCCCATGTTGCGCCGGAAGGCCGCAATGTCAGTATTGGCCAGAAGCCGGGCTTCCTCTGCGCGGCCATCGACGCCGGGAAAGAGGGTATAGGGCAGCGCCAGGTTGGCAAGCTGCGCCTCCATCCGTTCGCGTCGCACGGTGGCGCGGGGCAGGTTGATCAGCCAGACCGGCAATCTTGCCAGTGGATCGGTCATGCGGGCACCCCGATCCAGGCATCGCGCAACCAGCGGCAGGGGCGGGTGCTGTGCAACGGTCCGGCGCGGTACCCCTCTACCGCTTCCTCCATCTTCGGGCGACCGTGAAAGCATACCACTTTCGCCTCCTTCGGCAGGTGCGGTGTGAGGATCAGGTTCAGCGGACGGGCCGGGCGGCAATCGTATTTGAAGCTGACGATCCACCTTTCAGGAAAGGGCTCATAGTCACCATGGTCTTGCGCGCAAAGCGACGTGTAGGATTGTTCCGATCCGCCCCCCAACGCCACCGCTGCCTCAGGGTCATTGGCCATGAAATCGTAGAGATAGGCATGCAGCCGCGGATCGAACCGTTCCACCGATCCGTGGCCCAGCGTTGGAACCCGTTTGGATTGCGTCCATTCCAGCCGCATGCAGACCTTGCCTGGCGCATAATCGCGCAGATCATCGATCCCGCCGGTTATGACGACATCAAGATCGAAAACCAGAAGCGGGCCGTCAAGATCGGCAATCAGGTCCGGGCGGAAGAGGCTGATCTTTTGCAGTCGCCCTTGCTTCGGGGCTGTCTGCATGGCGGCAAACATCCTGTCGTGAAAAGGCTCACGCGGCAGCCCGAAAATTTCGACCCTGGCATCGATGCCGGTGGGATCATCCGTCATGCAGAACATGCGCACATCCGACCTGCTGTTGCGACGCAGGGCCGCCGAAAGTCGGTTCACGTATTCTGGCCCGTAGAGCGTGCCGTACTTGATGCAGATTGCGTTTGTAACGGGCATGAGCTTTGGTTTTTGCGGATGGAGGCAGCGTTACACTGCGGTCCGCGGCGTCGCAAGGCGCGCGCGCCCCACGACCTTTTCCATTTGCGTTTCCAGTTTTGCGATCAGGTGGCGATTGTCAAAGTGTTCGACCGCCATCTCGCGCGCACGTACGCCCATCGCGGCCCGTCTGTCGCCGTTTTCAAGCATGTCGCCGATCCTGGCGGCAAATCCCGCCTCATCACGCTCTGCCACCAGAAAGCCGGTTTCCCCTTCGATCACGGCGTCAGCGATCCCTGCGTGGCGGGTAGAGATCACCGCCATGCCCGCCGACATCGCTTCCTGGATAGAGGTTGGCAGCCCCTCGGTATCACCGTTCCTGGCCGTGATCGAATGCTGGAGGAACACTTCGCACTCGGCAAGCCTGTCCCGCACAAACGTGTGGGACCGCTCGCCGTGGAACGTGATGCAGCCATCCACGCCCTCAGCCGAAGCCAGAGCGCGGCACTCGCGCAGCAATGCCCCGTCGCCGATCATCTCGAGCGTGATGTCAGGTCGCTGGCGAGCCACGGCTGCAAAGGCGCGAATGGTAATATCAGGGCGCTTCTTTTCGATGAACCGCCCGACGGCCAGGAAACTACCGGCCCGTTTTGTGCCTGGAACGAAAAGTCCGGTATCAACCCCGCTCGGAATGACGTGGCTATTCGGATGTTGGATGCCGGCGCGTGCCAGATTGTCCAGAAGGAACTGCGAGACGGCAAAAACGCCCCCTAAGTTCGGCATAAGCCGCCAATATGCCGCCACACGAAACGGTTCGCGCAAGTGGGACGACGCGTCGGCGCCCCGAAAGTAGGCAAACACGGGAATCCCGGTTTCAGCCGCCACCGGTGCAATGCGCAACGCCGCCGTGCCAAACTCGGCAAGGATAGCCTGAACCTTCTCTGCCTTCAGGAACGACTGGATTGCTGTGCGTGTCGTGCCCTGTGGTACGCGCAGCGTGCGGTGCGCTGCAAAACTCTGCGCCTTTTGCAGGAGCCGCAAAAGCGTCGACGTGCCCTGCGCGCGTGACCACACGTGCACGGGGCGGCCAAACGGATCGTCATTGCGCCGGTCCTGCGCAAGCACGACCGTGTTGCCGCCAAAGAGGTTGGCTACATGAAAATTAATTTGTGTTTCCCGGTGGTTGTAATACGATCCGGTGGCTATGGCGGTCCGCATCAGGGCCAGGTGAAATCAAGTTTGCCCAACACGCCAGCGGCCTTTGCGGCTGCCAATGTACGGGCCTTCGCCTCGGCCAAAGCAGGAATTCGGTCAACGTGGCATTCGACGTAGATCATGCCGATCCGGTCCATTCCGCCAGAGGCGATCAGCGCCTCGAGCACCTGATACTCTGCCCCCTCGATATCCATCTTGATCAGCGCGATTCTGTCTTTCACAACGCCAAGCACATCAGCGATCGACATCGTGGCGACCTCTGCGAACTGCTCGTAGCCGATATTGGACTTGCCTTCGACGATGGTGGCACCTTCAAAAAACTTTCCACGCTTCGTCGGCTCGAAGTAAAGGCGCGTCGTTCCTGAATGGTCGGATACGGCCCGTTCGAACAGCGTGACATTCGGATAATTGCGCGTATTGCGTTGTAATTCGGCGAAATTCCGTGGATTGGGCTCAAAGGCAAAGACATGCTTCGCGCGGTGGGCAAATTCGATGGTCGCAAATCCCACGTGCGCGCCAAGGTCGATCACGATGTCGTCTTTGCTCACAAGCTGCGCCATTCGGCGCATGGCGCGGGCGTCACTGTCCAACAGCGCGCCAGGCACCTTCATGCCA
>JBBSBE010000175.1:0-6818 GCA_038251625.1 Rhodobacterales bacterium
ACCTGTCGCCGATGGCATTGCCGGATGGCACGTCGGCGGCGGAAATCATCGCGGGCATGTTGCCCGGGGCGCAGGTGGTAAAGGCCTTCAACACGATCTTTGCCGCAAACTTTGCGCCCGAACGGCTGGAACGCGCGGGGCATCGGCTGGCGGTGTTTCTGGCGGGCGATGACAGGGCGGCGGTGGCCCGCGTTGCGGATTTCGTGGCAAGCCTCGGGTTCAAGCCGGTTGCACGCTATACGCTGACGGCGGCCCGACAGATCGAGGCGATGGGCCTTCTGGTGATCGCGCTTGGCTATGTCGAGGGGTTGGGCGACGCCTCGGCCTATCTCTTCAGCGAGGCGTGACCGGCCCACGCGAAAGCCCGCGCCGGGGTTCCGGCGCGGGCTTTCGGCTATCTGCGAGCCGCGATCAGGCGGTGGCGGCGGCGCGTGCCTGTTCGGCGATGGCGTTGAACGCCTCGGGTTCGTGCACGGCGAGATCGGCAAGCACCTTGCGATCCACCTCGATCCCGGCAAGCGCCAGACCGTTGATGAAGCGCGAATAGGTGAAGGCCGGATCGAACAGACGCACGGCGGCGTTGATCCGCTGGATCCAGAGCGCGCGGAACTGACGCTTGCGAACCTTGCGGTCGCGCGTGGCGTATTGCTGCGCCTTGTCGACGGCCTGCGTGGCCGTGCGGAAGTTGGTGGAGCGGGCGGCATAATAGCCAGCCGCGGCCTTGATCACCTTGCGGTGGCGGGCGTGCGTGACGACGCCGGATTTGACGCGGGACATGGGTGTGGCTCCTTACCGGTCGTAGGGCATGTATTTCTTGACGATCTTCGTGTCGGCGGCGCTGAGGAGCATGGTCCCCGTCGCATCGCGGACGAATTTCGTCGTGCGTTTGATCATGCCGTGGCGTTTGCCCGCCACACCGGCCTTGGCCCGGCCAGAGGCGGTGAAGCTGAAGCGCTTCTTGGCCGCCGATTTTGTCTTCATCTTGGGCATTTCGATCTCCAGTCGTTACAGGCGCGACTCGGCATGCCGTATGGCCGGCCGCGCGGGCAGTTCAAGGGCGCGGCTATAGGCGGCGCGCGCCCGGGGTGCAAGCGCAAAAAGCCCGCAGCGTCAGCCGGCGTAGCGCGCGATCACGCGGGAGAAGGCATCGGGGATCTGGTCGATCCGGTAGCCACCCGGCCTGGTGGACAGCGCGGCGACCAGAAAAGAGCCCGCAACGATGATCATGATGATGCCTGTGCGGGGGGGGCGGCGGTCGTTCAGAGCGGACACAAGCGAAGGAATCGTCAGAACGGCAATCACGATGCCAAAGACGAGCATGAGATCCGGGTCCATCGCGCTCTTTCTGTAAAGAATTTATGACATTATTCAGCTTCCGACCTGAAAATCAATCGTTCATCGCAAGGCGCCACGCGAAGAATGTTCGTTGTGCCCTGCACGTTGAAGGGCACCCCGGCGGTCACGACGACATATTGCTTTTCGGTCGCGAACCCATGCGCGCGGGCGGTGCGCACGGCGGCGATCACGGCGCCCTTGAACCGGTCCTGCGGTTCGGCGATGGCGCAATGGGTGCCCCAGGTCAGGCAGAGGCGGCGCGCGGTGTGCATCAGCGGCGTCAGCGCGATGATCGGCACGCGGGGGCGTTCGCGGGCGACAAGACTGACGGTGGTGCCGGTCTGGCTGAAGCAGCAGATGGCCTGGATCGGCGTTGTCTCTGCAATCTCGCGCGCGGCGGCCACGATGGCATCGGCCACGGTTTCGCGCTTGGCCTTGCGGCTGGCCTCGATCACGTCGCGGTAAGTGGGATCGCTTTCCACGCTCATCGCCACGTTGTTCATCGTGGTCACCGCTTCGATCGGGTATTTCCCGGCCGCCGATTCCGCCGACAGCATGATCGCATCGGCGCCTTCATAGATGGCGGTGGCGACGTCCGACACCTCGGCGCGCGTGGGCACCGGGCTTTCGATCATCGATTCCAGCATTTGCGTGGCCACGATCACGGGCTTTGCCGCCGCGCGTGCGCCACGGATCAGCCGCTTCTGGATCGGGGGTACGGAATGGACGGGCAGCTCCACCCCAAGGTCGCCACGCGCGACCATGATGCCGTCCGACACCGCCAGAATCGCATCATAGGCCTTCACCGCCGCGGGCTTTTCGATCTTGGACAGGATCGCGGCGCGCCCGTTGGCCAGCGCGCGGCCCTCGATCACGTCCTCGGGGCGCTGCACGAACGACAGCGCCAGCCAGTCCACGCCCAGCTCGCACGCGAATTCCAGATCCTTGCGATCCTTGTTCGACAGCGCCTTGAGCGGAAGCAGGACGTCGGGCACGTTCACGCCCTTGCGGTTCGAAATGGTGCCGCCGACGGTCACGGTGCATTCGGCGAAATCGGCGCCGCAAGCATCGACCAACACGCGGATCTTGCCATCGTTGACCAACAACGAGGAGCCGGGCTCCAACGCCTGAAAAATCTCGGGGTGCGGCAGGCAGACGCGGGTGACATCGCCCGGCGCGGGGTCCAGGTCGAACCGGAAATGCGCGCCTTCGACCAGCTCTTCCGCCGCGTTGGCAAAGGTGCCGACGCGCAGCTTGGGGCCCTGAAGATCGGCGAGAATGGCGATCGGGCGGCCGGTATCGGCCTCGACCTTGCGGATGATCGCGTGGCGCGCGGCGATATCGTCATGCGTGCCGTGGCTCATGTTCAGGCGAAACACATCGGCGCCAGCTTCGGACAGCGCGCGGATCGTATCGTAATCCGATGACGAAGGGCCGAGCGTGGCCACGATCTTGACGTTACGGAGGCGTCTCATGCTGCAGGGTCCTTCCTGTCAGGGGCTTCGCAGGTTGGCCCCGGGGCGGTTATTGCGGAATTCCGGCCATTGGGCAACGGGGCGTGGGTGCTGTGGCGGCATATGCCCGGATTTTGGGCGAAAGTTGAAACGGGGGCGGCTTTAACTTGGGGTCGCCGCATCCTAGAACGCCATGACCGAGGCGAGTGACAGCACGATGACCGACGCACCTTTTCACATCTTTGGCCGCGACCGGCCCGCCCGTTGGCTGGTGACCTGCGATCATGCCACGAACCGGGTGCCGGGCTGGGTGGGCCGGGGCAGCCTTGGCGTCACGCCGGAAGATATGGCGCGCCACATCGCCTGGGACGTGGGGGCAGCGGGGCTAGCGATGGCGCTGGCCGACGCGCTGGATGCGCCGTGCATCCTGTCCGATTTCTCGCGCCTCGTGATCGACCCGAACCGGGGCGAGGATGACCCGACGCTGGTGATGAAGCTTTACGACGGCACGATCATCCCGGCCAACCGCCACATCGGGGCGGCGGAAGTGGAACAGCGGCTGGACCGGCTTTACCGCCCCTACCATGCAGCGCTGGCGGGGCTGGCCGCACGGCAGGCCGATACGGTGATCCTGTCGGTGCATTCCTTCACGCCCGCACTGAAGGGGCGGCCACCGCGGCCCTGGGCCGTGGGGGTGCTTTATGCGGACCTTGATGCGCGGCTGTCGCGCGCGCTGCTGGCGCGCCTTGCAACCGAGACCGATCTTTGCGTGGGCGACAACGCGCCCTATTCGGGCTATCTGCCGGGCGATGCCATCGACCGGCACGCGCTGATCCCGGGGCGGCTGAACACGCTGATCGAACTGCGCAACGATCTGATCGGCACGCCAGAGGCGCAAAAGGCCTGGGCTGCACGGCTGGCACCGTTGCTGGAGGGTGCGCTGCGCGATTGCAGCGCCGTGGCGTAACAATCGCCTGCAGCCCTGCCCGTTGTTTCTGCTGGCGCGCGACGGCATCAAAGACAGTTGACAGACCGCACCGCGCCCTTACTGAGGGAGATCAGATCTTGGTGGGGGCCAAAGATGGAATTGTTCTTGCTTTTTATACCTTTGGCATTGCTTGCTGGATTCGCGCTGGATGGCGGCAGCAATGATGACGGCAAGGGTGACAATGGTGGTGATGGCGGCGGCGACGGCGGGTCGCAGACCGAGATCGACGGCACCACGAGCGATCCCGAGGTGTTGCGCGGCACGGTCGGGTCCGATCTGATCGACGGCGGCGCCGGGAACGATCTGATCTTCGGCGACCGGGGGTCCGACCGCATTCTGGGCGGCGACGGCGATGACGTGCTGCTGGGCGAGGGGCGCAACGACACCATAGAGGGCGGTGCCGGAAGCGACTTGATCCTTGGCGGGCGCGATGACGACAGCCTGCGCGGGGGCGATGACGACGACCTGCTGATCGGCGGGGCGGGCGATGACACGCTGATGGGCGACGCGGGCGACGATGTGCTGATCGGGTCTTCCGGCGCAGACCAGCTTTTTGGCGGGGCGGGAAGCGATCTTCTGTCCGGCCTTGATCCGCGCGAGGCCTTCCCGATCGGGCAGGTGGTTTTCCTTGACCGCCCGGATGTGGACGAGATCCTGCAGGATCGCTTTGGCACCGACGCGCGCACCGAATTCGGCGACCGGGTAGATGCGGGCCGCCTGTCGGCCGATGACAATGCCGCACCAGACCTTTTGTCAGGCGGCGGCGGGCGCGATTTTCTGCTGGGCGACAGTGGCGATACGCTGACAGGCGGCGGGGGCGACGACGATTTTGCCGCCGTGTTCACGCCCGGCGCGGCACCGCTGACCATCACCGATTTCGATCCATTGGCCGAAACCATCCAGATCCTGTCTGAAGGGACAGGCGCGGGGGTGCTGTCGATCATCGACGGGACCGGCGGCGCGGAAGTGCGCGTGGATGGCGAGGTTGTGGCCTTCCTGCAGGCGGTTCAGGCAAGCCAGATCGCAAGCGGATCGGTGACGGTGCAGCGCCTGGCGTAAGCCGGGCGCCCTTGCCAAGCCGGGCGCGCGACGCCACCTTTGGGGGGTCCCCCGAAGGAGGCCAGCATGACCGACACGCCCGATATGACCCCCGCAATGCGTACCGAGCTGGAGGCCGCGGCCTTTCGTGCGCTGATGCATCATCTGTTGGAAAAGCGCCCGGATGTGCAGAACATCGACCTGATGAACATGGCCGGGTTCTGCCGCAACTGCCTGAGCCGCTGGTATCAGGAGGCCGCCGCCGCGCGCGGGCTGACGCTGACCAAAGACGGCGCGCGCGAGATCGTGTACGGCATGCCCTATCCCGACTGGGTGGCCGCGCACCAGACAGAGGCCGACGCCGGGCAGAAGGCGGCCTTTGCCGACGCCTTTGAAAAGAACGTGGGGCCGGGCTGAGGCCAGACCGGCCCGTGGGCGTTCAGACAGCCGCGCGGCGCATCTCGTCCAGGTAGATTTCGCGCAGGCGGGCCACGACGGGGCCGGGGGTACCCTGCCCCACAGGCGCGCCGTCGATGGCCACCACGGGCATCACGAAGGCAGAGGCGGAGGTGAAGAACGCCTCATCCGCCGCTTGCGCCTCGGCGATGGTGAAAGGGCGTTCCTCGACCACCATCTGCGCCTCGCGCGCAAAGCGCAGGACGGCGGCGCGGGTGATGCCGTGCAGGATCTCGTGGCCAAGGTGGCGGGTGATGATGCGGTTGCCCTTGACGATATAGGTGTTGTTCGAGGTGCCCTCGGTCACCACGCCGTCTTCCACCATCCAGGCGTCATCGGCGCCCTCCGCCTTGGCCAGCATCTTGCCCATCGAGGGGTAGAGAAGCTGCACCGTCTTGATGTCGCGGCGGCCCCAGCGCAGATCCGGGATCGAGATCACCTTCATGCCGACCTTGGAGGCGGGGCTGTCGGCCAGCCCCGGCTTGGACTGGGTGAACATCACCAGCGTGGGTGGCGTGCCCTCTGGCGGGAAGGCAAAATCGCGGTCGCCGGGGTTGCCGCGCGTGACCTGCAGATAGACCATCCCATCCTCGACCCCGTTCTGCGACACAAGTTCGCGGTGGATGGCAAGAAGGTCGTCATCGCTGCAGGGCGCGGTCATCTGCAGTTCGGAAAGGCTGCGCGCCAGCCGCGCGCAATGGCCCGCAAAGTCGATCAGCTTGCCGCCAAGCACCGAAGTCACCTCATAGACGGCATCGGCCATCAGGAACCCCCGGTCGAAGACCGAGATCTTGGCTTCCGCCTCGGGCAGATAGTCGCCGTTCACATAGACGATGCGGGACATGGGGCACTCCTTCGCGTGGGCTTGGCTGTCATTGGGCAGCGGCCCCGCCCTGTCAAGCCTCAGGGTGCCGCGAGCACCGCCTCGATCCCGTAGCGCAGGCGGTCAGTGTTGAAGGCGTGGCCGCCCGCGAAGGTGCAGAAGGTGAGGATCTTGCCGGCGGGATTGTGCGCGGTGCGGCAGGTCATGCCACCGGGGGCCTCGGCCTTCGCAGCGTCGGTGAATCCGCCGTGGGCGGCGTACATCGCCAGCGCCTGGCCCACATCGCCCTGGCGCGTGGGGCCGATGGGGCGGCCGGTCAGGGGGACGGTGGTATCGGTGGTGCCGTGGATGTGGACAAGGTTTGCGGGCGGGGTGGGGCAGTCGCGCGGGACGGGGGCCCAGAATGTGCCGGAAAGGGCGACAAAGCCATGGAACCGGTCGGACGCGCCGCAAGCCTCGGTCCAGGTCATCATGCCGCCTGCGGAAAAGCCCGACATCACGCGGCGCGCGGGATCAAGATTGGCGCGGGTGGCGGCATCGGCGAGGACGGCATCGACATAGGCATATTCCAGCGCCTCGGTCCGGGTGGGGGCGCGCGGGGTGTGGGCCAGTTGCCAGTCATCGCCCGCCGAGGTGAGCGCGATCAGCGCCATCCCCATCTCATCGGCCAGCTTGCGCAGCGCCATGTTGCGCATCTCGCCCGCCGCCGACCCCTTGTAGCCAT
>JBBSBE010000176.1:0-6750 GCA_038251625.1 Rhodobacterales bacterium
GGATCAGGCTGACGTGGCCGCCACCACGAACCCCACAAGGAAGGTCATCACGACCAGCAGGGTAAACTTGTGTCGCCGCCCGGTGATCACCTGCAAAAGCCCCGCAACAGCGAAAAGCGCGCCCATGACAACCAGCGCAACCGCGTAATACCCCGCTTTCGACTGCATCAGACCTTCGATCAGCGCATCCGGCGCCGGTCGGGCGGACCCTGCGGTCAAGGCGCGCAAAAGCGGGGCCAGGGGATCGATCAACTGGCTTGCGGGCAGCGGCAGCCCCTGGATCAGCCGCACAAGCGCACCCCCAAGCGATGCCAGTACCGCGCCGAACGCCATCAGGATCAAACCGCCAATCCGCAGGATCAGCCCTTGCGCACCGCCCATCGCGCCCCCCCCTCGAGACCCCTTTGCAGTGTGATCGCATCCGCCCGTCACGCAAGCCCCCGCGTGCCAACGCCGCCACACCCCTTGCCGGTGCGGCTTTACACATCGCCGCAGCTTTGGCATGTCGGGTGGCATCTCTTGGAAGGGGGCGACCTTGGGCATTTTCCTGCGCTGGCTTGGCGCGTTCATCCTTCTGGCCGCGACGTTCAACCCGACCCCGGTGAATTTCGTCCGCTGGGCCACGGCCCATTGGGAAACGCAGCTATCGCTGACCGTGTTCCTCGGCCTCTGCCTTGGCGTCGGCTACATCATCTACATCGGCGCCACGATCCGCTCGCTTGGCGGCTTGGGGATGATCCTGGTCGCGGCGGTCTTTGCCGCTCTCGTCTGGGTGCTGATCGATTGGGGCGTGTTGTCGCTGACCAACGACGCGGTCAACACCTGGCTCGGCATCCTTGCCCTGTCGGTGATCCTCGGGATCGGGCTCTCCTGGTCGATCCTGCGCCAGGCGCTGACGGGACAGGCCACCGTGGATGAGGTGGAGGATTGAACCGAATGGACGGGGGCGAAGGTCGGGGGGTTGCCCCCCCAATCGCTTGCGCCTAGATAGGCGCGTCAGTCAAAGGCCTCCGCCATGGAAAACGTCGTCCTCACCATCCACCTGATCCTCGCGCTCTGCCTCATCGGGGTGGTTCTGCTGCAACGGTCCGAGGGTGGCGGGCTTGGCATGGGCGGCGGCGGCGGCGGCGCGATGGGCGGACGCTCGTCGATGACGGCGCTGGCAAAGCTGACCTGGGTCTTCGCGCTGGCCTTCATCTGCACCTCGATCGCGCTTACCATCTTTGCCGCGCAGAACGCGGCGGGCACATCCGTGGTGGATCAGTTCGGCGGCACCGCGCGCCCCGCGGCACCGGCGCCGACGGCCCCGCTTGGCACCGATCTGCTGCCTCCGACGCCCTCAGACGCGCCGGTCACGCCGCCCCGCGCAGACAACTAAGCCACAATCGCTTGCGGCCTTTCGTCCCGACCGGCCATCATCTTGCGGTCGGGTTGCGCTTTCATCTGTCTTTCGCTATAGCTTGAGTCCCGTGAGCCCGTGCATCCGCGCGCGCCGACTCAAGTGACGTGCAACGCTTTTCACGGGGAATCCTCATGGCCAGATATGTCTTCATCACCGGCGGTGTGGTGTCCTCGCTCGGCAAGGGCCTCGCCTCCGCCGCCTTGGGGGCGCTTCTCCAGGCACGCGGCTTTTCCGTCCGCCTGCGCAAGCTCGACCCCTACCTCAACGTCGACCCGGGCACGATGTCGCCCTTTGAACATGGTGAGGTGTTCGTCACCGACGACGGCGCCGAAACCGACCTCGACCTTGGCCACTACGAACGATTCACCGGCGTCCACGCCCGCAACACCGACAGCATCTCCTCGGGTCGCATCTATTCCAACGTCCTCGAAAAGGAACGGCGCGGCGACTACCTGGGTAAAACCATTCAGGTGATCCCCCACGTCACCAACGAGATCAAGGACTTCCTGAAGATCGGCGCGGATGAGGTCGATTTCATGCTCTGCGAAATCGGCGGCACCGTGGGCGATATCGAGGGCCTGCCGTTCTTCGAGGCGATCCGCCAGTTCGCCCAGGAACGCCCCCGCGGCCAGTGCATCTTCATGCACCTCACGCTTTTGCCCTACCTCGCGGCCTCGGGCGAACTGAAAACCAAACCCACCCAGCACTCGGTCAAGGAGTTGCGCTCCATCGGCCTGCAACCCGATGTCCTCGTCTGCCGCTCCGAACACCCGATCCCGGAGAAAGAGCGCCAGAAAATCGCGCTCTTCTGCAACGTCCGCCCCGAAAGCGTGATCCCGGCCTACGACCTGAAGTCGATCTACGAGGCCCCCCTCGCCTACCACCGGGCAGGGCTCGATCAGGCGGTGCTCGACGCGTTCGGGATTTCCCCCGCCCCCCGCCCCAATCTCGCCCGCTGGGAAGACGTGATGGACCGCCTCACGGGCGCGGAAGGCGAGGTCCGCGTGGCCATCGTCGGCAAATACACGCAACTGGAAGACGCCTACAAATCCATCGCCGAAGCGCTCACCCACGGCGGCATGGCCAACCGCACCCGCGTGCGCGCCGAATGGATCGACGCCGAGATTTTCGAACGCGAAGACCCCGCCCCCTGGCTCGAAGGCTTCCACGCCATCCTCGTCCCCGGCGGCTTTGGCGAGCGCGGGACCGAAGGCAAGATCAAGGCCGCCCGCTACGCCCGCGAAAAGAAGATCCCCTATCTCGGCATCTGCCTTGGCATGCAGATGGCGGTGATCGAGGCCGCCCGAAACCTCACCGGGCTCACCAACGCAGGCTCCGAAGAGTTCGACCACGAGGCGGGCGCCCGCCGCTTTACCCCCGTCGTCTATCACCTCAAGGAATGGGTGCAGGGCAACCACACCGTCACCCGCAAGGCCTCCGACGCGAAGGGCGGTACGATGCGCCTCGGCGCCTATACCGCGAACCTTGCTGACGGGTCCAAGGTGGCCGAAATCTACGGCACCACCATCATCGAGGAACGCCACCGCCACCGCTACGAGGTGGATATCCAGTACCGCGAAAAACTGGAATCCTGCGGCCTTCTCTTCTCCGGCATGTCCCCCGACGGCCGCCTGCCCGAGATTGTAGAGGTGCGCGACCACCCCTGGTTCATCGGCGTGCAGTTCCACCCCGAACTGAAATCCAAACCCTTCGCCCCGCATCCCCTCTTCGCCGATTTCGTGCGGGCGGCGGTGGAAGGGGCGCGGTTAGTATAAGCCGGGGGATCGCCCCGCTGTTGCTGGACACCTCGGCTTCGGCTAGTCTGCTGGTATGCCCACTGTTTTCCGCCAGGACGGCTATCGCTTCTTCTTCTATTCCAACGAAGGCGACCCGCGAGCGCCGCAGCATCTCCACATCATGGCGGGCAAAGGAGGGGCGACGTTCCGGCGCGTCCTGACGTGACGGTTGCGCAGAGCACAGGCTTCGATGCCCGAACCCTGCGCCGCCTCGCCGCCATCGTCGCAACACGGCGACCCGAGATTGCAAGCGCTCGGCAAGACCATTTCCGCTGACCGCGTGACCTTTGATGAATACCAGACGTGGGTCGCTCTGACGGATGGGCGCACGCTCGGCATACCTTTCGCATGGTTCCCCTACTTTCTGGCGGCACCCCCCTTCGAACGGCAGGCGGTCACACTCAGCGCGTTCGGGCTGCATTGGGACGCGTTGGAAGAGGATATCTTGATCGCCGGTTTGCTTGCAGGGCGCGGGGATATGGCGGTGATTGAGCTATGACTTTACTGAAACTGGCGCCCGCACTTGCACGGATCGAGAACGTGTCGGCCATCCATAACGCGTGCTGCGGTACACCGCTGCCATCTGCTGTCCGCCTGCCTTCCCTGAAGGCACTGCCCCCCGTTTCGCCCCAATCCTTAACGCGCCTCGCCCCGTTGCATCGACATTCCCTGTCGGGACGGATGCGGTACGCATGCCGTACGCAAAACCGACGCGCGCCGTACGCAGCGCAATGGGGCAAGGCCTTGAAATCCCTGTGGTGAACGCGCCGCGCGTTGCAATGGTGGCGGAATCAGCGTGCGCCAGACCATCAGACGGCTGCAAAGGCGACCGCACATCCAAGTCTAGGGCCCTGCTTCAACGCAGCACCGATCATTCGACCCGGCGAAAGCGCGGCTGGCACCGCGCAGGCCGGCGTCTCAGATCATTTCCACGCGCAGCTTCTTGCCCACCGCCTTGGCATATTTCCGCAGCGTATCGACCGTGGGCGAAACCCGCCCGCCCTCAAGCCGCGCCACCGCAGATTGCGTGGTCCGCATCCGTTCGGCCAGGGCTTCCTGGGTCAATCCAGCCTCGGCGCGGGCCTGGATCATGGCGTCGATCACCGTGCGATCATTGGCCGCCTTGGCCCATGCGGCCACAAAAGCCGGATCTTCCTTGGTCTTCGCCTTCATAACAGCTTGCGTAATCATGGAGCCCCCTCCCAATACACCACCCGGCCAACGCCCCCGCGCTGGCAGGCGACCCCTGCAAATACACCTTACGGGCATGCGGATTCACCGCCTGCTGCTCTGATGCGATCGCAAAAGGCCCCCCCGGGCCATTCCTTCAGGCGATTCCACCCGAAGATCCCACACCCCATTATTGTTATGCGTTGAAGGGGCAGCACGCAACTGCCTGATCGGAAAATCGTCCGCCTTCGGCCTCGACAAAATGTCGCGATCCCGTCGGCCAAACCGGGCCTGTCGGCCTTTGCGTCGGGCGCAGAATAGCGTTTTCGCTATGCGCGGTTCCGTGGAAACGGCCCATCTCCGCCACGCCCGCCTGGCTTTGCGCCTGCATTCCGGCAGTCGGGGCCTTCGGGCACCGTTTCAGACACTCGACGAAAGGTAGGAAATTTCCTTTAAATCAGCGTTTTATCCCATTCTCCCGTACGTGGACAGGGCCCCCCTTCCCCCGCGCCCCATTCCGCGTTAAGCGGGCACCCACGCCGCCAGGATGCCAGCATGCCCGCCCCAGACCGCCCGCAAATCTACCTTGTCACCCCACCCACTTTTGATCCCGAGGTGTTTCCGGGCCAGTTGGCGGCGGTTCTGGATGGGGCCGAGATTGCCTGCGTCCGCCTTGCGCTGGCGGGTCGGAATACCGATCTGATCTCCCGCGCTGCCGACGACCTGCGCGCTGTTGCACATGCGCGTGATGTGGCCCTGGTGATCGAGACGCATGCCCTTCTGGTTCCCAAGCTGGGCCTCGACGGCGTGCACCTGACCGACGGTGCCCGATCAATCCGCGCGCTGCGCAAGGACTTGGGCTCTGACGCCATCATAGGTGCCGCCTGCGGCATCACCCGGCACGAAGGCATCGCGGCGGCAGAGGCGGGGGCCGATTACGTGGCCTTTGCGCCCGTGGGCGAAACGGGCCTTGGCGACGGCAAGATGGCCGATCCCGACCTGTTCGACTGGTGGTCCGAGATGATCGAGGTGCCGGTGGTGGCCGAAGGCGGCCTGACGCCCGACCTTGTGGCGCGCCTTGGCCCGGTTACCGATTTCTTTGCCATCGGGGAAGAAATCTGGGGCGCCGATGTGCCCCTAGCGGCCCTCGCCCGCCTGCTCGCCCCGCTCGATTAGCCCGTTGGCATGCGCCGCACGGATCACCGCCTCGCAATGGGCGGCCAATGCCTTGCGGTCGGGAAAATCAGCGATGGCAACGGGGGGATGGAACGTCACCTCCACCCGGCCCTGCCGCGCCTGCGCCAGAACCTGCATCAGGTGCGGGCCAAACGCCATGTCGCCCCACCAGCCGTAAAGCCGCGCGTCCTGACCTGCGGGCGCGTGATAGACCACGCTGACGGGTTGCAGCCGCAACCCCTGCGACAGCCCTTTGGCAAAGAACGCGGCAAAAAGGGTGGATTTAAACGGCAGCACCCGGCGGCCATCGGTGCTGGTGCCTTCGGGAAAGAACAGCAGCCGATGCCCCGCCTTCAGCCGCGCCTCGAAGAGCGCCGTCTGCGCCTTCGCCTCGCGTCCGTTTCGGGTGATGAAAAGCGTGCCCGTGGCGCGCGCAAGCCAGCCGATGCCAGGCCATCCCGCCACTTCAGATTTCGACACGAAATATACCCGGTCACAAGCGTTCAGCACGAAGATATCAAGCCAGCTTCCGTGGTTGGCCACAATGGCCCCCCGTCCCTTCATCGGCACGCCCGTCCGCACCAGCCGTATCCCCATCAGCCACAGCGCCGCACGGCACACGCCTTGGGTAACCCAAGGTGTGACGGGCCGGTCCATTCCGCAAAGCGGGCGTTCGATCAGCCGGATCAGAAGATGCAGCAACAACCCCGCATAGGTGACTAGGCCGATCACCACGCTGCGCAGCACCGCCCGCGCCCATGCCACCGCACCCGGACGCCACTCCGGCAGCCGGGCCTCATGCCAGGCGCTCATCCTGCGCGGTCCTGCTTGCGGGTATAAAAGCCCCGGTGCTTGTCCGACATGCGGACGGTATCCATCACCAGACACACATCGGTTGTGTTGAACTGATGGTCGATCCAAGCGCCCTCGCCCACGAAGCCGCCAAGGCGCAGATAGGCCTTGATCAGGGCGGGTGTCGCCGTCATCGCGGCCTTGCGGTCCAGCGCGTCGCGGGGCAAGAGGTCCATCGCCTGAAAATGGGCCGGGCGCGCGCGCACACGCAGACCCTCTGGCGCCAGATGATGATGGTGCAGCCACGCGAGGGGCTGGGCCAATGGTGCCGGGTCCGTGCCATGAAAGCTCGCTACCCCAAAGAGCACCTCGATCCCTCGCGTCAGCACATAATCCGCAAGGCCGTTCCAGAGA
>JBBSBE010000177.1:0-6750 GCA_038251625.1 Rhodobacterales bacterium
CGAGCCCGACAAGCCCTGCTCCCCCGGTCAACATCTGGCGTCTGTGCATGGCAAGCTCCTCGTTATCGGCTCTCCAAGGTTAGGGCCATGCCGTCGCAGCGGCCGCAATTGCTGACCAGTAACCGTCAAGTGGATAGCGATCCCTCCGCCCGTGGCGACAATGGGGTTGTGCTCCCCCGACGCTTGCCCTAGGGGCAGGACCGGGACGGGGAGTGGCGCAGCCTGGTAGCGCATCTGGTTTGGGACCAGAGGGTCGCAAGTTCGAATCTTGTCTCCCCGACCATTCACACGAAGATCATTATAATCAACAGCTTGCGGTTGAAGCGACGCTGGCTGGCGTAACAGTCTCCGTAACACATGCGTGATGTCGCGGGATGTATAAAGTGGAAACCTCCCTACGTGCCTAGCGCTCCACTGACGATGGTGCAGAAGCGCCGGCGTGATAGACAAAAAGCTGTAATAATTGAGGAAATGCTGCAACTGGGCGCTGATCTTTTGCACGCTCGCGGCCTGCTCGCAGAATAACTAACAGTAGTTGCTGGAGAGTTGGATGAACACGAAGATTCACTTCTGTTTCCAATCTGGAGAGACAGGCATGGACGGGTGCTTCTTCGATGGCCTGACCTGTCTGATTGGATGAAGGTGGGGATGCACGTCAGCGCCACCGTCCTGTTCTGGCTATGAGTCCTGAGCCTGGGGGCTATTCAGACCGAGCCGCCCGTCGTTCTACACGTGAATGCCTGAATCATGCGGCGTGAGTTTTGACTCGACGGCTCCATGCCGCATGCACTACGGTTGAAATTCGTATAGTGTTAATTTTTGAATGGAAAATGTAGGTAATCAGAGAGTTGCATGACGAACATCGAGGTTGAGTTCATGCGATCTGCCGCCGCGGTGGATTCTCCTGTTACTCCCAACGCCGGGATCGCAGCGTGGATCGAGGAACGGCGCGCCAACGTAGATGTTACCATCCGCCAGATACCGCTGCGCGACATGCGTAAATGGCAGCGCTCGGCCGTCACCGGTGACGTGGTTCATGACAGCGGGCGATTTTTCTCGATCGAAGGTATCGGGGTGGAGACCGATTGGGGCCAGGTTCGCTACTGGGAGCAGCCCATCATCAACCAGCCCGAGATCGGCTATCTTGGGTTGATGGCCAAGAAATTCGACGGCATCCTTCACCTGCTCGTGCAAGCCAAGATCGAGCCGGGGAATATTAACGTTGTTCAGATTTCGCCGACAATCCAGGCGACCAAGAGCAACTATTCGCACATCCACCAGGGCGCGAGACCGCGCTACCTCGAGTATTTCAACGGTGAAAAACCCCGCCGCCTGCTGCTCGACCAATTGCAGTCAGAACAAGGCGCGCGCTTCCTGCGCAAGCGCAACCGCAACATGATAATCGAATTGCCTGATGGCGAAGTGATCGAGCCCCACCCGGACTTCCTGTGGATGTCTGTCGGCCAGATCAAGCATCTGATGCGGCAAGACAATGTCGTCAACATGGACACCCGCACGGTTTTGTCCGGGATCAGTTACGGTACCTATGCGGCTGAGACTCTCGAAGGCCTGTTTACGTTGAAGGAAACGCGCCTGCAGCAGCGGCTGATGCTGAATTCGGCGCTGGTCGCCAGCAATGCCCTGCACAGCTTTCGCAGCATCCTTTCCTGGGTCACCAACCTCAAATCGAGCTATGATCTGACGGTCAAACGTCTACCGCTGGACAAAATTCGCGACTGGGTGGAGATCGACGGCGAGATCCGCCGTCCTGACGGCAAATACTTCTCGGTGATCGGCGTCAATGTGACGATCGAGAACCGCGAGGTTACCAATTGGGACCAGCCCATGATAAAGCCTTCGCAGGAGGGCTTGATCGCGTTTATCGTCCGGCCAATCAATGGCGCCTACCATTTTCTGGTACAAGCCAAGCTGGAGGGGGGCAATTTTGATATTGTCGAGCTTGCGCCGACCGTTCAGTGTTTGACTGGTAACTACCGGATCGGCAGCAACGAATACTCGATAAAATATATCAACGATGTGCTCGATGCGCCAACTAGCCGGGTGCTGTTTGATTCAATGCAGAGCGAAGAAGGCGGGCGTTTTTTTCATGAGCAAAATCGCAACATGATCGTCGAAGTCGATGAAAATTTTCCTTTGGAAGTCGACAGCAATTATTGCTGGATGACGCTCAACCAGATGCTTCGATTCATCGAGTTCAACAACTATCTTAACATTGCCGCCAGAAGCCTGCTGTCAACCATTACGTTTGATTGAAGAGCGGCTAATGGATAACAAGCCCATTCGGGTCGGCGTCATGGGCGCTGCCAACATTGCGCGGCGGTCGGTCGTGCCGGCGCTGCTGCAACTACCGGCGCAGTTTGAACTGATCGCCATTGCCAGCCGCGACGCAGCCAAGGCCGGGGTATTCGCAAGCCAATTCTCATGCCAGGCAGTAACAAGCTATGAGGCCTTGCTGGCACGAGACGACGTCGATGCGATCTACATGCCGTTGCCGACAGGATTGCATGCTGAATGGATCGGCCGGGCCATCGCGGCAGGCAAGCATGTCTATGCGGAAAAGTCCTTTGCATCCACGGCCACAGAAACCGAGGCGCTGGTGGCCGCGGCGCAGATCCGCAGGGTCGCGCTTATGGAAGGCTATATGTTCCTTTACCACCGCCAGCAGGCCGTAGTGGCCGGCTGGGTGCAAGAGGGGCAGATCGGCGAACTGCGACACTTTCACGGCAGCTTCGGCTTTCCGCCGCTGGCGGCTGATGACTTCCGCTACGATGAAATGATCGGTGGCGGTGCCTTGATGGACGCTGCGGGTTATCCGCTGCGGGCGGCGTTTCATTTTCTTGGCGACGCGCTCAGGGTCCAGGGTGCCAGTCTGCATCGCTGCCCGAACTCGGGCGCCAGCTTGTGGGGCAGCGCCTTCCTGGCCCACCCGAACGGGGTGGGTGCGTCGATCGCGTTCGGGTTCGATAATCATTATCAATGTCGGTACGAGCTTTGGGGATCAAAAGGTAAAATCGTTGCTGAACGGGCTTACACGCCAAGCGCTGTGTTCGCGCCAAGGTTGATCCTCGAGACTGCCGAGAATCGGCACGAAGTCGCGGTCGACCCCGATAACCATTTCGTCGGCGCCTGGCGTGCATTTGCCGAAGCAATCCGGGACCCCGCCAGCCGCACAGTCCATTATCGCCAGACTTTGGTGCAGAGCAGGGCGTTGCAGTCGATCAAAGAGCTGGCCGACCAATGACACAGTCGCAGCGGCGCCCGGCGTGAAGTGCCTTGTGATCGGAGCGGCCGGTTATCTCGGCCGTCACCTTGTCCCGGCGTTGCGAGCCGCCGGCCACGAGGTCACGTCCGTTTCGCGCAATGGCGAGGCCGGTTCGGCCGCTGATGTGGGGAACCTGGAAAGCTTGCAGGCACTCGATTGGGATGTCGACCGGGTCTTTCAATTCGCCGGGGTCACAGGCACCACGGCGTCCTTCAATGATTTTCAGGCATTCGTCGCCGGCAACCAGACCGGACTGCTCAACGTCCTCGATTGTATCAGGCGGTCGGGCCATCGTCCGCGTATTGTCTTTCCGTCGACGCGCCTCGTTTACAAGGGGTCGGAGCGACCGCTCGCAGAGGGAGCCGACCTGGAAGCCAGAACGGTGTACGCCGCCACCAAAATTGCCTGCGAACTGCACCTGCAAGCATTTGCCCGGGCTTTCGGTATCCCCTTTACAGTCTTCAGGATTTGCGTTCCCTATGGCAACTCGCAGGGCGGGCGCTATTCCTACGGAACGGTTGGAAACTTCATCCAACAGGCTGTCGATACCGGCCGTATCAGTCTTTATGGGGACGGCAGCCTGCGTCGCACCTTCACCCATGTTGACGACATTTGCCAGGCCATCGTGCTCGGTGGGGAAGATGACAACTGCGAGAACGAGATCTTCAATATTCCGGGCGAAGACTTCAGTCTATTGGAAGCCGCCGGGCAGATCGCAACGCAATGCGGGGCAACGATCGAGCTGGCGCCTTGGCCTGAATTCGACATGCGTATAGAGTCGGGCAGCACGGTATTTGACGGCGCCAAACTGTCAGCGCGGACGCCATGGCGGACAAAGCAGAGGATGCACGAGTGGGTCACCTCGATTCCGACGGCTGTACGATGACTGTGTCTGTTGTTGACGGTGGTCGGCTCACGGTTACGCAGCCTGAACTCGGCCCGGCGCCTGTGATGCAGCCACAGATCTATGGCGTGTCCATCGTGATTCCGGTATATGCCGGCGAACACACCTTGCCCTTGCTGGTCGCTGAAATCGCACCGCTTACGCATGCTGTAACCACGTCCGCCGGTCACGCGTGGCAAGTCTGTGAAGTGATCCTGGTTCACGACTGCGGCCCGGACAGATCGGACCGCACTCTGGAAGATTTGGCCCGATATTATCCATTCGTGCGCCCGGTCTGGTTGACCAAGAATTTCGGCCAGCATGCGGCAACATTGGCCGGGATGGCGAATGCAACGGGTGATTGGGTTGCCACCCTAGACGAAGACGGACAGCAGAACCCGGCCGACATCGCCGCAATGCTCGACAAGGCCCTCCAGGATTCGCTTCAGGTCGTCTACGCCCAGCCAACCAACAAACCGCCTTATGACTGGTTGCGCAACATGTTCAGCCGGACGGCAAAGGCGATCAGTACCCGCCTGCTTGGCAATGGCGCGGTAGGCCCGTTCAACAGCTTCCGCCTTATCGACGGCGGGATAGCGAGGGCCCTGGCTGGCTATTGCCAAAGCGGCATTTACCTCGACGTCGGCTTGTTCTGGATCAGCGCGCGGATCGGACACTGTCAGGTGCTTACGAGGAACGAACTCGATCGGCCTTCCACCTATTCGTATTTCAAGCTGATCGGGCACTTCTGGCGCTTGATCCTGAGCACCGGCACGCGCCCGCTGCGCCTGATTACCATCATGGGTTTCGGATCGATGCTGCTGGCAGTGCTGGTCGCGATCTATGCCGTGCTGGCCAAGCTCTACGGTCAGGTGCCAGTGCAAGGCTGGACCTCGCTGCTGATCCTGGTGTCATTCTTCTCCGGCAGCATCCTGGCATCGCTCGGGGTGGTCGCGGAATATCTCGCCGTCACAATGGGTATCGTGATGGGAAAGCCACTGTTTGTGGCTTCCACCAAGCCCACTCGACCGGCGAACACTGGCCGAACACCGGCCGCTGCCCCGAGGTCTGCAACAGATGAATGAAGCCGAATTCGACAAATTCGCCGACGATTATCATGCCGCCTTGTCTGCCGGTATAAGCGTGTCGGGCGAGGCACCGGAGTATTTTTCCGAGTACAAGGTGGCCGACATCGCACGCTATTGGCGACCAGGTCCAGAATCGGATGGCGCTTCGCCGCGGCTGCTGGATTTCGGAGCCGGTGTCGGCAATTCGGTGCCGTACGTGCGCAAATACTTTCGGAACTCAAAGCTCACGTGCCTCGACCTGTCGCAGCGGAGCCTGACGGTCGCTGAAAAGCGCTTTCCTGGCGCTGCCGATTACGTTCATTTTGATGGCATCAACATTCCGTTTGCGCCAGCACAATTCGATATCGCTTACTCAATGGTCGTGTTTCATCACATAGATCATGATGATCACCTCGAATTGTTCAAGCAACTGTATCGCGTGTTGCGGCCGGGTGGCAGCCTGTTCATTTTTGAACATAATCCCTATAATCCCCTGACCGTTCGCGTTGTGAATGATTGCCCGTTTGATGAAAACGCCGTCCTGATCACCGGGCGCGCCTTGCGCCGCAATATCCTGCACGCAGGTTTCGCCACGGCGCAGACGCGCTATCGGGTTTTCTTCCCGCACACATTGTCGGCCCTGCGCGCGCTTGAACCTGCGCTGGCATGGTTGCCACTCGGTGGGCAGTATTTCGTGCATGCGGTGAAGTAATGGCATCGGGCGTCGAGCAGTTCGGACGGTTTCTCGGGGTCGGCGCGGTCAACGCGCTGATCGGATTATCGGTGATCTTTGCCGCAAAATGGTTTTTCGGGGCCAGCGACATCACCGCCAACCTGGCTGGCTATACCGTGGGCATATTGATAAGCTTTACGGCCAACAGACGCTGGACCTTTGATTCAGCAAGCGCATGGAAACCGGCTTTCGTGAAATTCGTCGCCGTGTCGGGCGTCGCCTATGGAGCCAACCTGCTGGCCGTGCTGGCAGCAATCCACTGGCTCGGTTTCAATGGCTATCTTGCCCAGATTGTCGGAATACCAGTTTATACGCTGATAACGTTCCTGGCCAGCAAGCACCTGGTTTTCCTTGCCGACACGCGCGCTGGAGGGGTGCAATGAACCGTTCCGGCCCCGCCAACGCGCTTTCGGGCTCCCGTGATCCGATGATCGTCACAGGCATCATTCTGTTTGCATTGGCAGCTTTTGCGTTCCAGAGCGCCGCTTTTAATTTTTATCATGGCATTATCGATGCACGTGCAGGCCCCACGCCCTTCGGATTGCGACTTCCATCCGTAATCGCGGCACTGGTGACGACGTTCTTGGTCGTGCGGCTTGTCTTCAAGGTGCACGGCATCGGCCGGCTCGACCTTGTCGAGAACCGCTTCGTCGGCATGAAGTCGCGCGGCATGTATGAAACACCGGGCGGCACGATCCTGCACCTCGCCCACCGCGGCATCGAACAGATCACCCTCGATCGCGGCGCGGCGCATCTGAAGGACGAACTGGCGCCGAAATATGCG
>JBBSBE010000178.1:0-6740 GCA_038251625.1 Rhodobacterales bacterium
CGGGGGTCCAAGGGGGGCCCGGCCCCCCTTGCCACCGATGTCAGGCGAGGTTCGCCTTGAAGTGCGCGATCGTCCGCTCCCACGCCAACTCTGCCGCTGCGGCATCGTAGCGGGGTGTCGTGTCGTTGTGAAATCCGTGGTTCACGTCCGGGTAGACATGCGCCTCGTATGTCGTGCCTGCCGCCTTGAGCGCGGCCTCGTAGGCCGGCCAGCCCTCGTTGATGCGGGTATCGAGGCCTGCATAGTGGATCAGCAGCGCGGCCTTGATCTGCGCCACATCCTCTGCCGACGGCTGGCGCCCGTAGAACGGCACCGCCGCCCCCAGATCAGGGAACGCCACGGCAACGGCATTCGCCACGCCGCCGCCATAGCAAAATCCCACGATCCCCACCCGCGTGGTGCTGTCGGGATGGGTTGCCATCCAGTCCACGGCAGCAAAGAAATCGTTCATCAGCTTCTCGGGGTCCACGCTGGCCTGCAACTCGCGCCCCTTGTCGTCGCTGCCGGGATAGCCGCCGACGCTGGTCAACCCGTCCGGCGCCAGCGCCAGGAACCCCGCCTTCGCCACCCGCCGCGCCACATCCTCGATATAGGGGTTCAGCCCCCGGTTTTCGTGCACCACGACCACGGCGGGCCACGGCCCTGTCCCCGCAGGCCGCACCAGATAGCCGTTCACGGTTCCGTGCCCCTCGGGCGACGGATAGCTGACGCGCTCGGCGGCGATGTCGGGATCGCTTTCCGGCACCTGCTGCGCCAGCGCGTAGTTCGGGCTCATCACCTGCAAAAGTGCGGCACCGCTGAGGCCGAGCGCGGTAAAGCCCGCGGCGCGGTCCATGAACTCGCGGCGCGTGATGCGTCCGTGGGCGTAATAGTCGTAAAGCTCCAGCAACTCGGGCGGGAAATCTTTTGCGGTCATCCGGGTCATGCGTGCCTCCACTGGCTATGTCGCTGGAAACATAGACCATCCCCGCGCGATCCTGCGCCGTTTGTACCTGACAATGCCGTGAACGGCGGCAATCCGGCGATGTGCCGCCTGCGCCGCCGCCCCTGCTGCAAGGGGCACAGGCCCGTCCCCCCGAGGTTGGCCACCGGAGCGGCAGCACCCGTCACGCCCGCGTCTGGCCCGGTGGCCCCTGAGTCGCCGCCGCCACACCGGCCCCGCCCTATATGGTGGGCCGTGCGTTTGCCCCTAGGCGAAAGGTGGCCTGTCGCGCTATGGTCTGTGGATCAAAGCCGGGGCAGCCCCGGATCATGCGTACGCCCGCCCGGACGGGAAGGAGAGCCCCCATGCGCTGCCCGTTCTGCGGCAATATCGACACCCAGGTGAAAGACTCGCGCCCCGCCGAGGATCACGTCTCGATCCGCCGGCGCCGTTTCTGCCCCGCCTGCGGGGGCCGCTTCACCACCTACGAACGTGTGCAACTGCGCGATCTTGTGGTCATCAAGACCTCTGGCAAGCGCGAGGATTTCGATCGCGCGAAACTGGAACGCGCCATCCGTATCGCCATGCAGAAGCGCCCGATCGATCCCGACCGCATCGACCAGATGATCAGCGGCATCGTGCGGCGGCTGGAAAGCCTTGGCGATACCGATATCCCCTCGCGCACCATCGGGGATATCGTGATGGAAAGCCTCGCGCGGATCGACACTGTGGCCTATGTACGCTTTGCCAGCGTTTACAAGAACTTCCAGGCCGCCGACGATTTTGACCGCTTCGTCAGCGAACTGCGACCCAACGCCACCCCGGAAGAGTGACCGGAACCGACGAGGGGCATATGGCCCATGCCCTGCGCCTTGCCGCGCGGGGCCTTGGGCGAACGTGGCCCAACCCCTCGGTCGGCTGCGTGATCGTGCAGGGCACGCGCGTCGTCGGGCGCGGGTGGACGCAGGCAGGCGGGCGCCCGCATGCCGAAACCATGGCGCTGGCACAGGCAGGGTTGGCCGCACGTGGCGCTACGGCCTATGTCACGCTGGAGCCCTGTGCCCACCACGGGCGTACCCCACCTTGCGCCGATGCGCTGGCCGCAGCAGGGGTGGCCCGCGTCGTCACCCCCCTGACCGACCCCGACCCCCGCGTGTCGGGCCGTGGCCACGCAAGGCTGCGCGCCGCCGGAATCGCCCTCTCCGAAGGTCTTATGGCGGCAGAGGCGACCGCGCTCAACGCAGGGTTCCTCAAGCGGATCACGCAAGGGCTGCCCCTTGTCACCCTCAAACTCGCCGCCAGCCTTGACGGGCGTACAGCGCTTGCCTCGGGCGAAAGCCGCTGGATCACCGGCCCTGCCGCCCGTCGCGCGGTCCATGCGCTGCGGCTTTGCCATGATGCGGTGCTGGTCGGCAGTGCGACAGCCCGCGCCGACGACCCCGACCTAACGGTGCGCGACATGGGCGCCGTGCACCAACCCGTGCGCCTTGTGCTTGACAGTCGCCTGACCCACAGCCCGGAAAGCCGCCTTGGCCAGACCGCCCGCGATACGCCCGTCTGGATGATCCATACCAGCGCCGCCCCGCAGGCGGCACGCGATGCCTGGGCCGCAACCGGCGCGCGGCTGATCGAAGCCACGGCCACGGCGCAAGGCCACGCCGATCTGCCCGCCACCTTGCGCCTTCTGGCGTCCGAGGGGTTGACGCGCATCCTGTGCGAAGGCGGCGCCACGCTGGCCGCAGCCCTCGTCTGCGCGCGCCTTGCAGATGCGCTGTACCTTTTCAACGGCGCGGCGCTGCTTGGCGCCGAAAGCCACCCGGCCCTCGGCCCCCTTGGCCTGACCGGCTTGGCCGATGCCCCGCGCCCGCGCCTGATCGGCACCGAAACGCTCGGCCCCGATACGCTCAGCCGCTACGCGTTCTGACGGCCGGAGGGCCCTACCAGTGCCCGGTATTGCCCATGCTGGCCCAGGGTTCCGCCGAAGGCAGCGCCTCGCCGATCTGCAGCAACTCGACCGAGATATTGTCGGGCGAGCGCACGAACGCCATGCGCCCGTCGCGCGGCGGGCGGTTGATCACCACGCCATTGGCCTGCAGATGCGCGCACATGTCATAGATATTCTCCACCCCGTAAGCCAGATGCCCGAAGTGGCGGCTGTCCGAGGGCAGACCTTCATCGCCATCCCAGTTCCACGTCAGTTCCACAGGGCAGTCGGGCTGGCCGGGGGGGGCCATGAAGACCAGTGAAAACCGCCCGCTTTCGTAATCGTTGCGGCGCGTCTGCTCCAACCCCATCAGCTTGAAAAAGGCGATCGAGGCGTCAAGATCCTTCACGCGGACCATGGTGTGAAGATAGCGAACTTGCATAGGGGCGCTCCTGTCGATGATTTGGCATCTATCCTAGCGCATCCACCGCCCGCCGCCACCCGCGAACGGATCAGAAGGACGAGGCGAAGCCCACCGAAAGCCCGATGTTGCGCGTTTCGAACCGGCTGATGTTCGACCGGGTTTCCTCGGCCGACAGGGTCACCTTGGGCATATAGCCAAAGCGTTGCAGCGCTGGGAAGGCCGCTTCGACCGAGAGGCCAGCGCTCAGATCCTCGCGCCCGTCGCGGATGCCAAGCAGCCCGATGGAATAGAACGGATAGTCCTTCATCCCCGCCGTTGCCCGCAGGCTCAGCAAGGCAGGGCCCACCGGGCGCGCGAAATCGTATCCAAGGTCCAGCGTGGCGGCGGTATGTTCGGTGTTCCGCGCTTCCCCCGCCACCCGCTTCAGTGCCAGGCCGTAGATCAGCTTGTCGCCCGCGTCGCCGATGGAGCGCCCGCCTTCCACCCGCCATGTCAGCGCGTTCACCATACCCGTGTCGCGCCATTGCCGCTCGGCGCCCAGTGAAACGCGTATCACGCCCTGCGGCGTGGCGATCAGGTGCCAGCCCACCTCGCCGCGCAAATGGTCGCCCAACACTTCGCCGCCGTACCAGCTTTTGCCCGCTCCAAGCGACAGTTGCAGCGGGCGGAGCAGGGCCTCTGGCTTCCAGTCCAGCCCCGCTGTTGCCTCCAGCACCGCGAAGTTGAAATCCTTGCCCTCGGCATCCGGCGCAAGGTCCTTTGCATCGTCGGACAGACGGTTTGCGGTGGCATAGGCGCGCAAACCCACCCGTGCGCGCGTCGTGGGCGTCTCGGGCAGTTTCCAGACAAGCGACACCCGCGCCGCCGCCGTGATGCCCGATAGCGCCTGTGCATCGCCCGACAGCGATCCAAGTGGCAGCGTGCCGTTGACCACCAGCGCATCGCCCGAGGCGCCGCCATTCACGTTGGACGTCGGGGTGGCGCTGACATCGATGTTGTAGCTCAGGCGTCGCGCTGCCCGGATACGCCGGTAATCCGCCGCCGTGCGCGCCGCTGCATCCGCGTTGGGCGCCACATCCGCCGCGCGGCGCAGCCAGAACTGCGCAGCGCCGGGCCGGTTGTCCGCTACGGCGGCAACGGCGGTGAACCGCGCGATCTCATACCGCAAGAGGGGGGCATCCTTCGCCGCCGCCCAGGCCTCGCGCCCCGCCGTCCGCCCGCGCGCGGGGTCGCCCAAGGCGGGGGCCGTCGCGGCGATCAGCAAAAGCGCGCGCGGATCCTTGGGGTTGGCCTCCAGCAGCCGCAGGGCCAGCGCATGGGCAAAGGCCATGTCGCCCGAAGCAAACGCCTGCTGTGCCAGCGCATGCGCCTGCGGCAAGGTCAGGGTTACCCGGTCGTCCGCCGCCCGCCCGCCACCCGGCGCCAGCGCAAGCGCCAGCGCGAGGGCCAGCGCCCTCACGGGGTAAGGGCGCAGAACGGGCCCTCGCCCGCCGTGCCGCAGCGGGGCAGGTTCCACACGCCGAACTCCCAGATGCCATCTTGGCCGCTGATCGGGTTGATCACCAGCGCGCCGGCAATATCGGTGGCGCCGCCGCCGCCGAAGAGGCCCGCATAGCTGCCGATCGTCTGCCCGGGCGCGCCTGCGAATTCCACATCGCCAAGGAACCGCCCGTCACTGTCGATGGCCGTGTTCTTCAGCGTGATCGGATCCAGCGACAGCACCGCATTGCCCGCGTCATCCCGCACCACCCGGTTGTCCACGCCACCTTCCACCAGATCGTTGGTGAACGATCCCGTCATCAGAATGTCGCCATCCACTCGGTAGGGCACCGTCGGCCGCAGGCTCGCGGGCAATCCCGGTGTCGTCGTCTGGCCCGGCACGAACACGCCCGCATAGCTGCCCGTATAGCTGAACACGCCCGAGGTTGGCGCCGAATAGGTGTCGATCCGCAGGAAACTGCCACCGCCAAAGCGATAGTTGAACTGCCCGCCGTCCGACACCGCCGCCGCCTGTAGGTTGCCACGCGCGTTCTCGGCCACCAGCGCCAGATGCGACCGCGTCAGCCCCGTCTCCTGATAGGTATAGGCCTGATAGCCATCCACATCGAGCGCCGCATTCCGCGTGAAGGCCGCATTCAGCGGCGACGTACCGGGGCTTTCCAGCACCACGTTCAGCGTACCACCGCCCGAGGGGTTGTAGGTGATCGCCTTCAGGTTCACCGCCACTGCCGCCGGCACATCGGCCTGGGAACCGCCACCGCCTCCCCCGCCTCCACCGCCGCCGCCGCCGCCACTGCTGCCACCAGCGCCAATGGAACTGCCGTCACATGCGGCAAGCAGAAACAGCGCCAGGGGCGCAATCAGCTTCATAGTCATGGGAACCTGCTCGATTATATGGTTCGTTTTGCCAAGGAAGGTGCCGGGTTGCCTTGTTTCTGTCAATCTTTGCCGGGCCTTGCCGCCCGCCGTGGTGCAGATATGTCGCGCGCCCTTGCCCGCAGATACCAGCATGTCGTAGGCTTCCCCGATACCACCCCCACATCTTGAAAAACGCCGAGGCCCGCATGCCCCTGTCCCCCGACGAAGAAGCCGAAATTGCGGCCCTCCGCGCCACCACCCGCCCCACGCTGCGCGCCACCGCGCCGGGGATGGAGGCGCGGCTTTACACCGCCACGCCCGTCCTCGATCACGGCTTTGTCCGCGTCATCGACTATATGGGCGACGATGCCGCCATCGTGCAGGCCGCCCGCGTGTCCTATGGGGCGGGCACCAAACACGTGCAGAACGATGAGGGGCTGATCCGCTACCTCATGCGCCACTGGCATTCGACGCCGTTCGAAATGTGCGAGGTGAAACTCCACGTCAAACTCCCCGTCTTCGTCGCCCGCCAGTGGATCCGCCACCGCACCGCCAATGTGAACGAATACTCTGCCCGCTATTCGATCCTCGACCGCGAATTCTATATCCCCGCCCCCGACCAGCTTGCCGCGCAAAGCACCGTCAACAATCAGGGCCGGGGCGAGGTGCTGCAGGGCGCCGAGGCCGCCCGCGTGCTGGCCATGCTCAAATCCGACGCCGCGCAGATGTATGACCATTATCAGGACATGCTGTCACAAGACGGCCAGCAGGGATTGGCGCGCGAACTCGCGCGGATGAACCTGCCAATGAACATCTATACCCAGTGGTACTGGAAGGTGGATCTGCACAACCTCTTCCACTTCCTGCGCCTGCGCGCCGACCCCCACGCCCAATACGAAATCCGCGTCTATGCCGAGGCGATTGCCGAGGCCGTGCGCGACTGGGTGCCGCTGGCCTATGCGGCGTTCGAGGATTACCGGATGGGCGGGGTGAACCTCAGTGCGAAAGCGGTTGACGTGCTGAAGCGGCGGCTGAAAGGTGAGGTGGTCACGCAAGAAGCATCCGGCATGTCGAAGGGCGAGTGGCGGGAGTTTGAGGGGGTTTGGGGGTGA
>JBBSBE010000179.1:0-6688 GCA_038251625.1 Rhodobacterales bacterium
GGGTCCGGCCCGCCAAAGGCGCTGGGGTTCCTGGTCAACTGTCCGGTGGTTTACCGGGTGAATTGACCCCGGGGGGCAAGGCCCGGCTTCGTGTCCCTTCGCTCCCCCGAAGTCCGGCCTCAGCCTTGACGGATCTGCCGCTGTCGCGTTTGCTTCCCAATTTCAATTGAAGCGGTTAGCTGAAACCTGAGCGGTCAGGTTGGAGCTTGGCATTTCAGCGACGGCGCGTCGGAAGGGCAGGGGGCTTATAGTCCTGCGGCCTTGGTAAGGTTCACGCGGAACCGATCGCGACGGCGCTGGTAGCGTCGGGTCATCTCGGCCGAAGCGTGGCCGAGCTGTTTTTGGACGTAACGTTCATCCACCTCGGCGCTGCTGGCGAGGCCTGCGCGCAAGGAATGGCCGGAGAAGAGCTGCAGCCGCTCGGCTTTGGAAAGCTCGGGCCGCAAACCCGCATTTTCTACGGTTTGCTTGATGAGGCGTGCGACATGCTTGTCTGACAGGCGTTCGAGGGTGGCCTTCAGCCCGTTGCGGGAGACCGCGACGAAAAGCGGTCCGAAGTTTATCCTGGCGTAGTGCAGCCATTGCAAAAGGGCATGGACCGGGCAGGTCTGATCGGATGAGCCGCAGGCAATCTCAACCTCGCGCCAACCTGTCTTGCCGCGGAGCCGGATCAGGGCGCCGCCTTCCATGATCTCGACCCAGCCGCCACTGTCGGGCGTATCGTACTTGCCAAGGTCGAGGGCGACGATCTCTGACCGGCGTAGGCCCCCGGCAAAGCCTGTGAGCAAGATCGCCCGGTCGCGCAGGCCGCGCAGATCGTGGGGCAGGGTGGCCAGCATGTTGCGCAGATCTTCGGGCAGGATCGCCTCTTTCTGAACCGGCGGGCGGGCGTGTTTGCGCCTGATGCCGGCCAGGACAGAGGCGATGTGGCGGTCCTTGCGGTCCAGCCGTTCGCCGCGCTGTGCATAGCCCCAGGCAAGGCCGGAAAGGCGGCGTTCGATTGAGGAAACCGAGAGGGCAGGAGCCTTGTCGCCGGGTGCTGCCAGATTGGCGATGTAGAGCCCGATCAGCTGGGGCGAGGGGGGCAGGGGGTCGGCGCCGCGCATGCGGCACCAGCGGGCGAATGCGGCCCAGTCCTTGGCATAAGCCTTGAGCGTGTTTTCCGAAACAGCGGCACGTGCATAGTCGCGCGCGGTTTCAACCAACCTGTCGAGCGTGCCTGAGCCAGCGATGTGGGAGGGCAGTGAGGGGGCACCGTCCTGAGGCGCAACGCTCTCGTCCGGTTCGTTGGGATCGGAGTGCTCTGGCGGGTCTGAGGGTGATTTCTGGTGCGTTTCTGTCATGGTCATCAACATATCTTCTTTGTGTCCGATAATGCAAACTTATTGGACATTGAGGCCTTGCCTAAGATGCGGCGCTAACAGCGCATTTTTCTGGCGCAAAGCGCCGTGTCGAAGTAGGTTTCCGGCATGAGGAATCCACGTGCCCGGACCACAGAGCTGCTGTCGATGCTTCCCCCGCTGCCGGGCTGGATCAGCGCGGGGCATGCTGAAACCATCGAATCTGCGGCCTTCCGGGCCGGGGCTGCACTGGCGCATCTGACCCTGATATCACGGGAAGAGACGCTGCCGCTTGCACTGTGGCGCGACCGCCTTGCGCTGGTGGCGGCGGAAGCCTGCGTGGAGCTCGCAGGGCGCCGCGAGGGTGCCGGAGCCTTGCGGGATGCCTTGCACCTGACGAAAGCGGGCGATGATCCCGGCCCGGCGGGCCGAATCTATCGGCAATGGTCCAGGGCGGTAGCACGGCCGATGTCGGTCTCAAATCTGGGCCGCGCGCTGGAGGGTGTCGTGCCAGAGCGGATTGCCCTATGCTTGGATGCCACCGGGCCAACCCCGGTTGACCGCGCGGCGCAGGTGATCGAGACCGTACTGACCGACAGTCCGCGGGACGAGACCGTGGCCTTGATCCTTGCCGATGCGGTGCTGGCGAGGTCACTGGGGTGGACCGATGTTCTGCCGCTTTTGTCGCTGACCTTGAAGGCTCGTGATTTGCGCCTGCGGGGACATGGCCTGCGCATGGCTTGCCACCGGGCTGTATTGGCGGGGGTGGGGCAGGCACTACCCATGGCGGGCGATCTGGCGCGGGCAGCAGCGCGCCTGCGGGCGGCGGCACCACAGCTGCGGGCCAAGGGGGCGGTGCGGGCGCTTGATCTGTTCCTGTCGCGCGATGCATTGGCCCCCGTGGCGCTGGCGAGGGAGATGCCGGACAGTCTTTCGGACCGTGCCGCGCGGCGGCTATGTGACCGGCTGGTGGAACTGGGCGCGCTGCGGGAACTGACCGGGCGGGATACATTTCGTCTGTACGGGGTCTAGGCATGGCCCGGCGCGAAGAGGGAGGGCTTGACCGGGACCTGGCTGACCTTCCGCCCGATCTGCGGTGGCGCGAATGGCTGCGCCGGATCGAGGCGGTGCTGTTTGCGAGCGCGAGCCCGGTGGCGCGTGCCGATCTGTCAAGGGTGGTCGGGCAGGGGGCCTCGGTCGATCTGTTGATCGAAGATCTGGCGGTGGATCTGGAGGGCCGCCCCTATGAGGTGGCGCAGGTGGGTACCGGGTGGATGCTGCGGACGCGCGCGGCCTATGCGCCCGCAATCCGCGCTGCGGCGGATGTGGGAGCGCAGGCGCTGAGCCTGTCAGAGTTCGACCTTGCCGTGCTGGCGACGATTGCGTTTCACCAGCCGATCAGCCGCGATGGGTTGAAGGACATCTTTGGCAAAGAGATTAGCCGCGACCTGATTGGCCGCCTGGCCGAGCGCGGCCTGATCGGCACCGGCCCCCGCGAACCGAGACGCGGCGCGCCCTATACCTTCGTGACGACCGAGGCCTTTTTGGCCGCCTTCGGGATGGAGTCCTTGCGCGACCTGCCCGATCCTGAGCAACTCGCTGATGCAGGCCTGGCGGGATCTTCGGAAGCCCCTGATGTGTAGGCGGCAACTTGAGTTGCGACAGCAGCTTTGCAGTCTTCATGAACCCGGGTCGCAGCCTGCAGCAAGTCGGCGAGATCAGGCGCTTTGCGGGACAAGGCTGACCGCAGTCCGGCAGTTTCAGCAAGCTGGTCCGTGAACATCCTGACCAGCCCGGTGTGGTTTTCGGCGGCGCGGGCCAGCCGGACCCAGAGGGTCAGCGGGCCGCGTTCTGTGGGGTCTCTTGCATCGATCTGCTGCTCTGACAGCCGCTGGAAAAAATCGTACCGAACCCGATGTGACAGATACGGGATCGTTGATGTCGCCGGACCAACAGACACTGGGTATTTCGCAAGCCGCGCGGCGAGAGACTTCCGGTCGCCATGCGCGCACCCAGTGGAGTCAAGGCGTAGCAGATCGTCAATCAGGCGCTCAAGGCGCCGGGCACCCGGGCTTGCCGGGCCGGTCGGTTTCGCGAGAGGGGTGTCGCAGAAGGCGCAGGACTGCTGTGGCACAAGGCGAGCCTGACGAAATGGCGCAAGGCCCTGACCACAAGAAGGGCAGCGGTCGCGCAACCGGCAGCCATGGCGAAAGCAGGACACGCGCGTTGCCAAGGTCCAGCTGCGCCGGAAATAGGGCGTCTCGTCTTCCAACAGGCACGTGGGACAGAATTGCAGCCAAGAAGACGGCGCGTTAGATGTCTCTAGGGCTTTCGTCCAAGGCCGCAGCCGCAAGCGCAGGACCGAGAGCGGATTGTCAGGTAAGGAAAGACCGTCAAGCTCTTCGGGGAAGATCGACGTATGGTCGAGCAGGATGCGGCGAACGGCCTCCGGCAGATGCCGGTCAAGTTGTGCCGACCATGCCTCGCGAGCAGCTCCGAGCACCGCTCCGAAATAGCACGGCGGCACACCGTTGGCATGCGCAACCCGATGCAGCCAGCTTGACAAAAGCTCACCAGGAGCCGGCCTGACCTCCACCGGCCAGCGACGTCCCGCTGCCACACTATAGCGACGGGCCGGGGAGACGGAGATCCTTGGCGCAGTGCTGGTCATGTCATCGCCTGACGCAGTGCAGAGTTCCGCCGCCGTGACAGCGGCACATAGCCGAGAGCCATCACGGTGCTGGATGAGATCCGTTCCTCACCGCTCTCAATAGCTGCAACCGCCGCCCGCGTGACGATGTCGACCACCTCTCCGATCAGCCCTTCCGACAGATCATGGATCATCCTGGCAAGGGGCGACCGCGAGAGATCTGAGGCTTGGGCAAGCGGAATGCTCGCCTCGAGACTGTCGAGAAGTGTCGCAAAATCCTCATCGAAACCCCACCGCGGCACCGGAACCGTATCGAACCGCGATCCCATTTCTTCGGTGTCGTGCAGCGCATCGTAAACAGCGATTTCGCCGACAAGCACGGGCGAGATGTCATACACCCGTGCGATCCGCCGCAGGAACGAGAAGATTGCCTTCACATCCTGCCTGCGCCCACGCAGCGCACTATGGAACTCGTCGAAGATGAGAAGGCGCGGCTTCAGGCTGTCGAGAAGATGATCGACCTGTTCGCTGGCGCGGGACAGGCTGCGCCAGCCGGCAGCCTGCGGAGCGCGCAGTCCGGACAGGATGCTGGCGTAGAAATGCGACAGGCCGGCACCTTCCCGGGTCTGGATCACCCAGACCCTTTGTCGGTCGGCGCGGCGCAGATGGTCGACGGCGAAGCGTTCGGCGATCATGGTCTTGCCGTTGTGATAGGGACCGGCAATCAACAAACCGCGTGGGCGGAGCGACGGGGGTCGTTCCAGCAGCTGTCGCATCGCATCATGCGCTGCAAAGGCGCCGGGATGACCGATCCAGCGCGGCGCCCTGATATGCGCGATACGGGCGGCAACATCCGCCTCCAGTAACGTTGAGGCCATCGGCAGGAGATGCTCAGCCATGTCACCAGGTCTCGACAGGAAAGACGCGGCGGGGTCGGTCAGGCTCCGGTCCAGGGTTCGCCGCCTCTGAAACTGTCCTCGCATCCTGGTACGGTTTTGTCGCGCCTGCGGCGTGTCGGGCGCGGGTCATCTCCCGCAGGTGGACCTTCTTGGATTTGGCCCCCGCGACCGTCGCCGCGATTTCCCGGCGCAGGAGCGTCTTGTCCTGCACGGGGCGTTGCTGGTTCTTGCGCCGGCGCGCCCGGTCGGCTTCATGTTGCCAGAGGGTGATCGACATCGTCATCCCGTCCCGTCGCCCGACTGGACGCCAGACACGCGTGTCGGGATCGGCGATGTAGATTTGGCTGATGTCCCGGGGATCGTAGCAGAGATCTAAAGGCGCCAGACGGTCACGCCGGGCCACAAGCGGCCCAAGCCAGTGTTCGAAGTAGTCGATGGCGAACAGGCTGACGCCTTGCGGCGAGATGCGGCGCGTTGTGCGGGGGAGAAAGTTGAGTAGGACATGTTCAGGATCGTCGATCGGCCGGTCTGTCGGTGGACGTCGCCGCTCCCATTCGAGGCAAGGTACGGTCAGCTTGCGCGCGTTCTGGGTCTGGTTGTGATCGATGATTGCCAGGGCGATGCAGCGTTCAAGGGCCGCGAAGGTGAGACTTGCCCTCTCATCTGACGAATAGTCGCCGCGGTCCGCGATCGACCGCCCGGTCTTGCCAGGGAGAGAGCGAAGCACCGCATTCACCTTGCCCAGAAGCCGTTCGACAACGCCACCCCGATGAACCGTGCCCTTGTTCCGGGTACGGATGGCTATCCCGAAGTCGGCGCATCCCGTCGTGAAGGTGCTGCTCTGGAACTCCTTTGCGGAATCGACCACGATCTGCTTCGGACGGCCATGCATCGCCCATGGATGCGCAATCCCGCGTTCGGCCAACCAGTGATCCTTGCGGCACATAGTATGTGCAAGGCACAGCGCGACCGAGAGCCGCGATGGTCGTTCCAAGGTCAGGCAAAAGCCGATGATCGCGCTGGTTGCCACATCGGCGGCGATGGTCAGATAGGGCCGTCCGACGAAAACGCCGTGGTCGTCGATCACCTCGACGAACTGAATGTCGGCCGGCGTGTGATCGATCTGAACGACGTCAAGGGCATGAGTGGCGCGGATATACCCCGGACGAGGCTTCAGGCGGTGCAAGTGTTTGCCGCCGGAAAGCCGCCGCCGCGCAATCTCCTCGGGGGAGAACAGTTTGGCAATCCGTCTGGCAACGGTGACATAGGCCGGGGGCGTGAGCCCTTCGCCTGCACAGCGCGCGCGGATCTCGTCGACGATCGGCGCGAGATCAGGTTGCTCCGGCTGCAGCCACATCTCCCGCAAGGTCTCTGCAATGATGGCCTCTACACCGGTCGATATCCTCGTGCGCCGCACGCCACTTGTTCGCGGCAGAACCGACGACACACGACGCTCCCCACGATACCGGGCAAGGTGATTGTAGACCTGACGGGTCGACAGGCGCAGTTCCACCGCTGCCCGGCTGACAGCTTCCCGCATCGGCAAGTCCCCATCTAGGACCCGGTCCAATTCGCGCGAGACCCGGATGGCCTTCGACCAGGCCTCATCGGAAACTGGGTTACCTGCTTGCGTCTGAGGTCGATCGTTAGTTGGCCCTGTCATTCCGCCGTGCCCTTCGAGCCCTATTGAAGCCCTTGATGAAATTGAAGTCGTAAAGCAGAAACACGCCCCGCTTCTCGCGCTACCATCCGGAAATCATGTGAAAACGGCACAGTGAAATCGTGAAGAATAAGCGACA
>JBBSBE010000180.1:0-6577 GCA_038251625.1 Rhodobacterales bacterium
CATAAAGCGGCACGCCCGCCATGTCGGCGATCATGATCGCGCGGTTCGTGGCCTCGCCCTCCACCTGCGGCGGGCGGGAATAGGCATGCGCCTCGGGGCCGGTATTGCCCTCGGCTAGCAGCTTCGCCGTCAGTTCTGCCACCACATCGCCGTTCTCGGCATGCACCAGCGCCACCCCACCCAGATCGCCAACCCGCTGGAACGACTGATACATTTCGTCATCGTTCACCATCAACGCGCCCTTGTAGGCCATGAAGTGCTTGAACGAGGTGATCCCCGCCTTCACGCTCAACTCCATGTCGGCCCAGACCTTCTCACCCCACCAGGTGATCGCCATATGATAGCTGTAGTCGCAGGACGCCCGGCCCGACTTGTTGTGCCACATCTGGGCCGCATCCATCAGGCCCTGCCCCTGCCCCGGCAGGATGAAATCCACCACCATCGTGGTACCGCCGCTCAGCGCCGCCCGCGTGCCGGATTCGAAATCATCCGCCGAATAGGTGCCCATGAAGGGCATCTCCAGATGCGTATGCGGATCAATCCCGCCGGGCATGACGTAACATCCGGTGGCATCGAGTTCGGCGCCGCCCTTGAGGTTCGGCCCGATCTCGGTGATCACCCCGCCGTCGATCCGGACATCGGCGTTATAGGTGAGGTCGGCCGTGACGACGGTACCGTTCTTGATGATGCTGGTCATTGATCTAGCTCCGACTTGAGATGGTGTATCCCTCAGATCTGGATACAAATTAACGAGGGCATGTTGTTGGGGTCAGCCATGAATGGCTCCATCACGCCGCCACTGTTGATGAAGTAATAACAGTTGTCATTGCCAATTCTTATCCTCGAAGCCGGAAATCCGTCGGGCAAAAGTGCGATCAACCATGTTGGCGATGACTTGGGAACAAAGAACTGATCGGCACTGCCCTCTGCCTTGAGGGGCTGATTGGCCAATGGATTTTGGGGCGGCGTACAGGCTGCAAGCACGCCCATGATTACCAAGGCAGAGCAAATCCGCGCGATCACCCAACCACCTCCGCCACCTCAAGCACCGCGTGCAGCATCACATCCGTCCCTGCCGCCGCCCATTCCGGCGTGATCTCCTCGGCCTCGTTGTGCGACAGGCCGCCCACGCAGGGGCACATGATCATCACCGTGGGGGCGACGCGGTTGATCCAGCAGGCGTCGTGGCCGGCGCCGCTCACGATGTCCATGTGGGAATAGCCCAGCTTTTCAGCCGATTGGCGGACGGTCTTCACGAGGGAGGGATCAAAGGTCACCGGGTCGAAGTGGCCCACCTCCTCGATGGCGCAGCCAAGGCCCAGTTCGGCTGACACCGCATGGGCCGCCCGCGTCACCTCGGCCTTCATCGCGTCCAGCTTGCCCTGTTCGGGTGACCGGATATCGACGGTAAAGACCACCTTCCCCGGGATCACGTTGCGCGAATTGGGGAAGACGAAGGCCTGCCCCACCGCTCCCACGGCGTTCGGCTGGTGGCTCATCGCGATCTGGTGGACGCGCTCGGTGATCCGCGCCATGCCAAGGCCTGCGTTCACCCGCATGGCCATCGGTGTGCTGCCGGTATGCGCGTCCTTGCCCGTCAGGGTGATTTCCAGCCACCACAGGCCCTGCCCGTGGGTGACGACGCCGATATCGCGGCCCTCAGCCTCAAGGATCGGGCCCTGCTCGATGTGCAACTCCAGCATCGCGTGCATGCGGCGCGCACCCACGGCCTCATCGCCCACCCAGCCGATGCGCTGCAACTCGTCTCCAAAGGCCTTGCCCTCGGGATCGCGGCGGCCATAGGCATAGTCCTGCGTGTGGATGCCCGCAAAGACGCCGCTGGCCAGCATCGCGGGGGCAAAGCGCGCGCCTTCCTCGTTCGTCCAGTTCGTCACCACGACGGGATGGCGGGTCTTGACGCCCAGTTCGTTCATCGTGCGCACCACTTCCAGCGCGCCAAGCACCCCCAGCACGCCATCATACTTGCCACCCGTGGGCTGGGTGTCGAGGTGCGACCCCATGTAGACCGGCAGCGCGTCGGGGTCCGTCCCCGCACGGGTGGCGAACATGTTCCCCATGGTATCGAGGCCCATGGACATGCCAGCCGCCTCGCACCAGCGCTGGAAAAGGTGCCGCCCCTCGCTGTCGGCATCGGTCAGCGTCTGGCGGTTGTTGCCGCCCGCGATGCCGGGGCCGATTTGCGCCATCTCCATCAGGCTGTCCCACAGCCGTGTGGGGTTGATCCGCAGGTTTTCCCCGGGGGCTGGCATCGGCGCTCTCCCTGTCTGTCGGGGCTTGTGGCCGCCCCTTCACCGGGGGATCGATTCCGATCCTGACCGGCTGGTCAAATCAAGCGCACCATGCGGGCCGGATCGCGTCAAGGGGGAACCCGAGGAGGGCAGCGCCGATATGCCGCTTTCCCGGGCAAATGCCGCGAGAATGGGCTTGAGGTTGGCAGCGCGTAGGGTGGGTGCACCCACCCTACCGAACGCGTCAGGCGGCAGCGGAGCGCAGACCGGCGCGCGGTGCGGCCCGGCGGGGTTGGCGCAGGTAGCGCGCATAGCCCAGATCGGCCGCATCGATATCCGGCGTGCGGCCCGAGATCTGATCCGCCACCACCCGGGCCGAGCCCGCCGCCATCGTCCAGCCCAGCGTGCCGTGCCCGGTGTTGAGCCAGAGGTTCGGCACCGTCGAGGCCCCCACGATCGGTGTGCCATCGGGCGTCATCGGCCGAAGGCCGCACCAGAACGAAGCTCCCGCAAGATCACCCCCGCCCACGAACATCTCGCCCGCCGATTTCTCCAGCGTCGCGCGGCGGCGGGGGTTCAGGCCAAGGTTGAAGCCCGCGATCTCGGCCAGCCCACCCACGCGGATCCGGTCGCCAAGCCGCGTGATCGCCACCTTGTAGGTCTCGTCCATCACGGTCGACACGGGCGCGCGGCCCTCGTCCACTATTCTGGCGGTCAGCGAATAACCCTTCACCGGGTACACCGGCAGGCGCATGCCGAAGGGCGCCGCCAGCCGCGGCGAATGCGCGCCCAGTGCCAGCACGAAGGCATCGGCAATCAGGAACCCCTCCGAGGTCATCACCCCGGAAATCCGCCCCGCCCGCTCCACCAGCCGCTCGATCGCCACGCCCCAGCGAAAGGTCACGCCCGCCGCCCGCGCCAGATCGGCCAGCGCATTGGTGAACTTGAAGCAATCACCCGTCTCGTCGCCCGGCAGGCGCAGGCCCCCGGCGATGCGGTCGGCAGCACCCGCCAGACCCGGCTCAGCCGCCAGGCAACCCGCGCGGTCCAGCACCTCGAAGGGCACGCCGTCGGCCTTCAGCACGGCAATATCCTTGGCCGCCGCTTCCACCTGCTCGGGCTTGCGGAACACCTGCAGCGTGCCCTGCGTGCGCGCGTCATAGGCGATTGCGGTCTGGTCGCGCAGCGCGGCCAGACGATCACGCGAATATTCGGCAAGCCGCACCATCCGGCTCTTGTTGCGCTTGTAGGCGGGGGTCGTGCAATTCGTCAGCATCCGCGCGATCCATTCCACGCGCTGCGCGTCGATCCGTGGCTGGATGACCAGTGGCGCATGGGCCTGAAACATCCACTTCAGCGCCTTCATCGGAATGCCCGGCGCGGCCCAGGGCGCGGAATAGCCGGGGCTCACTTCGCCCGCATTGGCGAAAGAGGTTTCCATCGCGGGGCCCGGCTGGCGGTCGATCACCGTCACCTCATGGCCCGCCTGCGCAAGCTCCCAAGCCGACGTGACCCCGATGACACCCGCACCCAGAACGATGACTTTCATGGCCGACCCTTACATCCCCAATCGCGCGGCACACCCGCGCTGGATCGCTGTATCGCGCCACTCTCCTCGAATGTTTTCCCCGATTTCGCGAAACCTCCCTCCTAAACAGAAGAAAATATCGGAAAATCAAATTTTATGTCAATAAATATCAGTAATGCACAAAATATGCAGAATAATGGTGATCCAACGAAGCATATCGCACCGCTTTCTCCCGCAGCCCCTTCGCCCCTCCGGGGTGCTTCCCTCCACCCAGCAGCCGTTTCCGCGCGCGCCACCCGCAAAACATCGGTGTGCTGCCTTGCCGGGCGGTTCCGGGCGCCCTATCTGCCATCCGAAATCAAAGGAGAAAACCAATATGTTCAAAGGCCTCGCCCTCTCGCTTTCGCTCATTGCCGGCATGATCGTGGCCGTTCCCTACCTGCTGGTGCTGGCCGTGGAATAGGCTCACGCAGCACCCGGTGACGGGTCCAGCAGTTCCACCTCGACAAAGGCCATCGGGGCGTCGCCGTCATTGACGACGTTATGCTCCACCCCCGTGGCGCGGCGATAGGCGGTGCCGGCAGGCACCGTCACTCTCCGCCCGGCGCCGCCGGGTTCCTCAAGCAGCATATGGCAATCGGTGACGGCGGCGATCACATAGTCGAAACCGTGCCGGTGCCACCCGGTCTCGGCCCCCGGCGCGAAGTCGAACCGGGTGACACGCACGCGCGCATCCTCGACAAGAACAGTGGCCGTGCAGGGCTCTCGCATCGTTGTCCTTTCCCGTTCCGCGCCCGTGTCGGCGCACAACAGCCGCCGTGCCCGCTGCCCGCTGCCCGTTGCACGGCAAGCCGGGGCGCCGACGCCTGATATGGCACCATGATCGGGAACGGCGCGCCTGACCATGGCACAGTCACGGGCACCGGTAACGATGCGTCGGCGGTCAGTGCTCTGCCCCGCGCGCAGAACCTCATGATATCGCACATCGCTCTGCAAGCGTCGGCCTGAAACAGCGTCAGGCGATCCGCGCCACCCGGTGCCACCGCAAGGCGGCAAATGGTCCCTGGATACAAATCCGGGCGACCACGGGCCCCACCGCCTCACTGTCCAGGGTCGGATTTCGGGCCATTGGCATTTGACCGGGCGGTCAAACCCGGGCTAGCATCGGCCCCCGTGCTGCTTTGGCAGCGCCCCCGAGGAACCGCCCCTCCATGAGCCCGCCGCGTACACGCATCCAGCAGAAGAATCAGGAAACCATCCTTGACGCAGCGCTCGAGGTCTTTGCCGCCCAGGGCTTTCGCGGCGCCACGCTTGACCAGATCGCCGAGGTCGCGGGGCTTTCAAAGCCGAACCTGCTGTATTACTTCCCCTCGAAAGAAGCGATGCACCAGGCGCTTCTGACCCGGCTTCTGGATACCTGGCTCGATCCCCTGCGCGCCATGAACCCCGCAGGCGACCCCATGGCCGAGATCATGGCCTATGTCCGGCGCAAGCTGGAACTCAGCCGCGACTACCCCCGCGAAAGCCGCCTTTTCGCCAACGAAATCCTGCAGGGTGCCCCGCGCATCCGCGAGGCGATCGAGGGCGACCTGAAGGCGCTGGTGGATGAGAAATCAACGGTCCTGACCCGCTGGATGGCCGAGGGGCGCATCGCAACCATGGCCCCGCATCACCTGATCTTCTCGATCTGGGCACTGACCCAGCACTATGCCGATTTCGACGTGCAGGTGCGCGCCGTCCTCGGCCCCGGGCACGATCCCTTTGCGGAAGCGGGCGACTTTCTCGAAACCCTCTTCGCCCGCCTTCTGGCCCCCTGAAGGGATACCGGCGCCTGCGCCCCTTCGGCTTCTTCTCTGCTCAAATATCCTCGGGGGGTGAGGCCAGCGGCCGAGGGGGGCTGACAGCCCCCCTGTCTTCCTGTGCAAGCTTCCATGCGATCTGCCGCAACATGCCGTGAAACGTCTGCACCTCGGCGCGCGTCAGATTCAGCCGCGCCCACATGTTGCGCAGATTTGCCTTCATGTGGGATGCCTTGGCCTCGGGAAAGAAGAACCCCGCCGCATCCAGCCGGTCCTCGAAATGCGCGGCCAGCCGTTCCACCTCTTGCCGCTGCGCAAGGTCCCCACCCGCCAGCATCAGCACCTCGGGCGGCACCGCCACGCCCTGCCGCTGCCATTCATACCCCATGAGCAACGCGCATTGCGCAAGGTTCAGCGAGGGGAAATCCGGGTTCGTCGGCACCGTCACGATGGCATTTGCGGGCAGGATGTCCTCGGTCTCCAGCCCCGTCCGCTCGGGCCCGAAAAGCACCCCCACCCGCTTGCCGTCTGCGGCCATCGCACGCGCCACGCCCATCGCATGCTCAGGCGTCATGATCGGTTTCACCAGTTCCCGCCCCCGGGCGGTGGTGGCGATCACGTAATCGCAATCGGCGACGCTCGCGGCCACATCGGCATAGGGCCCTGCATGATCCAAAAGCCGCCCGGCCCCGCTCGCCATCGCAACCGCCTTCGGGTTCGGCCAGCCATCACGGGGGGCCACCACGCGCATCCGGTCCAGCCCGAAATTCAGCATCGCCCGCGCCGCAGCACCGATGTTTTCGCCCATCTGCGGACGCACGAGGATGAAAACGGGCGGGACGGGATCGGTCATGCGAGCAAGGCCTTGGAGTGCGGGGTGCGGGGTGCGGGGTGCGGTCTGATACGCCCTGCGGCGCGGTCAGGCAAGAAGGCCGTCCATGCCGGGAAAAGAAGCCCATGCGCCACTTCTGCGCGACGATCCGGCGCGAGAAAGGCCGTGG
>JBBSBE010000181.1:0-6470 GCA_038251625.1 Rhodobacterales bacterium
CGGACCCTCAGGCCGCGCGCGGCGAAGGACAGACGCCTGCACGGACCTGCCTTTCGTTGTCGCGTTTGCGGCTCTTTCAGAAGGGAACTTTGAACCTCTCTGGGAGCTAGAGACCTGTCGTTCATTGGATGGCATCATGCACTCCAACTGACTTACCTGCCTCCGGCGAGCAGCGCGGGGGCGCGGTGCAAAGCACCCGGCAGTTGTTATCGCGTCAGAAATCCGTATCGAAGCTCAGGTCAATGTGCCACCCACGGCGCGACCAGAGTCTTTAGGTCACGATTGCTCAAATCCTGCGTAGCACGCCTTCAGCAAAAACAACGCAGGCCGTCCAAGCCCCCAGAAATGCGATGTCAGAGGCGAGGCCCTTGGGAGGCTGTCCAGTGATCAGGTAAATAGGGAAAAACACCATCGTTACGGCTGTGGCCCCTATCCCAATTGCATAGGCGCGGATCATCCAGTTGCGGTGACGGGTAAAATCCCGCTTGTGGATGGCGTGCATGGCAACGGCCAAAGCGACACCTAACCCGATTCCGAACAGCAACCGACCACTGCTGATTGCCACCGAGTACGTGTTGGGAAAGCGCCAAAGCAGGCCCAGCGAACTCAGCGAGATCATCGCCCCCGCTGCCACAAACACGCGCCCCAAAATGCGGTGCAAAAGCCCGTATCTGGGCATCAGAGCACGACCGAACTGGATTGGTCCAAGGATACCAAACGTGGCGCCACCCAGCACATGCATGAAATGCCAGATAGGAGCTGCGCTTAGCCGCTGGCTGTCTTCGGGGAGCGCGCCCAGTGGGATTTGAACCACTTGCACCAACGCCAAAAGGATCGTGAGCAAAGTACCAAAGTACAAGGCGGCAGTCACCACAACAGGGCTGGCAAGACCACGGGTCATCTTGGCAATCCTTCCGAGGTGCAGCGGCGCGGGTCCTCCAGATGTCGCATTGCGCTTCTGTCGATGCGCGGCAGCACTTCAGGCATCAGCCTGAAGTAGCTGGTGGTAGCCGGCAGCAGCCTAGAATTCATAGCGCATCCCGATCATGACTGATGTCAGGGTGTCGCGTTTGACGATGGGACTGTCGGTGACGCTTTCGGGCAGGAAACTGGTTTCGACTCCGCCTGTCAGCGAGATATGGTCCGCAAGGGCATAACTGGCGTTGATGTTGATTGAAGGAATGATCGACTCCCCGACCCGATACGCCGCGAGCGACCCGCTGGCCTCGGCGGGAAGGACGCCATAGCTGTATGTCGCAAGATCCGCGTCCATCCAGGTCGCAGCCACCTTTGCACCGATCGTGAAACGATCAGAAACGCTGAAGCCGGTCGAGAGCGAGGCATTCACGGCCATACCGCCATGCGTGTCCGAGACGTCTTGAAGCGCCTCAAGTTCTGCCTCGAAATCACCGAAGGCGAAGCGCGCGGACAGGCCGGCTTCGACGGCGATATCACGTTTGAGGTGTTCAAGACCGGCGACATCGGCCGGGTCCGCGGCAAACCAGCGTGGTGCCAGCCGTGCCGAAAGCGTGAAGTCCCCCCTTTGGATGACTTCGTATGTCAGGCCCGAGGTGCCGAAACTGAAACGGTTGCCTTGGATCAGGAAATCGGGGATCAGGCCGGTCTCGGTTCCGTTCTTGTCGAACGGTGACTGCCCTGCCCCCGCAAGAAGACCGATAGAATAGCGCAGGCCCTCAGCCAGCGCGCTGCCTGGGAGCGAAAGAACACCAAGGGAGATAAGGAGAACCAGCCCCGGACCGGAGCTTGGGTGTTGTCTAGACGAGTGCATTGGTGTTTCCTTGTACTTACATCGTAAGCTTCTGCGCCACCGCTATAACTTACACTGTAAGTGTGTCAACCCAAATTGCGGACATCAAACCATGGAGACGCTCGACCAACCACGGAGACCTGCCCTGACCCGGGCCTGGATCACCGAAGTTGCGCTGGCGTTGGCCGATGCACGCGGCGTTGAAAGCCTCACCATGCGAGCTCTGGCCAAGGAGTTGGGGGTGGAGGCAATGTCGCTCTACAACCACGTTCGCAACAAGGATGATCTCTTGGACGTGGTGGTCGATACAGTGGTGGGGCGTATCGACCTGCCGAGCACAGGCAGCAACTGGCAGAACGAGTTGCGTAGCCGAGCGCACTCGATGCGGACGGTGTTTCTTGCTCACCCCTGGGCTCCTCCCCTGATCGTGGGGCGGATCAATGTAGGCCCCAACATGCTGGCGCTCAACGAAGCCACGCTGGGTTGCCTGCGCGGGGCCGGTTTCAGCTACGTCCAGGCCGATCACGCGATGAACGCGCTTGACAGTCTGATCTACGGCTTCCACCTGCTGGAACGCAGCATGCCCGTGCAACCCGAGAACTATGCCGAGGCCGCCCATTCCTATCTGCCCGCGATCGATGCGGATCGCTATCCGCACTTCTGCGCCCTGGGCCAGATGGTGGCCGAGGGCTCGTATGACGGGGTGAACCATATGGCGTTCGGGCTGGACCTGCTGTTGAAAGCGCTTGAAGCGCACCGCCAGGGATGACCACCAAGATTTCGCGCTTTCCAGTCCAGGGTGGCCGCCGCATCGAATGTCGGCTCTCCGCCCCGTCGCCGTCATTGGATGTTTCGATGCTGGCACCTGGGTTGGCCGCAATCCAAACCTCCCCGTACCCGATTTGCCGTCTGCCGGCCCTGTATGCCGCCCGTTGCGCTTCGCCTTTCGCCTTCAGGCAAGCGACCGGGGGACCGTTCGCCGGGCGATCCCTGTTTTGGTCGTGGCAGACGCCTGAGCGGGGTGCATGAGGCGTGCAAGGCCTTTCCGCCCACGAGCGCGATGTGCTGCGGGCCGTCAACCTCGGGTTTGCGGCACATTGCCGGGTCCGACGCCGTACCCCGCTTCAGTGCGTCAAAGCGCTACCTCCTCCAACACCTCGGGTTCGATCACGCGGGTGCCGGGGAGGACGCCTGTGCGCAGGGCGTCGGCGTTCTGGGCCAGAAGGGGGAAGGTGCGGTAGTGGCAGGGGATGACGGTGTGGAACTTGAAGTAGCGCCGCGTCACGTAGGCCGCGCGGTCCATGCACATGGTGAAATGCCCGCCCGCGCACAGGATGCCGATGCCGGGTTTGTGCAGGTCGCCCATCCATTCCATGTCTGCCATCACGTCGGTATCGCCCGAGACATAGATCGTCTCTCCTTCGCCCGCGATCATGAAACCTGCCTCGGACCCTGCGGCCATGGGCGTGCCTCCTTCGCCTGCGAGGGTGGAGGAATGGCAGGCGTTGACCATGGTGACCTTCGCGCCCGCGAGGTCCACCGTGCCGCCCTTGTTGAAGCCGATGCTCTCGATCTTTTCGCGGGCAGCCATGGGGCCGACAAGATCGTAGATGCCCACAAGCGTGGCGCCGGTTTCGCGGCAGATGGCGGCGGCTGTGCTGGCGTGGTCGCCGTGGGCGTGGGTAAGAAGAATGTGGGTGGTTCCGGCGATCGCCTCGGCCCGGCGGTCGGCGGGGAACATCGGGTTGCCCTCGAGCCAGGGGTCGATAAGGAGGGTCGCGCCCTCGATCTGGATGCGGAAGCCGGAATGGCCGAGCCAGGTGATTTTCATGATGTCCTCCGATGTTTTGCCGCTATGTGGCACGGGAAGCGACGGAGGCAAGCATGAACTGGCTGGATGCGGTGGACGGCTATTGCGAACGGGTGGGACCGGGGTATTGGGCAGAGCCGCTTAACGCTTTGACAAACATTGCGTTTCTGGTGGCGGCGGCGGTGATGTGGGGGCGCGTGCGGGGCATGCCCATGGGGCGCGCGATGTGCGCCGTGCTGGCGGTGATCGGGGTGGGATCGTGGCTTTTCCACACCCATGCGAACCGGCTGACGGGGGTGATGGATGTGGTGCCGATCGTTGCATTCATCCTTTTGTACGTCTTTGCCGCCAGCCGGGATTTCCTGCGCCTGCCGGTCTGGGGCGCGGCGGTGGCCACGGTGGGGTTCGTGCCCTATGCGGTGGTGCTGACCCCGGTCTTTCGCAGTCTGCCATCCTTTGAGGTGTCGGCGTTTTACTGGCCGGTGCCGGTGCTGATCCTTGGCTATGCGGCGCTTCTGGCGCGGCGGGCGCCGGGGACGGCGCGGGGGATGGTGCTGGGGGCTGGGATCCTGTGCCTGTCGCTGGCGTTCCGGTCGGTGGACGAGGCATTGTGTGCTGAGGTGCCGGTGGGCACGCATTTCCTGTGGCATCTGCTCAACGGGATCATGCTGGGCTGGATGATCGAGGTTTGGCGGCGGCATCGCCGCTGGGCGGAGGTGTCGCACTGACGGGATCGCGGGGGTGTGCGAGGATCAGAGCATGGATCAGGGCATGGATCAGGGGCCGATTGCCGTGATGGACGGGGCTTGCGCGCTGTGCAGTTTCGGCGCGCGGATGATCCATCGGCTGGACAGGGCGGGCACGATCCGGATTTGCCCGATTCAATCGCCGCTGGGCCAGCGGTTGCTGGCGGCGCATGGAATTGCGGGCGGTGATCCCGAAAGCTGGCTGTTTCTGGCCGACGGGCGGGCGTGGCGGGATTTCGACGCGATGGCCGAGGTTGGGGTGCGGGCGGGCGGCTGGGGGCGCGTTCTGGGGGCGTTGCGGTGGGTTCCACGTCCGCTGTCCGATTGGCTGTACCGGCGCGTCGCGCGCAACCGCTATGCCCTGTTCGGGCGGGGTGACATCTGCGCCGTGCCCGACCCTGCGTTCCGCGCCCGGCTGATCGGATGAGGATTGCCGTCATCGGCGGCGCGGGTGTTTTTGGTGCGCGGCTGGTGCGGTTGCTGGTGTGGGACGGGCATGAGGTGCTGATCTGCGGACGCCGCGCCGCGCCAGTGGCAGCGCTGGCGACAGAGGTGGGCGGGCGCGCGCTGGTGCTGGACCGGGCGGGCGATCTGGCGCCGCTCTGGGCCGCGGTGCCGCAGGCGGTGGTGGATGCGGCGGGGCCGTTTCATGCCTATGGCGATGCCTACCGGCTGGCACGCGCGGCGGTGGCGGCGAGGGTGCATTACCTCGACTTCTGCGACGATGCGGCGTTTTGCGCGGGCATATCGGCGCTCGACAGCGCGGCACGGGCGGCGGGCGTGTTCGTGCTGTCGGGCGTGTCGAGTGTTCCGGCCCTGTCATCGGCGGCGGTGGGGGCGCTGGCGCATGGCATGAGCGAGATCGACACGATTGACTGCGCGATCCTGCCGGGCAACCGGGCGCATCGGGGGCGGGCGGTGGTGGAAAGCATCCTTGCGCCGGCGGGGCTACCTCTTGATGTGGTGATCGACGGGCAGCGCACGCGCGCGAGAAGCTGGTCCTGCCCCCGCCGGTATGTGCTGGGGCCGGGGATCGAGCGGGTAGGATACCGGATCGAAGTGCCCGACCAGCGGCTTTTCCCGGCGGCATTTGGGGCGCGCACGGTGGAGTTTCGCGCGGGTCTTGAGCTTGCGGTGATGAATCGGGGGCTTGGGGCACTTTCGTGGCTGCGGGGGTTGCTGGGGTTCGGGATGGCGCGCTGGATCGTCGGGCTGGTACGGCTTGGCGCGGCGGGCCTTGCGCCCTTTGGTACCGATGTGGGCGGGATGGTGGTGTCGGTGACGGGGCGGGCCGAGGGTGTCTGGGTTCGGCGGAGATGGCGGCTGGTGGCACGGCGCGGCCAAGGGCCTTTCGTGCCCGCCGTCGCGGCGCGGGCGATCCTGCGCGCGCCGGGTGGCGTTGCGCCGGGCGCGCGGGCGGCGGTGGGTGTGGTGACATTGGCCGACGCCGAGGCGGCGATGGCCGATCTGGCGGTGACGTGCGCGCAAGACGCATCAGAGGTTCGGCCGCTGTTCCTGGCGGTTCTGGGCGCGGCTTTTGCGGACCTGCCGACCGAGGTGCAAGCCGCTCATGATCATGCCGGACCGCGCCGCTTTGCCGGGCGTGCGTCGGTGGAGCGGGGGCAGCGCGTGATGGCGCGCCTGATCGGCTGGGCCTTCCGGTTTCCTGCAGCGACCGGGGATGTGGCGGTTGAGGTTCTGAAAGTGCCGGTGCCGGGTGGCGAGGATTGGGAGCGGCGGTTTGGCGCGCGCCGCTTCCGATCCGCCCTGCGGCGGAGCCCTACTGGTGCGACCGAACGGTTTGGACCCTTCACCTTCGATCTGGGGCTGAAAGTGAAGGACGGCGCGCTGCACTTTCCAGTGACGGGTGCGCGGTGTCTGGGCTTGCCCTTGCCACGCTGGAGCTGGCCGCGAAGCGTGACGCGGGAATATGCCGACGGCGGGCAGTTCCGGTTCGATGTGGCGCTTCATGCACCCGTGGGCGGTTTGATCGTGCGGTATCGCGGATGGCTTGCAGCCGGGGGGGTGGGGCGGTAGAGGAACAGCCACGGATTTCGGAGGGTTTTCCCATGTCCATTGACATCGATACCGCGCGCAAGGTGGCGAAACTCGCCCGCATCCGGGTGGAGGAGGCGGCGCTGCCTGC
>JBBSBE010000182.1:0-6433 GCA_038251625.1 Rhodobacterales bacterium
CAGTTCCTCGCCGACGAGCGGAAAAAGGGCCGCTGGAAACCCACCGCAGGCTTCATCGCCGGGCGCACCGCGCCAAAGGGCCGCCGCATGGGCCATGCAGGGGCCATCGTCGCGGGCGGCAAGGGTGACGCGGAATCGAAGATCGAGGCGATGAAGGCCGCCGGGATCGTGGTGGCCGAAAGCCCCGCGCATCTGGGGCAGGCGGTGCAGGAAGCGATCAAGGGGTAGGGGGAATGCATCCAGCACAAGCCTTGGCGACGATTGCCCTGTGCCTTGCGACTTCGCCGCAGGCGCGGGGGCAGGCTGTCGGCGACTTGGCAATCTGCAGCGATGCGACACTTCCGACCGCAGGAAGGGTGGCCGAACTTGAACGACGCGGCTGGGTCGATTGCCAATCGACTGTGCCGAAGGCCGATTTCTTGCAAGCCGTCGATTTTCTCGGTGTCGTCGATCCGACAGACCTGCCCGCGCAGCGGACGCTGTTTGACCGCATCGCAAGCCGAGCGCGGACCATCGGTCCGAGCCTCGACGGAGCCGTCATGTGCCTTCGCTCTGTCCGCGCGCTTGTTGGCACCTCGAAGGACGGCCGGCCGACCTGCCTGTTCACCAGCGCCGAGCCACAATTCGATGCCTTTGTCGGTGCAATGTCGTTGAAAGCTGACGAGGCGGTCGGTCACAAGCGATCACTCCGTCTGCGCAGACCTGATGTCCGGATCAGCGCCTATGAGTTCGCTGAGGAGTGGCGACCGGGCTTTGAACTCGCTGGAGGCACAATGTTCGTTGCCTATTTCATCAACAAAGACGTGTCTGCAGAGGTATCCCCATGACCGAACACTCCCCCGACACCTTCGCCGCCCAATCCTTCATGGACGGCGCGAATGCCGATTACATCGACCAGCTTCAGTCCCGCTATGCGCAGGACCCCGCTTCCGTCGATGCGGAATGGGCCAGTTTCTTCAAATCCCTGGGCGAGACAGAGCTTGACGCCAAGCGCGCCGCCGCTGGCCCCTCCTGGGCGCGCGCCGACTGGCCGCCGATGCCCTTGGACGAGCTGACCTCCGCCCTCACCGGCGAATGGCCAGTGGCGAAAGAGGCAAAGGCCGCAACCCAGAAGATCGCCGCCAAGGCGGAAGCCACCGGCACCCCCGTCAGCGAAGACGCGATCAAGCGCGCCGTGCTCGACAGCATCCGCGCCATCATGATCATCCGCGCCCATCGCATCCGTGGCCACCTCGCCGCCGATCTCGATCCCCTTGGCATGCGCGAAACCGCGAACCACCCCGAGCTCGACCCCCGCTCCTACGGCTTTGACGACGCCGACATGGACCGCCCGATCTTCATCGACAACGTCCTCGGCCTGCAATTCGCTTCTATGCGCGAGATCATGGAGATCGTGCGCCGCACCTACTGCGGCACCTTTGCGCTGCAATACATGCATATCTCCGATCCCGAACAGGCGGCCTGGCTGAAGGAACGGATCGAAGGCTACGGCAAGGAAATCGCCTTCACCCGCGAGGGCCGCAAGGCAATCCTGAACAAGCTTGTCGAGGCGGAAGGGTTCGAGAAATTCCTCCACGTCAAATACATGGGCACCAAACGCTTCGGCCTTGATGGCGGCGAGGCGCTGATCCCCGCGATGGAGCAGATCATCAAGCGCGGCGGCAACCTCGGCGTGCGCGACGTGGTGATCGGCATGCCGCACCGGGGGCGTCTGTCGGTTCTGGCCAATGTGATGCAGAAACCCTATCGCGCGATCTTCAACGAATTTCAGGGCGGCAGCTTCAAGCCCGAGGATGTGGATGGCTCGGGTGACGTGAAATACCACCTCGGCGCCTCATCCGACCGCAGCTTTGATGGCAACACGGTTCATTTGTCGCTGACCGCCAACCCCTCGCACCTCGAGGCGGTCAACCCGGTCGTGCTGGGCAAGGTGCGTGCAAAACAGGACCAGATGAACGATCCCGACCGCCATCAGGTGCTGCCGATCCTTCTGCACGGCGATGCGGCCTTCGCGGGGCAGGGGGTCGTGGCGGAATGTTTCGGCCTCTCCGGCCTCAAGGGCCACCGCACCGGCGGCACGATGCATATCGTCGTCAACAACCAGATCGGCTTTACCACCGCCCCGTCCTTCTCGCGCTCTTCGCCCTATCCCACCGATATCGCCCTGATGGTCGAGGCGCCGATCTTCCACGTCAACGGCGACGACCCCGAGGCCGTGGTCCATGCCGCAAAGGTGGCCACCGAATATCGCCAGAAGTTCCACAAGGACGTGGTGATCGACATCTTCTGCTATCGTCGCTTCGGCCATAACGAGGGGGATGAACCGATGTTCACAAACCCCGCGATGTACACAAGGATCAAGAAGCAGAAGACGACGTTGCAACTCTACACCGATCGCCTTGTCCGCGACGGCCTGATCCCCGAGGGCGAGATCGAGGATATGAAGGCCGCCTTTCAGGCCCGGCTGAACGAAGAGTTCGAAGCGGGGAAGAACTTCAAGCCCAACAAGGCCGACTGGCTGGATGGCCGCTGGTCCGGTTTCGACCGCGAGAAAGAGGATTATCAGGCGGGCCAGACCGCGCTGGACCCCGATACCATGGCCGAAGTGGGGGCCGCACTGACCCGCGTGCCCGAAGGGTTCGACCTGCACAAGACCGTGGGGCGTCTTCTCGAGGCCAAGAAGGCGATGTTCGATACCGGCAAGGGCTTTGACTGGGCCACGGCCGAGGCGCTGGCGTTCGGGTCGCTTGCCACCGAAGGCGTGCCCGTCCGCCTCTCCGGTCAGGATTGTACGCGCGGCACCTTCAGCCAGCGCCATTCCGCCTTCGTCGACCAGTCGTCGGAAGAACGCTACTACCCGCTCAACCACATCCGCATGGGGCAGTCGCGGTATGAGGTCATCGATTCCATGCTGTCGGAATATGCCGTCCTTGGCTTCGAATACGGCTACAGCCTTGCCGAGCCGAATGCCCTGGTGATGTGGGAGGCGCAGTTCGGCGATTTCGCCAACGGCGCGCAGATCATGTTCGACCAGTTCATCAACTCGGGCGAATCCAAATGGCTGCGCATGTCGGGCCTCGTGTGCCTCTTGCCCCACGGCTACGAAGGGCAGGGGCCGGAACACTCTTCCGCACGGCTTGAGCGGTTCCTGCAGATGTCGGCCAATGACAACTGGATCGTCGCGAACTGCACGACACCCGCCAACTACTTCCACATCCTGCGCCGCCAGATCCACCGCACCTTCCGCAAGCCGTTGATCCTGATGACGCCGAAATCGCTGCTGCGGCACCCGATGGCGGTGTCGGACGCGGCCGAATTCACCACCGGGTCGTCCTTCCACCGCGTCCTCTGGGATGATGCGCAGAAGGGCCACAGCGATCTGACCCTGAAGCCCGACGCCGACATCAGGCGCGTCGTCATCTGTTCCGGCAAGGTTTACTACGACCTTCTGGCCGAGCGCGACAAGCGCGGCGCGGATGACGTGTACCTTCTGCGGCTGGAACAGTTCTACCCCTTCCCCGCGCTCAGCCTTGTCAAGGAACTCGAACGCTTCAAGGGGGCCGAGGTTGTGTGGTGCCAGGAAGAGCCCAAGAACCAGGGCGGCTGGACCTTCGTGGAACCCAACCTCGAATGGGTGCTCACCCGCATCGGTGCCACCCACAGCCGTGCCCGCTATGCCGGACGTGCCGCCTCTGCCTCGCCCGCGACGGGCCTTGCAAGCCGGCACAAGGCCGAACAAGAGGCGCTCGTGAACGACGCCCTCACCCTTACCGCCTGACGCTTAGGAGATTTCAGATGACCGATGTAATGGTGCCTGCCTTGGGCGAAAGCGTCAGCGAGGCGACCGTCGCCACCTGGTTCAAGAAGCCCGGTGATGCGGTGGCGCAGGATGAGATGCTGTGCGAACTGGAAACCGACAAGGTGTCGGTCGAGGTGCCCAGCCCCGTCGCGGGCGTGCTGGCCGAGATCCTTGCCCCCGAAGGTGCGACCGTGGCCGCCAACGCGCGCCTTGCCATCGTGACGGAAGGGGCCGCAGCCCCGAAAAAGGCCGAGGCGCCCAAGGAAACGCCCAAAGAGGCCCCGAAGGAAGCGCCGAAAGCCGCCCCCGCGCCCGCCGCGGCGAAGGACGTGGAAGACGCGCCCTCCGCAAAGAAGGCGATGGCAGAGGCTGGCCTCAGCCGCGATCAGGTTACAGGATCCGGCCGCGACGGCCGCGTGATGAAGGAAGACGTGGCCGCCGCCAAGGCCGCGCCCGCGCCCGCTCCCGCCTCCGCACCAGCCCCCGCCGCCCCCCGCGCGCCCGTCCCCGCCGACGATGCCGCCCGCGAGGAACGCGTCAAGATGACCCGCCTGCGCCAGACCATCGCCCGCCGCCTCAAGGACGCACAGAACACCGCCGCGATGCTGACCACCTACAACGAGGCCGACATGTCGGCCGTCATGGGCTTGCGCAACGAATACAAGGACGCGTTCGAGAAGAAGCACGGCGTGAAACTCGGCTTCATGTCCTTCTTCGTGAAGGCCTGCGTCCACGCGCTGCACGAAGTGCCCGAGGTCAACGCCGAGATCGACGGCACCGACGTCATCTATAAAAACTACGTCCACATGGGCGTGGCCGTCGGCACCCCGAACGGCCTCGTGGTGCCGGTCGTGCGCGACGCTGATACGATGGGCTTCGCTGCCATCGAGAAAAAGATCGCCGAACTTGGCTTGCGCGCCCGCGACGGCAAGCTTTCCATGGCCGAAATGCAAGGGGGGTCGTTCACCATCTCGAACGGCGGCGTCTATGGCTCGCTGATGTCCTCCCCCATCCTCAACCCCCCGCAATCCGGCATCCTCGGCATGCACAAGATCCAGGACCGCCCGGTGGTCGTCGGCGGCCAGATCGTGATCCGCCCGATGATGTACCTCGCGCTTTCCTACGATCACCGGATCGTGGACGGGAAGGGGGCGGTGACGTTCCTCGTGCGGGTGAAGGAAGCGCTGGAGGATCCGCGCCGGTTACTGATGGATTTGTGATGGGAGGGCGGGGGGATCCCGCTCTGACCATATGCACCGCTAAATACTTGGCGCATCATCTCGCCATCATAAGTACGACGAGAGTAATTTGTGGAGGAATCGGAGGTCAAATTGTCAGAGAATCTTGCCAAGAGCGAAGTTGTCGTCGCTCGAATTCTTCAGCATCTAATGGATCAAGGACTGCAGAACGTTGGCATTGTTTCGTTCAACGACCTGAAGCTTGACCAGGACTATGAGATATTTTTTGGTGGATGCTTTAAGTGGTTGATTTCTGAAGGGTTGGTTCGCGTCGGTAACGTCGTGGAATTGTTGAACGGGACATTTCGCGCAATTAATCCAGTTTTGACTGCGAAGGGATTGGCGATCTTGGGGAAAACTCTACTGATTGAAAACGAAGAAACTACCGTTGCTCTCGTCGTTAGGGAAACCTCTAAAGGAAACTCTTCCTATGGTGGAGTGGGAGATTTTTTAGGTAGTGTCTTGGGTGGCTTTACGAAATCTCTGGGCTCAGGATGACGAAGCAACCCGTAGGGTGCGCATTCATGGCGCACCACTCCCTCACCACCCAAGTTGCGCCATGAATGCGCACCCTACGCAACCTCATGGACCCTCCCCATGCAACTCCTGATCCAATCCCCCACCCCTTACACCGCCCTCAAACCCACTCTCGACGCCGAGGCGGAAAACCTCTCCGATGCAGGCCTCACCACCCTGCAAATCTGGCACGTCACCCCCACCGGCACCGCCATCCTCTTCGAGGTCGCGCATGAGCCGAAGGCGAAAGACTGGCTGGCCAGGCAATCTGCCCTCGGCCACGCCCTCACCGCCACCTTCCTGAAAACGGTCTGACCATGCCCGATCCCGCCGACCTCCCCGCCCTCGAACGCGCCATCTGGCACGCCGCCACCCATTACGACCCCACCTTCATGGCCCGCACCCTCGCCCCCGATTTCGTCGAATTCGGCCGCGCCGGGCGGCTCTACCCGCGCGCGGAACTCCTCGCCGCCCCGAACGTGGCCGAAGGCGTTGAAACCGTGCTCCACGATGTCGCCGTCCGCCCCCTCTCCGCCACCATCGCCCTCGTCACCTGCGTCTCCGAAGTCCGCTACCCCAGCCGCACCGAATGGAGCCTGCGCTCCACCCTCTGGGATTGCGCCTCGGGCTCGTGGCAGGCGCGGTTCCACCAAGGCACCCCCTGCGAGGCAAAGACATGACCCCCGAACTCACCGTCCTCGCCCTCGCGGGCCTTCTGCAGATCGGGCAATTCGTCCTGATGGCCGTCCCGGCAAACCTGGAGCTTGGCCCCGGCAAGACGGCCTCGCCCCGCGATCCCCAGCGCATGGGCAAACCGCTGGTCGAACAGATGAGCGTCGGCACCGGGCGCCTCTACCGTGCGTTGAACAACCATTTCGAA
>JBBSBE010000183.1:0-6389 GCA_038251625.1 Rhodobacterales bacterium
ATGCGCCACGATGATGTTTTCCGGCGCCACAGCCCCTTTTTGCAAATCCACCGCCTTGTAGCCCGAGGTCGAGGACCCGATCAGGATTTCCGGGTTTGCCTGCTGCATCTGGGCATAAACCGCGTGCTTGATCTCCAGCCGCTCCGACACGCTTTCCTGCACATACTCCGCGCCGTCCAGCGCCTCCGCCATCGTGCCCGCAAAGGTGAGCTTCCCCTCCGGCGGCAGCGGCACGTCATAAAGCGCAGGCACCACCAGCCGCGCATTGCCCAGCATGATCCCCACATTCCGTTCCGCCGCGGGCCCGGGGTCATAGACGCTGACATCCCAGCCGTTCAGAAGAAACCGCGCCGACCAGCCGCCGCCGATCACGCCGCCGCCGATGATTGCCACCTTCTTCGCCATCTTGTTCCCCGCCTAAAGCCCGTCAAACACCCAAAGGCCCGCCAGCATCACCGCCAGCGCCCCTGCCGCCTCCACCACCAAAGGCCGCCAGCCGCGCCAGAGCACGAGCCCCCGCACCGCCAGCCCGAACCCCAGCGCCCCGCCCCCGCACATCAGCCCCAGCGCCACCGCCGCCCGGTCATAGACCGAAGCCAACCGCAGCCCCCAGCCGAACCACACCGCCGCCAGACCCGCCGCCGCGATCATCCCCGCAAGGGCCACCCAACGCAGGTTCCGCAACGGCAGGGCCAGCGCATAGACCGCGCACAGAACCGCCAGCCCCGGCGCTATCTCAAGGGCCCTCACCGCCCTGCCGCAGCCTCCGCATCCACCAAAGGCACCCGCTCGCCAGCCCGGATTACCGCCGGATCATAGGCCCGGCGGGCAAAGACCTCGCGCACCATCGGTGCAAAGAAGTCCACCGGAAGAGCATCATAATCGGGGTCGAAACTCGATTGATCCCACCGCTCGCAGAAATCGGCGCAATCCCGGAAATACGGATCGTCCTTGTAGCGGTCCCGCGCGTGGCGGTTCCCCCCGGTGTGGTGCGCATAGTAGAGCCGCTGGAAATCACCGTGCTTGTCCACAACCCAGGTCACCTGTTCGCGCACGAACGGCTTCAGGATCGTGGCCGCATATTCGTCGTGGTTGTAGGGCGCATAGATATCCCCGATGTCGTGCAAAAGCGCAGCCACCACCCAATCCACATCCGCCCCGTCACGCCACGCGCGCGTGGCAGCCTGCACGGAATGACCGAGCCGCGTGATCTGATAGCCCGACAGGCTTTCGTCCAACTCGACCAGCGCCGACAACAGACGATCCGCCGTGCCGGACGCATAATCCCGCTCCAGATGGTCAAGAAGCGCGTAATCCTCGCGGTCCCCGTCCTTCATTGCCGTGAACTTGACCTTTTCCATCGCTACCTCCCTGTCGGCGCCCGCTTCTCCAGCTTCAGCCGCGCGCGCACCTCCGCTGGCGTGATGACCCGCGCGCCCATAGCACTTATGATCCCCACCGCCCGCTCTACCAGCTGCGCGTTCGTGGCCATCACGCCCTTTTCGAGCCAGAGGTTATCCTCCAGCCCCACCCGCACATTGCCCCCCGCCAGCACCGAGGCCGCGACATAGGCCATCTGGTTCCGTCCGATGGAAAACCCGCTCCAGTTCCAGTCGGCGGGCACATTGTTCACCATCGCCATGAAGGTGTTGAGGTCATCAGGCGCCCCCCACGGCACGCCCATGCAAAGCTGCACCAGCACCGGATGCGGGATCACCCCTTCCTGCACCAGTTGCTTGGCGAACCACAGATGCCCGGTGTCGAACGCCTCGATCTCGATCCGCACCCCGGCCTTGGTCATCCTCCCGGCCATGTCTCGCAACATGCCCGGCGTGTTGACCATCACGTAATCGGCTTCGGCAAAGTTCATCGTGCCGCAGTCGAGCGTGCAGATCTCGGGGCGGCATTCCACCACATGGGCCACCCGCTCCTCCGCGCCGGCCATGTCGGACCGTTGCGACATGCGGTTCATCGTCTCGGTGCTGTCAAACAGCATGTCACCGCCCACCCCGGCGGTCAGGTTCAGCACCACATCGGTGGCGCTGTCCCGGATGCGCTCTGTCACCTCGCGGAACAGCGCGGGGTCACGCGTGGGTGCCCCCGTCTCGGGGTCGCGCACGTGGCAATGTACCACCGCCGCCCCGGCCTTGGCGGCTGCAATGGCGCTTTCAGCGATGGCTTGCGGCGACCGGGGCACGTGCGGGCTGCGATCCTGCGTCCCGCCCGAACCGGTCACGGCACAGGTGATGAAGACCTCGCGATTCATGGCCAGCGGCATTTGTGTCCCTCCCTTTTGGCGACAGCCTAGCCGGATTGCGCGCCCGCGCTATGCAGTTTACGAAATCCTGATGACGGAAAATGCAAATCCTTTCGTGCCTTCCCGCGCACCCCTGTCCCTCGCGGCGCTCGTGCTGCCGCAGGCCTCGATCCTTGAGGTGGCTTCCGTCCTCGATCCCCTGCGCTCGGCCAACCGGCATCTGGGCCGCGAAGGGTTTCACTGGCGCGTCGTCTCGCCCGATGGGCGACCTGTGCCCCTGACCTGCGGGATCGACCTGCCCGTCACCGGCGCAATCGGGGCCGCGCAGGGCGCCGATATTCTGATGGTGATCGCGGGATACCGGCAAAGCCAGGTTGCCACTGCCCCGCTGATCCGCGAGCTTCGCCGCCTCGCACCCCGTTTCGCGCTGATCGGCGGCATCGACGCAGGTCCATGGGTGCTGGCGCGCGCGGGGCTTCTGGATGGTCACCGCGCCACCGTCCATTGGGAGGACCTGGAAGACCTTGCCGCGGCACATCCAGCCATCGATGTCGTTCCCGACCGTTTCGTGATCGACCGTACCCGCGCCAGTGCCGGTGGCGCCGCCCCGGCGCAAGACCTGATGCTGCACCTCATCGCCGCGCGGCACGGGGCACCTCTTGCGCGGCAGGTGGCGGCCAGCTTTGTCACGGCGACCCGGCCCGGCAGCGACCCCCAGATCGCGCCCGACCCGCGCCTTGACCCCCGCGTCGCGGCCGCAATCGCCCGGATGGAGGCGCGCATCGATGCCCCCGAACCGGCCTCGGCGACTGCCGCCGCACTCGGCCTGTCCCCCCGTCGGTTAGAGACGCTCTTCAAGGAAACGCTCGGCACCACCCCCGGTGCCTATGCGCTTGGCCTGCGGCTCGCCGCTGCCCGCCGCATGGCCATCGACACGCACCACCCGATCGCGGAAATCGCGCTGCGCACCGGCTTTTCCTCACCCTCGACGCTGACGCGCGCGTTCCGCAAGGCGTTCGCCGTGCCGCCGGGCAGGCTTCGCGCCCGCTGAAATCTTCCGTTTGGGGAACTGACGGGGCGCGGAGCGCGCGCCCTCTCAGGCCGCGTCCAGCAGCCCCCGCCCGCGCAAGAGCGCCTCTACCCCCGGCATCCGCCCCCGGAACCGGGTGTAGAGCACGTCAGCCTCTTCCGACCCGCCAGCCGACAGAATGTTCGTTTCCAGCGCTTTCGCCAGCGCGGGATCGAACGGATTGCCTGCCTCTTCGAAGGCCGCAAAGGCATCGGCGTCCATCACTTCGGACCACATGTAACTGTAGTATCCCGCCGAATAGCCGTCGCCCGAAAACACATGGGCGAAATGGGGCGTCGCGTGGCGCATCCGGATCGCGTGCGGCATGCCCAGCGCCTGCAGCACCTCGGCCTGCCGCGCCATGGGGTCGGCGGGCGGCGCACCTTCGTGGAAATCAAGGTCCACCAGCGCCGAGGACACAAACTCGACCGTGGAAAACCCCTGGTCGTAGGTCGAAGCCGCAAGGAGGCGCGCACGCATGTCGGCGGGCATCGGCTCGCCCGTCTTCCAATGCCGCGCGTGGGCCTCAAGGACCTGCGGCACGGCCAGCCAGTGTTCGTAAAGCTGCGACGGCAGTTCCACGAAATCGCGCGCCACGTTCGTGCCCGCTACGAACCCATAGGTCACGTTTGACAGCATCTGATGCAGGGCGTGGCCGAATTCGTGGAAAAGCGTGCGCGCATCATCCCAGGACAAGAGGCACGGGTTGCCCTTGGCGAAGTTGCAAACGTTCACCACCACAGGCCGCTGATCCCCGCCCGCCTTCTTCTGCCCACGGATCGCCGAACACCATGCGCCGGATCGTTTGGACCCGCGTGCGAAGTAATCCCCGATGAAGACCGCCACATGCGCCCCACCGCGCGTGACCTCCCAAGCGCGCGCATCGGGATGATACATCGGCACGTCGAGCGGCTTGAAGGCAAGGCCGAACAGCCGCGTGGCACAGTCGAACATCGCGCCCAGCATCGCGTCAAGCGACAGGTAGGGCTTCAGCGCCGCTTCATCGAGATCATGCTCCGCCGCACGCCGCGCCTGGGAATAATAGCGCCAGTCCCACGCCTCCAGCGGCCCGTTGATCCCATCCGCCGCCATCCGCGCCTCAAGCACCGCCGCATCCTCCAGCGCCTTCGCCCGCGCAGGCACCCAGACGCGCATCAGCAACTCCCGCACCGCTGCGGGCGTCTTGGCCATCTCCGGCTCCAGCTTGAAATCGGCAAAACTGGCATAGCCCAGAAGGGTCGCGCGCTCCTGCCGCAACGCCAGAATTTCTGCCGCAATCGCGCGGTTGTCTTGGTCGTTTCCGTTGGCACCCCGCGCCACCCAGGCTTCGTAAGCCTTCTGCCGCAGCTCCCGGCGGGGCGAGAATTGCAGGAACGGCGTGATCAGCGACCGGTTCAGCGTGACCACCGGCCCTTTGGCGCCGCGCTCTTCCCCCGCCGCGCGCGCGGCCTCGACCACGAAATCGGGCAGGCCCTCCAGATCGGCCTCGGCCAGATCCATCGACCAACCCCGCTCTTCCGCCAGCAGGTTCTGGCCGAACTGCGTGCCCAGCACGGCCAGCCGTGATTTCACCGCCGCCAACCTGTCCGCATCCCTGCCATCAAGCATCGCACCCCCGCGCACGAACATCCGCCGGTAAAGCGTAAGGACGCGCAGTTCTTCGTGCCCAAGGCCTTCGCGCGCCTCCCACACCGCCTCAATGCGGGCGAAAAGGGCCGTGTTTGCCATCACTTCTGACTGGAAGGCGCTCATCCTGGGCGCCAGATCCCGCATCAGCGCTTCACGCGCCTCGGTGCTGTCGGCGCCTGCCAGATTGTAGAACACCCCCGACACGCGGTCGAGCAGCGCTTCTGCTTCCTCCATCGCACCCACGGTATTGGCAAAGGTCGGCGCATCGGCGGCATCCGCAATCGCGGCCACATGCGCGCGCGCCTCCGTCAGTGCCGCGTCGAAGGCAGGGCCGAAATCGGCGTCTGCAATCGCGTTGAACGGCGGCAGCCCGAAGGGACCGTCCCATTTGGCCAGCAGCGGATTGGTCATGGCGCACTCCTCAGGTGATCAGGATCAAGGCGTCGCATGCGCGCCACAAGGGCCGCGCGCGGCGTCTTCCGTCTGCAAGTATCCCACGGGGGTTTGGGGGTATGAAACCCCCAAAACGCCACCACCCGCGCCTACTTCACCATGATGGTGATGCGCTCGGACATCACCGGGGGCACATGGGGCACGTGCCCCTGATCGCCCAGCACCAGTTGCAGCGTGTGCAGCCCCGGCGGCAGCTCCAGCACCACTTCCGTCTGCCCGCCGCCGAAATGGCGGTTGTGCTCGTCATTGGGGATCGCCAGCGTAAACTCTTCCGCCCCGAATTCGCCCATCCCGAAGATCGGGCGGTCGATCAGCAGATGGTGGTGGCCGGTGTTTTCCTTCTCCACCCCGGCCGGTGCCACGCCCATGCCATTGAGGCCAAAGACAACGGTCACCGGGCTTGACACTTCTGTCCCATCGCCGGGCGATACGATATACGCCATGGCCCCGGCGGGCGAAGGCGTATCCTGCGCAAGCGTGGCCATGGGCAGCGCGGCAAGAAAGGCGGCGGCGATCAGTCGTTTCATGGAACATCCCTCCTGATGAGACTGGAAAAGTAGCCTGCCACGATCCCAGTTCAACGCGCGTCCTTGGCACGCAGATGCGCCTCGAGCCTGCGCAGCAGCAGAGAAAGGCCGATGGTCAGCGTCAGATACACCAGCGCCACCACGTTATAGGTCTCGAAGTACCGGAAGTTCCCCGCCGCCGTCACCTTCCCAAGCTGCGTCACATCCGACACACCCAGCACCGACACGAGGCTCGAATCCTTCACCATTGCAACGAAATCATTGCCAAGGGGCGGCAGGATGGTGCGAAACGCCTGCGGCGCCACGATGTGGCGAAACCTCTGCCACCCGCCAAGGCCCAAGGCCTGCGCCGCTTCGACCTGCCCCCGGTCGACCGACAACAGGCCCGCCCGGAACACCTCGGCCAGAAAGGCCGAATAAGCGATGGTCAGCGCCACGATGGCCCGCCAGATCA
>JBBSBE010000184.1:0-6389 GCA_038251625.1 Rhodobacterales bacterium
CGGTCGATCACTTGCAGCACGGCAACCAGCACGATGCCATAGAGCACGTGCCCGACAAGCGCGACCCACGTGATGCCGGTGAAATCGAGGAACAGCGGCAACCCCGCGATGGCGGTGATGCCACCGATGGCAAAGAGAAAGATCCCGAAGCCATAGATCGCACCGGGTAGGAACCAATGCGTGGAACCGACCACACGGCCCCAGAGCGGCGCGAAGATGAAGAGCCAGCCGACGGGATAGCCGATCTGGCCGACAAGGTAGAAATGCAGGAAGTAGCCCGCGAAATCATTGTTCGGCAAACCAAACGTGCCGAGCAGGCTTTTGGCCAATCCATGCGGCGACAGGTTCGCAAAACCCAAGCCGGGGCTGATGACCTGCCCCCAGAAATCGAACGCCACAGTGGCGACGAAACCCGAGATGAGCATGAGCCCGAGGGTATGGACGGACAGGGCAGGCAGGGCGTATCGGGGCGTCGTCATGGCTTTGTTTTCCTTGATAAACCTGATGATCATCCGTCATGAAGGCTCAAGCGGGCGCGGGCGGTAGCCCCAGGGTGCCGGCTTTGCCTCAAGCTGATGGTCGCCATCAGCTTATCGGTTTTGGCATCCGGCATTATTGAAGAAAACGGTCATTTTCACCAACCCGTCAGGGGTGACGATCGCAGGGATGTAGAAAGGGGCGGAACACGCGTTCCGCCCCCTTCCTGTCAGATCAGTTCCAGGACTTGATCAGCTCGTCATAGCTGATCGTTTCGCCTGCAGGCTTTTCGTTTTCGAGCTTGGCCACCGGCGCGCCGGGGGCATCAAGCCAGATCTGCGCGTCCTGCGGTTCGTTCATCTTGGGGCCGATATCGCCCTGGACGCCCGACCGCTCGATCCGCTCCATCACCTTTTCCTGCTCTTCGCACAGCGCATCCAGCGCACCTTGCGGGGTTTTTGCCCCCGACATGGCATCGCCGATGTTCTGCCACCAAAGCTGCGCGAGCTTTGGGTAGTCCGGCACGTTCGTCCCTGTGGGCGACCACTGGACGCGCGCGGGCGACCGGTAGAACTCGATCAGGCCACCAAGCTGCGGTGCGCGCTCGGTGAAGGACTTGTCCTGGATCGTGCTCTCGCGGATGAAGGTAAGGCCGACGTGTGATTTCTTCACGTCCACCGTCTTCGAGACCACGAATTGCGCATAAAGCCATGCGGCCTGGGCGCGGTCCACCGGGGTGGATTTCAACAACGTCCACGATCCTGCGTCCTGGTAGCCGACCTTCTGGCCATCTTGCCAGTAGGCCCCGTGCGGCGACGGCGCCATGCGCCACTTGGGCGTGCCGTCGTCGTTCATCACCGGCAGGCCGGGCTTGACCATGTCGGCGGTGAAGGCGGTGTACCAGAACATCTGCTGGGCAATCGAGCCCTGGGCAGGTACCGGACCCGCTTCGCCGAAGGTCATGCCTGCGGCGGTGGGGGGCGAGTACTTCTGCAGCCAGTCGATGGCCTTGGTCACGGCATAGACTGCTGCCGCGTCGTTGGTCGAGCCGCCGCGCGTGACGCAAGAGCCCACGGGCTGCGAGTTTTCGTTGACGCGGATGCCCCATTCATCGACCGGCAGGCCGTTCGGTTCGCCCACGTCGCCCATGCCAGCCATGGACATCCACGCATCGGTGTAACGCCAGCCGAGCGAGGGGTCCTTCTTGCCATAGTCCATGTTGCCATAGACGCCGGTGGCCGGGCCGCCCGCATAGGACATGTCGCGCCCGGTGAAGAATGCGGCGATATCCTCATAGGCCGACCAGTTCAGCGGCACGCCGAGATCGTAGCCGTACTTGGCCTTGAAATCGTCCTTGGTCTTTTGGTCGTTGAACCAGTCGTAGCGGAACCAGTAAAGGTTCGCAAACTGCTGGTCGGGCAGTTGGTAGAGCTTGCCATCGGGGGCGGTGGTGAACTTCGTCCCGATGAAGTCGGCCACGTCGAGGCCGGGGTTCGTGACGTCCTTGCCTTCGCCGGTCATCCAGTCGTCAAGGATGCGGGCCTGCTGATAGCGCCAGTGTGTGCCGATCAGATCGCTGTCGTTGATGTAGGCGTCATAGATATTTTCGCCCGACTGCATCTGCGTTTGCAGCTTTTCCACCACGTCGCCTTCGCCGATCAGATCGTGGGTGATCTTGATGCCGGTGATGGCGGTGAAGGCCGGGGCCAGCACCTTGCTTTCGTATTCATGCGTGGTGATGGTTTCCGAGACGACCTTGATATCCATGCCCGCATAGGGCTTGGCTGCGTCGACGAACCACTGCATCTCGGCTTCCTGATCGGCGCGAGACAGCGTCGACAGGTCGCCCACTTCGGAATCGAGGAAGGCTTTCGCCGCCTCCATGTCCGCAAAGGCCGGTCCGGTCAGCAGCATCAGCGCTGCCGCCATCGCGGTGGTTGAGGTATAGCGCAGGTTCATGGTGTTCCTCCCTTGATGAACCGTTTTGGACGTATCGCCGCGCCTCCCGAGCGCGGCGGTGGTGGCGGTCTAGACCCAGCGGAACACCGCTGCGGCATAGACCGCGCAAAGGATGAGGGCGGCCCATTGCGGGCTGGCCCCGGCGTAGAGCCAGCCCAGATTGATGAAGGCCGAGCCCAGAAGCGTGATGAAAAGCCGGTCGCCCCGGGTGGTTTCGATCTGCAGGATCCCGGTGCGCGGGGTTTCGGGGTAGCGGATCGCGAGCACGGTGAAGATCACCAGAAGCGTGGCGATGACGGCGAAGAAGATCGCGGTGGGGGTGGTCCAGGCCATCCAGGACATGGTCAGACCCTCCCCAGGGCGAAGCCCTTGGCGATGTAGTTGCGGACGAAGTAGATCACGAGGGCACCCGGCACGATGGTCAGCACGCCCGCTGCGGCCAGCACGCCCCAGTCAAGCCCCGATGCGCTGACGGTGCGGGTCATGGTGGCGGCGATGGATTTGGCGTTCACCGCCGTCAGGGTGCGGGAAAGCAGAAGCTCCACCCAACTGAACATGAAGCAGAAGAACGCGGCGACCCCGATGCCGGACGAGATGAGCGGTATGAAGATGCGGGTAAAGAAGCGGGGGAAGCTGTAGCCGTCAAGATAGGCCGTCTCGTCGATTTCCTTGGGCACGCCGCGCATGAAGCCTTCGAGGATCCAGACGGCCAGAGGTACGTTGAACAGGCAATGCGCGAGGGCCACGGCGATGTGCGTGTCAAAAAGGCCGATGGACGAATAGAACTGGAAGAAGGGCAGCGCGAAGACGGCGGGCGGTGCCATGCGGTTGGTGAGCAGCCAGAAGAAGAGGTGCTTGTCGCCCATGAAGCTGTAACGGCTGAAGGCATAGGCGGCGGGCAGGGCGACGGTGAGGGAAATCACCGTGTTCATAAGGACATAGATGAGGGAATTCACGTAACCCATGTACCAGGACGGGTCGGTGAGGATGGTCCTGTAATTGGCGAAGGTCAGGTCGTTCGGCCAGAGCGAGAAGGTGCTGAGAATCTCGGTGTTCGTCTTCAGGCTCATGTTGATGAGCCAGTAGATCGGCAGCAGCAGGAAGGTGAGGTAGAGCACCATCACCACGGCGCGGCCGTTGATGCGCACCCCGGCGCGCGGTCGGGCGGTTGCGATTGCGGTCATCACACGCCATCCCTTTTGTCGAGGTTCGTCATCACGGTGTAGAACACCCAGGAAATCAGCAGGATCACGAGGAAATACATCAGGCTGAAGGCCGCTGCGGGGCCAAGGTCGAACTGCCCCAGTGCCATCTTCACAAGGTCGATGGACAGGAACGTGGTCGAGTTGCCGGGGCCGCCGCCGGTGACGACGAAAGGCTCGGTGTAGATCATGAAGCTGTCCATGAAGCGCAGGAGGATCGCGATCATCAGAACGCCCTGCATCTTTGGCAGTTCGATGTAGCGGAACACCGCCCAGCGGCTGGCCTGATCGATCTTGGCGGCCTGATAATAGGCGTCGGGGATGGATTGCAGGCCCGCGTAGGCCAGAAGCGCCACCAGCGACGTCCAGTGCCAAACGTCCATCACGATGACGGTGATCCAGGCGGCCAGCGCATCCTGCGTGTAGTTGTAGGGAATGCCGAGCCTGTCCAGCGTGTAGCCCAGAAGCCCGATATCTGCGCGCCCGAAGATCTGCCAGATCGTGCCCACGACGTTGAAGGGGATCAGGAGCGGCAGCGCCATCAGGACAAGGCAGACCGATGCCCAGACGCCCTTTTTCGGCATGTTCAGCGCCACGACGATGCCCAGCGGCACCTCGATGGCGAGGATGATGGCGGAAAAGATGACCTGCCGCCCCAGCGCATCCCACATGCGGCTTGAGTGCAGCATCTCGTCAAACCATTCGAGGCCGGCCCAGAAGAACTGGTTGTTTCCGAACGTGTCCTGCACCGAGTAGTTTACGACTGTCATCAGCGGGATGACCGCAGAAAATGCCACCAGCACAAGGACGGGCAGCACAAGGAACCAGGCTTTCTGATTGACGGTCTTTTCCATCAGGCAGCCCTTCCTTCCACGCGCCAGTCGTCGGCATAGACGTTGATGCGTGCGGGATCGAAGACGACGCGCGTCAGGTCTGGCCCGATGCTTTCCGCCTCGCCCGCGATGATGTTGATGGGCTGGCCGAAACATTCGGCGCGCACGATCTTGTGGCGACCCACATCTTCCACGCGGCGCAGTTTGACGGGCAGACCTTCGGTCGCGGAAAGGCGCGCGTATTCGGGGCGGATGCCGATTTCCACCTTGCCTGCCATGGGTGTGTAGTGCGACCCGAGCGGCACGGTGGTGCCGTTGATATAGGCGCTGTTTCCGTCCACGCGGGCGGGCATCACGTTCATGCCGGGCGAGCCGATGAAGTAGCCGACGAAAGTATGGGCGGGCGCCTCAAAGAGTTCCTCTGGCGTGCCGATCTGGACCACGCGGCCATCGTGCATCACCACCACCTTGTCGGCGAAAGTCAGCGCTTCGGTCTGGTCGTGCGTGACGTAGATCATGGTGTGGCCAAATTCGTGGTGCAGCGCCTTCAGTTGCGTGCGCAACTCCCACTTCATGTGGGGGTCGATGACGGTGAGGGGTTCGTCGAACAGAAGCGCGTTCACATCCTCGCGCACCATGCCGCGGCCAAGGCTGATCTTCTGCTTGGCGTCGGCGGTCAGGCCACGCGCCTTGCGGTCGAGCGTGGCCTCCATCCCGATCATCGCGGCAATCGCCTCGACCCGCCGCGCGACATAGGCCGGATCGCTGCCCCGGTTGCGCAGAGGAAAGGCGAGGTTTTCGCGCACCGTCATCGTGTCGTAGACCACGGGGAACTGGAACACCTGCGCGATGTTGCGCGCGGCGGTGGGCGCATCTGTCACGTCCTGCCCGTCAAAGAGGATGCGGCCCTGGCTGGGGCGCAGAAGGCCCGAGATGATGTTGAGAAGCGTGGACTTGCCGCAGCCCGAGGCACCGAGAAGCGCGTAGGCCTCGCCATCCGTCCAATCGTGGTTCAGCTCTTTCAGCGCGAAGTCAGCCTCGGACTTCGGGGCCTTGAGGTAGGAATGGGCGAGGTTGTCGAGGGTGATCTTTGCCATGGTCAGGCAGCCATCGCATAGGGCGCGGGTGCGACAAGCGCGCCGCCTTCGGCAAAGACATAGACATGGGCGGGGTCGAGGAAGACGGGCTGTTCGGCCCCGATCTGCAACTCGTGTACGCCATGGACAAGGCCCACCCAGCGCGCGCCGTGATGATCGAGGTGGACGAAGGTTTCTGACCCGGTGATTTCGAACACCGCAAGGCGGGTGCTGAATTCCATAGCCTCGCCCGGGGGGCGGTGGATGTTGAGGTGGTTGGGGCGGAAACCGGCAAGGTAGCGGCCGTCGGGCAGGGAGGCGAGGCCGCCCTTGGCGTCTGTCGATTGCCCGTCGCCGAACATCAGGCGCGACCCGGTTTTCGACACTTGCAGGAAGTTCATCGGCGGGTTGGAAAAGACGCGGGCGGTCGTGGCATCGACGGGCTTGCGATAGACATCGGGGGTGCGGCCGAACTGCGTCACGCGGCCCTCCCACAGGGTGGCGCAGTTGCCGCCGAGCAGAAGCGCCTCTTCGGGTTCGGTAGTGGCGTACACGAAGATCGAGCCCGCCTCTTCAAAGATGCGCGGGATCTCGGCGCGCAACTCTTCGCGCAGTTTGTAATCGAGGTTGGCGAGGGGTTCGTCGAGAAGGACGAGGCCCGCCTCCTTGACCAGCGCGCGGGCGAGGGCGCAGCGCTGCTGCTGGCCGCCGGACAGTTCGAGCGGCTTGCGGGCGAGGAAGGGGGTGAGGCGCATCAGGTCGGCGGCCTTCTTCACCATCGCGTCAATTTCGGGCGCGGATTTGCCCAACAGGCGAAGCGGAGAGGCGATGTTGTCGTAAAC
>JBBSBE010000185.1:0-6369 GCA_038251625.1 Rhodobacterales bacterium
CAACGGTTCGCCTTGCAGGCAACGGCACTGGGGCTGAAAACAGCCCACATCAACCAGCCGGTGGAGGTGCCCGGACTGCGGGCCGATCTGGCGGCGCTGGTGGGATTGCCGGGGCGCAGGCCCGACATCGTGATGCGGTTCGGACGCGCCGCCCCGATGCCGTTCTTGGCACGCAAGCCAGTAGATGCGGTGATGCTTTAATGGTTGTCCCGACAACGTCTGGTCACGAGCTAGTGGACGGATCGCATGGCGCTACCACTCAGCCATTACCACTTCTGGCTTTTTTCGCGCTGACCTTCGGATGGACATGGGGGTTATGGGCGGTCGTCACTCTGATCGGCCCTTCAGCGCCGCGCCTGAGCGGGGCACTGTTGCTGGCGTCTGCCGTTGGGCCGGGCGTGGCAGCTTTCGTCACGGTTCTGGCCTTCGAGGGAAAGGCAGGCTTCGCGCACTGGCTCAGACGGTGCCTGCGCTGGCGACTTGGATGGGGTTGGTATGCCCTTGCGTTGTTTGCCGCACCGCTGGCGATGGGAACCGCGCTCGGGCTCCATGCTGTGCTCGGTGGCACGATACCCCAAATGCCCGTTCAGGGTCCGATTCTGATCATCATCGCGCAATTCGCTGTCATCACGGTTCTTGGTGGCCCCTTGAGGGAGGAATTCGGCTGGCGCGGCTACGCACTGCCCGCGCTGACAACCCTATTGGGCTGGCGGTGGGCGGCGGTCATGATTGGCGTCGTCTGGGGGCTATGGCACCTGCCGTTGTTCTGGATGCCAGGCACAGCGCAGGCTGAATTGCCGATGGGGCTGTTTCTGGCAAGCACTGTCGCGTTGTCGGTGATATTTGCTCGGCTGTCCGTGAACACGCAGTTCAGCGTCTTACCCGCAATCCTGCTGCACGGCGCAATCAATTGGTCGGCGTTGGTGTTGCCGGTTATGCCCACAGGCAGCGATGCAAGATCCTATACGATCGTCATCGGGCTTGTGATGCTGCTCACGGCCGCTGTGATGCTGAAACTTGGTCCGCATACAGCCGTGGCGGGCAATCCAACATGATAGCCATCTACGTCCTGCAAACACTTTTGCCCTTGGCACTGGTCCTCTGGATGGTGCTTTTGCCACCGCGCAATCTGTCCGGATTCTGGCTGCTTTCGCTTGCCGCCGCTCTCTTGATCCTGCTGGTGGCCTTGCAGGGCGTATGGGTGTTTCCGCCATGGTGGGTGCCATATCTGCTGGCTCTGTCGCTCATTGCCGCCGTAGCTTGGCACCTGATCCGGGCGCCAGCCAGACCCATCTTGCCCACCAGCCGTGTCGGATACTTGCCGGTTGTAGTCCTCGTCGCAATCGCCGCTTACTCCGGAACTCAATCATGGGCATCGATTTCGGCGCGTCAGACCCCCGAAGGGCAAGTGATCGACCTTGGCTGGCCACTTGCCTCCGGGATCTATCTTGTTGCCAACGGCGGCGCGTCACCATCGATCAATGCGCATGCGGCGCTGATTGACCCCTCGCATCCCTTGCACGCGGGGTTTTGTGGCAGTGGCTATGGCGTCGACATTGTCGCCGTCAATCGCTGGGGGTTCGCACCACTGGCATCCAGCCTTCCGACCCTTCGGCCTATGCCATCTTCGGTACACCCGTGCTTGCGCCGTGCGCAGGCGAGGTCGTTACGGCAGTTAATGACCGCCCCGACATGACGGTGCCCCTGGTCGACGAAGGCTATCCGGCCGGCAACCATGTCCTTCTGCGCTGCGACCGGATCGATATCCTGCTCGGTCATTTTCGTCAGGGCAGCGTGCGGGTCATGACAGGCGATAGTGTCACTGTGGGTCAGCAGATCGGGGAGGTCGGCAATTCAGGTGAAACCGGCGAGCCGCATCTGCACATTCACGCCCAACTCCCGGGCTCGCCCGAGCAGCCATTCTCGGGCGCCCCGGTGCCCATCCGCTTTCAGGGGCGCTTTCTGGTGCGCAACGACATCGTGGACATGACCTTGCCACCGAATCCGTCCGGCCCCGAAAGGTAATGCAATGAACATTCTGAAATGGACCGCAGCTGCGCTGATCCTGGTCGCGATCCTCTACGGCGGTATCGTGGCCTTTGGTGCGTGGCGCTGGAAAGCAGCAACGCGTGTGCTTGTCGCACAGCTCGACGCAGCTGAAATTGCGGATGGTGCCCTGCGCTACGATGCTAGCGTGATCGCCGACCTTCCCGCCCCGGTCAGGCGATACTTCGAGCGGGTTTTGACCGACGGCCAGCCGATGGTCCGATCGGTCGATATCGGGCTCGAAGGCATGTTCAACATGAGCCTTGATGCACCACAATGGAGGCCGTTCACCTCCAATCAGCGTGTCATTGCCAATCGCCCGGGTTTTGTCTGGAACGGCCGAATTGCGTTGTTTCCCGGCATGCCCGTTCGTGTGCACGATGCCTATGTAGCTGGGACTGGTGTGCTCACGCCTGCGCTTTTCGGGCTTTTCTCGCTGGGCACTGTTCAGGGCGAGGGCGAGATCGCTCGGGGTGAACTGATGCGCTGGCTTGCGGAAAGCGTCTGGTATCCGACCGTCCTGCTGCCCGGGCAAGGCGTCACTTGGCAACCCGTGGATGATGCGTCGGCGCAAGCGACGCTTACAGAAGGGTCGATCACGCTGATCATGCTGTTCCGCTTTGGCGAGGATGGGTTGGTGTCAGGCATCCGTATCGAAGCGCGCGGTGCGCTGGTGGGGAGCGAGACAGTCATGATGCCATGGGAAGGCCGATTCCGGGACTACCGGGTTCAGGATGGGATGACGGTCCCGTTTTATGGGGAGGTGGCGTGGATAACGCCGCAGGGTGAGCGGCCGTACTTCCGGGGAACGGTCCGTCGAGTTGTTTATCAATTTGCACAATAGCAGACCACAATGCGGCGGGTGGCCGGAGTTGTTCATCTTCGAAGCAATGAACGTGCCACATCCGTCAAGCTCTCAAGCAGGCGTTCCACGACAGCTGAAAGCAGATTTCGCTCTTAGCCTGCAACCTGACACTTTATTCGCCGCCCTGATCTGCATCAGAGACCGACCGGGCATTTTCATGAAAAGAAGGATACTCGTGGTCTTGCCGAAAAGGGAAGGTTGATGGATGACGATTGATCCCTATGGCGCACTTGGCCTTACCAAATCCGCCACAGCGGACGACATCAAGAAAGCCTACCGAAAGCTGGTGCGCACCAGCCACCCAGATCTGCACCCCGACGATGCCGGAGCTGAAGCGCGGTTCAAGGAAATTGCCGCCGCCCACGACCTGCTGAAGGATCCTGCTACCCGTGCCCGCTTTGATGCGGGCGAGATTGATGCGTCGGGCACAGAACGCCCGCAGCGCCAATACTACCGCGACTTTGCCGAAGCCGGAGACAACCCCTACCAGCAACGGCAAGGCTTTGAGACACATGGCGATCCGGCCGACATCTTCGCAGAGATCCTGCGCCAGCGAACGCGCCAAGGCGGCGGGGATTTCGGCGATCGTGGTTTCCCCATGCCCGGCCCTGACTTTCGCTTCATGCTGGAGGTGCCATTTCTGGATGCGGTGCGTGGCGGCGAGATGCGCATCACCTTGCCGGAGGGAGAGAACATCGCGGTAAGGATACCGCAGGGGTCGCAGGACGGCCAGACCCTGCGCCTGCGTGGTAAGGGCGGGCCGGGCCATGGCGGCGGCCCAGCGGGTGACGCGCTGATCACCCTTTCAGTGCGCACGCATTCGGTATTCAGGCGCGAGGGCGACGACATCCTTGTGACGTTGCCCATCACCATTGACGAGGCGGTCCTCGGGGCAAAGGTCACTGCCCCAACTATTTCGGGACCTGTCAGCCTGACGGTTCCAAAAGGTGTGAGTTCCGGCCGGGTGCTTCGACTGCGTGGACGTGGTGTGCCCGTTATGTCGAGCAAGGCAGCCGGTGATCAGCTTGTCGAATTAAAGATCATGGCACCGCCCGTGATCGACGACGCCTTGCGCGATTTCCTGACTGACTGGCGCAAGAACCATTCCCACGACCCGCGCGCTGAATTGCTGAACGAGGCTGCATCATGACTGAGCATCTGACCGAGGATGAAGTGCTTGCCGCCATTCCGGGGCTGACGCGCACTCGTCTGTTCGCCTTTATTGAAACCCAACTGGTCATTCCATTGCGCCAGGAGACCGAGAACTCCTCGGCACACTCCTTCCGCCAGGTCGACTTCGCCCGCTTGCGGTTGCTGTGCGAGTTGACCGACGATCTGGAGCTGGATGAACACGCGCTCGATATCGTCATCACGCTGATTGATCAGCTTCATGCCGCACGACAGGATCTCTTGGCCATCGTCCGTGCCGTAGAGGCCGAAGGGATTGAAGTGCGTACTCGAGTCGGCTCGGCCATCATTGCACCGAAAAAATGATTGCCGCTTGCCTTGTGTTTATCGATAGCGCTCGGAGATGTGGTCGGATTCTCTGGGCCAAGCGCCTGGCCGCGATGGGCACTAACAGTGCGCTTGGGACTAACAATGCGCTTAGCTTTTAGGCCGCAGGGCTTGGGTAAGCATCGATGTTCAGGTCGCTGCGCGCCACATCCGATACCGCCCCTGCCCTGTCACCTCACGGATCAAGCCCCGCACCTCCATCCAAGCGAGGTTGCGCTGGACTGCGGCGCGGCTGTTGCCAGTCAAGGCCTCGGCCATCGGGGCAGAGACGAGTGGCCATTCCGTCAGCACAGAGCGGAGAGCAGGCGGCGTCTTTCCCGAAAGCGGCGCCATCTCCGTTTCCGCCCGCATCGACCATGCCTCGATATCGTCGAGGTGGCGCGTCGCGGTCAGGCATGCCGTCTCCATGCCGTCAATCCACCGCGCGAGACGGTCAGCCGGTGGACCACCGGCGCGTAACCCCCCTGCCCCGCCCATGGCCAAAGGCGCAAAGACTGCCCCTCTCCCTTCACTGGCCGCGATCCGCGCCGCGGTGACTGCCGCTTCCATCCTGTCGCCGTGCTGCCCTAGACCCGCCAAGCTCCAGACGTGAAAGCCCATGCCGGCGCGTGTGATCGGGTGAAGATCGGCGGCTTGCGCCATGAGGCCGAGCCAACCGCCCGCTCGATCTGCGAAAGGCTCGGCCTCATCGTCCAGAGTCTCGGGGTCGCGGCGGTCAAGGAAGGCAGACAGGTCCAGTTCGGGACCCGGCCCACCCGTCAGCCGCCGCGCCGCCCATCCGACTCGCGCCAGCGTCGCCGTGTCGTCCTGGACGCCGGACAAGCGCAGAGAGATCCAGAGCGCCAGCCGATCTGGCCCGATGCGGTCACCCGCGAACCAACTCAGGTCTGCCGCTTCGATCAGGGCGAGCCTGTGCCGCCAGCCTCCAGGCCCTCGCTTCAGCCGCTCGTCTAGCGCACCAAGCCGGCCCGCGACGCGGGCGAGCCGCGCAGCATGGTCCGCCTCGGCCTTTCGCCAGTCATCGAGAACCGCGGTCTCGCGGGGTTCCGCCCTTGGCCCGGGCGGCAGATCGTCGGGTTCCTCTTCGATCGGACCGGGCAGGAACCACAGATCGTCGTCTGACGTCTCATCGACCTCTCCAGCGGCAATGGGAGGTTCGTCGAAATCATCATGTAGGGCAGATGTTTGAGGCTCCATATGTGCAAAATATGGCACTTTTGCACCTTACCCAAGGGTTTTGTCGGGGTGCGTCTGCACTCCTTATATAGTACGCACGCGCGACTGCCTGCGAGATATCTCTGATCGCTCTCAGCCTCAGGAAACCAAGGGTGTTCCGCTGGACAGCGCCACAGAACGCGCCCTTGCATCCGTTTACAATCGGTCGTTTACTCCTGACATCCGCAATTGCAAAAAAGGCCCCCTGCCCCGTGCCACTCATCGGATACGCGCGTATTTCCACCGAAGATCAAACCGCCCTACCCCAGGTTCAGGAGCTGCGCTCCGCAGGTTGTGTGGAAATCGTCGAGGAGCAAGCCTCGGGCGGCAATCGCACCCGGCCCGTTCTGGCGCGTGTGCTGGATCAGCTGCGGGCTGGCGATACTCTGGTGGTCGTGCGGATCGACCGGCTTGCCCGCTCGCTCTCCCACTTATTGGAAATCATCGAGCGGCTGGAGGTCAAAGGGGCGCATTTCCGGTCAATACAGGATCCAATCGACACGGCGTCGCCTCAGGGCAAGTTCACGCTGCAAGTTCTGGGCGCTGCGGCCGAGTTTGAACGGGCCCTGATCCGCGAGCGCACCAAGGCCGGGCTGCTATCTGCAAAAGCAGAAGGACGGGTTGGCGGCAATCCGGGGCTGAAAGCAGGCGATCCCGTGGCCATCCGCAAGGCGAGGGCCGCGCGGGTGGAAAGCCATTTCCAGAAACTGAATGCCAGTGCCGACCAA
>JBBSBE010000186.1:0-6363 GCA_038251625.1 Rhodobacterales bacterium
AGATCGGCCGCGAACCGACGCCGGAAGAGCTGGCCGAGAAACTCCAGATGCCGCTGGAAAAGGTCCGCAAGGTGATGAAGATCGCCAAGGAACCGATTTCGCTGGAAACCCCCATCGGCGACGAGGAAGACAGCCAGCTCGGCGATTTCATCGAAGACAAGAACGCCGTCCTGCCGCTGGAGAGCGCCATTCAGGAGAACCTGAAGGAAACCACCACGCGTGTGCTGGCCTCGCTGACGCCGCGCGAAGAGCGGGTGCTGCGGATGCGGTTCGGGATCGGGATGAACACAGATCATACGCTGGAAGAGGTGGGTCAGCAGTTCAGCGTGACGCGCGAGCGGATCCGGCAGATCGAGGCGAAGGCGCTGCGGAAGTTGAAGCATCCGTCACGGAGCCGGAAGTTGCGGAGCTTTCTGGATCAGTGACATCGCGAAGCCGTTTGCCCGATGGAGAGTAAAATGTCTGCCGACGACTCAAAGTTTCATTGGGCAGAAGGCATGAAGTACGTCGCCGAGGCGCTAAAAGGATGTCTGTTGCTCAATGGAGCAGCGGCGCTGTGAGCTCTAACATTTCTGGGAAATTCCAAATCAACAGATGATCGCTTGGTTTATGCCATGATCTTCTTCGCTTTGGGCGCAGTATTCAGCCCAATTTCGTTTTTTTTCGCATACCTGACACAGCTCCAGTATGGTAACTTCAACTACTCTGTGGCTGTCCATTTTCATTGGATGACATACCTTTCATTCGGACTTGCAATCGTTTTGTTTGGCAGCGGTGTGTGCTTTGCCGCTCGCGCTTTTCTCGTCTTGTAGGTTTGGCCTAACCCTAAACCTCCATGCACTCCACCACACTCTCCGTCCCCGGAACCGAAGCCCCCGGCCTACACCTCATCTATCACGCTCTCCGCGCACGGTACCTGCGCGCCTAGGCCTTGAGGTACTTCAAACGAAACGAGCGTTGGGTGGGCAATCTGCCCACGTTGCGTGAGCGATGGCGGGCAGATTGCCCACCTTATAGCGTTGCGTCTGGCCCTCGTTGCCTCGGGCCGTTCGGCGCTGAAAACGGTCCACTGGACCGTTTTCGCCCGGGCAGGATCCGGGCCGCGCCTCACCCCTGCAGCGTCCGCACCCCGTATCCCTCGCCCCGTGCCTTCATCGCCTGCACTGCAGCCACGCTCGCCGCAGCGGTCGTGAAGTAGGGGATCTTGTCCATCAGCGCCACACGGCGGATATCGCGGCTGTCGCTGATCGACTGGGTGCCTTCGGTGGTGTTCATCACCAGCGCGATGTCATCGTTCTTGAGGCGGTCCACGATGTTGGGGCGGCCTTCATAGACCTTGGATACCAGGGTGCAGGGAATGCCTGCCGTCCCGAGCCATTTCGCGGTGCCCCGTGTGGCCACAATCTCGAACCCCATTGCCACGAGGTCGCGCGCGGCCTCAGCCAGCGCCGCCGTCTTGTCGCTGTCCTTCACGGACAGGAACACGCGGCCCTCTTCGGGGAGGTGCGTGCCTGCCCCCATCTGGGCCTTGAGGAAGGCCAGGGGGAAGGTGCGATCCCATCCCATCACTTCGCCTGTGCTGCGCATTTCCGGCCCCAGAAGCGGATCGACGCCGGGGAAGCGGGCGAAGGGCAATACGGCCTCTTTCACGCTGAACCACGGCGTTTCGGGGTTGGCGAGGGTCAGGGGGTCGGCCAGCGGCAGGTCCGTATCGGGGCCGACGCCGGCGGGGTAGGGGGGGCGCATCGGGAAGGCCGAGAGCGGCTCACCCGCCATCAACCGCGCAGCGATGGAGGCGATGGCACTGTCAGTGGCCTTGGCCACGAACGGCACGGTGCGACTGGCGCGGGGGTTCACCTCGAGCACGTAAATCTGACCGTCCTTGATGGCGAACTGCACGTTCATCAAGCCCACGACATGCAGGGCAAGCGCCATCTGTACGGTCTGGCGCTTCAATTCCGCGACCGTCTCGGGCGTCAACGAATGGGGCGGCAGGCAGCAGGCACTATCGCCCGAATGCACGCCAGCCTCTTCGATATGTTCCATGATGCCCGCCACATGCACGTTCGTGCCGTCGCTGAGGGCATCGACATCAACCTCGATGGCCCCCGACAGGTAGCTGTCGAGCAGCACGGGCGAGGTGCCCGATACCTGCACGGCCTCGCGGATGTAGCGTTCAAGCTGCGCGTCGTCGCGAATGATCTCCATCGCGCGGCCGCCGAGGACAAAGGATGGCCGGATGACAAGGGGGTAGCCCACCTCGCCCGCGACCTTGAACGCCTCATCGCGCGACCGGGCCGTGCCATTCACGGGTTGCGTCAGGCCCAACTGGTGAAGCAGCTTCTGGAACCTCTCCCGATCTTCGGCGAGGTCGATGGCATCAGGCGTTGTGCCGAGGATGGGGATGCCCTCCGCCGCCAACGCTTGTGCCAGCTTCAGGGGCGTCTGGCCGCCGAACTGGACGATCACGCCGTGCAGGGTGCCGTTTTCCTGCTCGACCCGCAGAATCTCCAGCACATGTTCCAGCGTCAGGGGTTCGAAATAAAGGCGGTCGGAGGTGTCGTAGTCTGTCGAAACCGTCTCGGGGTTGCAGTTGACCATGATCGTCTCATAGCCCGCCGCCGTCAGGGCATAGCAGGCATGGCAGCAGCAATAGTCGAATTCGATCCCCTGCCCGATGCGGTTGGGGCCGCCGCCGAGGATCACCACCTTCTTGGCCCCCGAGGGCCGCGCTTCGCATTCCACGTCGCCCATGACGGGGTGCTCATAGGTGGAATACATGTAGGGCGTTTGCGCCTCGAACTCGGCCGCACAGGTGTCGATCCGCTTGAAGACGGCGGTAACACCGAGGCGGAGGCGGGCGCGCCGCACCTGCGCCTCGTCCCGGCCGGTCAGCGTGGCAAGGCGGGCATCCGTGAAGCCCATCATCTTGAGCCTGCGCAACCCATCGGCATCAAGGGGGATGCCCGCCTTCCGGATTTGCGCCTCTGCGTCGATGATCTCGCGGATGCGGGCGAGAAACCAGGGATCAAAGGCGGTGGCGGCCTGGATATCCGCGTCCGTCAGCCCCTCGCGCATGGCTTGGGCGATGATGCGCATCCTGTCGGGTGTGGCGACCGACAGCGCCTTGATCACCGCTGCCGGATCGGGCGCTCCGGGGATGGCGATCTCGTCAAAGCCTGAAAGACCGGTTTCCATTGATGCCAAAGCCTTTTGCAGGCTTTCGTGGATCGTGCGGCCGATGGCCATCGCCTCACCCACCGATTTCATTGCGGTGGTGAGGTTCGGCTCGCTCCCGGGGAATTTCTCGAACGCAAAGCGGGGGATCTTGGTCACGACATAGTCGATGGAGGGCTCAAAACTGGCCGGTGTGATCCGCGTGATATCGTTGTCCAACTCATCCAGCGTATAGCCCACGGCCAACTTTGCCGCGATCTTGGCGATGGCAAAGCCGGTGGCCTTGGACGCCAGCGCTGACGAGCGGCTGACGCGGGGGTTCATCTCGATCACCACCATGCGGCCATCGGCGGGGTTGATTGCCCATTGCACGTTCGACCCGCCGGTTTCGACGCCGATTTCGCGCAGCACGGCGATGCTGCCGTTGCGCATGATCTGATATTCCTTGTCGGTCAGCGTCAGCGCAGGCGCCACGGTGATGCTGTCACCGGTATGCACGCCCATCGGATCGACGTTTTCGATGGCGCAGACGATGATGGCGTTGTCGGCGCGGTCGCGCACCACCTCCATCTCGAATTCTTTCCAGCCGAGCAGGCTTTCGTCCACCAGCACCTGCGCGACGGGCGATGCCTCAAGCCCCGAACGCACGATAGCCTCATAGTCATCTCGGTTATAGGCAACGCCCCCGCCCGTGCCGCCAAGGGTGAAGGCCGGGCGGATGATGGCGGGCAGGCCCACGTATTCGATGGCGGCCACGGCCTCGCGTACACCGGCGGCGATGTCATACTTGCCGGTGGGAAGTTTCGGTGCGGCGATGATGGTGGCCTTGGGATTTTCAAGGCCGATCCGGTCCATCGCCTCGCGGAAAAGCTTGCGGTCTTCTGCCATCTCGATGGCGGCGCGCTTGGCGCCGATCATCTCGACGTTGAATTTCGCCAACACCCCCAAATCATCCAGCGCCAACGCCGTATTCAGCGCCGTCTGCCCGCCCATCGTGGGCAAAAGCGCGTCGGGGCGTTCCTTTTCGATGATCTTGGCAACGACTTCGGGCGTGATCGGCTCGATGTAGGTCGCGTCGGCAAGCCCCGGGTCGGTCATGATGGTCGCGGGGTTGGAGTTGACGAGGATCACCCGATACCCCTCTTCCCGCAGTGCCTTGCAGGCCTGCGCGCCGGAGTAGTCGAACTCGCATGCCTGGCCGATGACGATGGGCCCCGCACCGATGATCATGATCGAACGGATATCGGTGCGTTTCGGCATGACGGGCCCCCTTGGCGCAAATTGTCCGCGTTATAGAGGCGGGGTGCCGGGGCGCAAGGGGGGCAGGCCGCTTCGTGGCTGCGTGCCAGAAATCACGTCCGTTGCGGGCGTGGTTTGGCAAGGGAAAATGCGCTTTGATGCGGGTGTCGAAAGGGTGGGCCGCAGGCCGCGCGCGGTGGTTCTGTCTGTGAGGGCTGATCGCAGGCTGCCCGAAACTGCGAGGCCCCTGTGCGCCCATGCGCTTTGACAGAGCGGAATACGCGGGGCAGGCTTGCAGTCCATCAATCTGGAGGATTGCGAATGCCTGCTCCCCTTGCGCTTATCGTCGGTGTTGGTGATGGCCTCTCAGCCTCGCTCGCGCGGCTCTTTCATGCCGAAGGGTACCGACTGGCGCTGGCGGCGCGTAACGCGGAAAAGTTGGGGCCGCTCGCCGCCGAAACCGGGGCGATTGCCCAGTCCTGCAACGCGTCAGACCCCGCGTCCGTCAACGCACTGTTCGCCGCAATGCCCGATGCGCCCCGCGTCGTGATCTACAACCCCTCTGCGCGGACGCGCGGGCCGATCGCGACCCTGGAGCCCGAGGGGGTACGGACGGCGCTTGAGGTGACGGCATTTGGTGCCTTCCTCGTGGGTCAGGCGGCCGCACGTGCCATGCTGGCGGCAGACCCGGTTGACGGCGTGCGCGGTACCATCCTCTTTACCGGCGCCTCCGCCGGAGTGAAGGGTTTTCCGCAATCAGCACCCTTCGCCATGGGCAAGTTCGCGCAGCGCGGCCTTGCGCAGTCGATGTCGCGCGAGTTGCACCCGCAGGGCATTCATGTCGCCTGGATCAACATCGACGGCGGCATCCGCAATCCGGGGCGGGTCGAAGCGCCAGATGCACCGGATTCGATGCTGGATCCGGATGCGATTGCGCAGACCTACCTTGCCCTTGCCCGCCAGCACCGCTCGGCCTGGTCGGAAGAGGTGGCGGTGCGGCCGTGGGTGGAGCGGTTCTAGCCGCGCGCCGCATCCCACGCCTTCAGCCACCGCTTCGGCGCGGCCTCCCGCCACTGGCGGAGGAGGCGGGCCGTGGCCCAGCGCTCGTCGATCCGCCCCGCGCGCACGAGGATGAGGGCGTGGGGTTCGTAATGGGGGTGGAGGGTGAAGGTGTCGGGGTCGGCCTCCAGCAGCATCTCGCGTTCGTCGCGGGCGCATTTGAAGACGGCGGCATCGACATAGGGCGACCACCAGCACCACATCTTTCCGTGCGCTTTGAGGCAGGGGTGGCCCCATACGGTGGTGTCGGTGACCTCGGGGAGGTTCAGCGACAGGGCGTGGGCCTTGAGGGTCGGGTAGGTAAAGATCATGGCTGCAGGTCAGCCCATCGAAGAGGGGCAGGTAGAGCATCGCAGCCGTAGTCGATGCGAAGGGCCCGCCTCGGTTTGCCCGATCGGCTGCGGCCCGATCGGTGCAGCGTCAGCATAGGCAGGACTTGAATATCACCACGGCCAGCGACGCAGGTCAGTCCGACATATCGGCCAGCGACGATTTCGGCGTCCGCCTCGCTGACACGACCCTCGGCATGGCTGCCGGAAGCGATCTCCATCGCGCCGTTTTCCGCGTTGCAGGCATCGAGGTGAACCCGGACGAACAGCATGCGCTCAAGCACCGCAATGGGCGGTTCGCAATGCCACCGGCCCGCCTTCCGGGTCCAGTTCGCAAAGCCAGAGGCGTCGTGGCGATCGGCAATCGAAATCACCCGGTCCTGAGGCCAGCGCAATTCCCAGTTCACTCCGTCATCCGTGGCGAAGGCCACGCACCGGACGGGGCGCGCACCGCGCATCAGGTGCGACAGGGCCGCCGTGACGGGTGCGAGGGCCTGCCCGAGTGTCGACACCCGCGCACCGGGGCGACCGTCTGCACCGGACAACGCATCAAGCGCCG
>JBBSBE010000187.1:0-6270 GCA_038251625.1 Rhodobacterales bacterium
CTGCGCGAGGGTGACGTGATCACCGAAGCGGGCCAGCAGAAGGTGGTGGCGTTGAAGGATCTGACCGAGCGTATCACCGAGGCCGAAGGGGCGGGGCGCAAGTCGTTGCTGTTGCTGATCCGCCGGGGTGGCGACCCGCGCTTTGTGGCGCTTTCGATCGAAAAGTAATGCCTGATCAGGGCGGTGCGTGGCAAGGCGTCCGGGAAACCGGGCGCCTTTCGCGCATCATGGCGTCTTTTGGGGCTCGGGGGGCGCCGCGAAGTCGATTGCCACGATCCCAAGGGCGCGGGCGCTGGCCAGTGCCAGCGTGTCGCTGTCCAGCCCGCGCGGGCGCTGCCAGGCGCGGATGGCCGCGCGGGTGGGGGCGTCGATTTCGCCCGTGACGGGCTGCAGATAGAGCCCCCGCGCCTTCAGCGCCCGCTGCACCGTGGCCACGAAGGCCACCGTATAGGCATCGGGGCAGGGGGTCTGGAACCAGACCGAGCGGCGCTCCGATACGATCTTTTGATAGGTTTCGGTGCGGAAGGTCGCGGCGGCGATCAGGCTGCCGTCTGGCGCGCGTCGCTCTGGCGTGGCCAGCACCTGTTCGGTGACGGTTTCGATTGTGGCTGGCGTTACATCCCCGGCCCAGCAGGCGCCCGCTGGTTCGGGCGGCGCGGTCGTGCCGCTGCGGGGAACCAGCGCGGAGGCAAGGTCAGCCTCGCTTGGCGGTGTCAGCGCGGGGGTGCAGGCGGCAAGCGACAGCGCAAGGGCAAAGGAGAAGGGGCGCTGCATCGGGCCTCGGCGGTTTTTCGGGCCCTGTCGTGGTGCGGGGCGCTGAGTGACAACTCTAGCGGCAAAGCCCGTGGGGCGGAAGGGATCAGGGCTGGTCGCCCGCGCGGTTCCCGTCGGTGCGAAAGCCCGGCAGAAGGAGGTGGTCGAGCATCGGCGACAGATCCTCGATCCCCTCGGCCACCACATGCACCACGCCCGCCTCGCGCTGCAACCGCCCGGTGACGCGCAAAAGCCGCCCCGAGATCACCGCGCGGCGAAAGCGTTCGTAGATCTTGGCCCAGACCACCACGTTGGCCACGCCCGTCTCATCCTCCAGGGTCATGAAGATCACGCCCTTGGCCGTGCCGGGCCGCTGGCGCAAAAGCACGAGCCCCGCCACCGTGACCCGCGCGCCGCCCGGCGGTTCGTCCAGCCGGGCATGGGGCAGGGCGGCAGGCGGGCGCGGCCAGGCACCGGGGGCGGGTGCCGCGCGCATCCAGTCGGGCAGGGGGGCGGCGTCGGTCATAAGAACGAATATAGAACATATGATGCGCAGGGAAAGCCTTTTTGCCACGCGCCCGCCCTCTGGCAATGGCGCGGAATTTGGCCTATCCACCAAACGCGAAAAGATGCGGAAGGGGACGGGAATGGCGAAGATCACCTATGTGGAACATGGCGGGAAAGAGCATGTCGTGGACGTGCCAACCGGCCTGACGGTCATGGAAGGCGCGCGCGACAACGGCATTCCGGGGATCGAGGCCGATTGCGGCGGCGCCTGTGCCTGTTCCACCTGCCATGTCTATGTCGATCCGGCCTGGGTTGGGAAACTGCCGAAGAAGGACGCGATGGAAGAGGACATGCTGGATTTCGCATGGCAGCCCGACCCTGCGCGCTCGCGCCTGACGTGCCAGTTGAAGGTGACGGATGCGCTGGACGGGCTGCGGGTGCAGATGCCGGAAAAGCAGATCTGATGCGGGCGGCGGCGCTGGTGCTGGCGATGATCGCCGGACCCGCGCAGGCAGAGGGTCCGGCTCCGGTGCTGTCGGCAGAGTTGATCCTTGCCACCGATCGCTACGATCATGGGGTGTTGGGCGACGCCATCGAATGGGGCGGCCTGCGCCTTTTGCTGCAGGGTGCCATTGCGAGCGGCGTGCAGATCATCACGCTGCCGCCCGACCGCGTCTTCGAGGATGTGACGGCACGGGTGACCGATCTGGACGGCGACGGCGTGGCCGAGGTGCTGGTGGTCGAGACCGACATGTCGCTTGGCGCCTCGCTTGCCGTCTATGACGGGGCGGGGAAGCGGGCCGCCACCCCTTTCATCGGGCAGCGCCATCGCTGGCTTGCGCCGGCCGCCGTGGGCGATTTCGACGGCGACGGGCGGCCCGAGATTGCCTATGTGGACCGCCCGCATCTGGCGCGCGAACTGGTGTTCGTGCGGCTGGAGGGCGATGTATTGGTGGAACTGGCGCGCGCGCCCGGCTTTTCCAACCACCGGATCGGCGACAAGGCCATCACCAGCGCCGTGCGCGATTGCGGTGGCGTGGCAGAGGTGATCCTGCCCGATGTCGGTTGGCGCCGTGTTATGGCGGCAAGGGTGGACGGGGGTGCGGTCGTTGTGCGCGATGTCGGCCCCTACCGCCGCCCGGGCGATATCGACCGCGCCGCACGGTGCTGAGGCGCGCGCGTCAGAACGGCAGCGCCTCGCCTTCCCAATTCTGAAAGCAGCCGCTGGTGGCAAGCGAGAGTGCATCAAAGCAGGCGATCAGGCCCGTGGCGGATTCTGGCGGTGCGATATCGGCACCCGCCGATCCCATGTCGGTCTGCACCCAGCCGGGGTGGTAGACGCCCACCGAAATGCCATCCCGCGCAAGGTCTGCCGCAAGGTTGCGGCCGAGGTTCAGCGCGGCGGCCTTCGATGCGCGGTAAAGGTAGTGGCCACCCGGGGCAAGCGTGCTCGACCCCATCTTTGAACTGATGATCGCGATCTTTCCCTTTGCCGTGCGCAGTGCGGGCAGCATCGCCTCGACCGTCAGCGCAACGCCGGTCACGTTGACCGCCAGTGTGGCCGCCCAGCGGTCGGCCAGGGGGCCGGTGGTGCGGTCAAGCAGCACGCCCGCATTGCAGACCAGAAGATCGAGCGGTGCGCTGTCCTTGGCGGCCAGGGCGGCAAGGCCGGTCGGGTCTGTCACGTCCACCTGGCGCCAGGTGACACCGGGCACACGCGGCGGGTTCGGCCCGCGCGCCGTACCCGTTACCCGGTCGCCGCGCGCGGCAAGGGCGGTCACAAGGGCAAGGCCGATGCCCCGGTTCGCACCTGTCACGATGGCGCGCATCAGTTCAGCTTTCGCGTGGGGGTAAAGGGCAGGGGGGCCACGGGCACGCCATCCTCGATCAGCTTCTTTGCTTCTTCCGGCCGCGCCTCGCCATGGATCGACCGTTCTGGCGCCTCGCCCTCGTGGATGCGGCGCGCTTCGGTGGCAAAGTTCATGCCCACATATTCGGACTTGGCCTCGATCTCGCGCTTCAGCCGGGCCAGCATCTCGGCGCGCGTGGGTGCCGTGACTGCGGGGGGGGCGGCGGTGGCGACGGCGGGTGCCATCGGCGCCTTCTCGATCCGCGCACTGCCGCAATCGGGGCAAGAAAGCGCCCGACTACCAGAGAGCGTGTCGTACGCATTGGCCGACTGGAACCAGCTGTCGAAGCGGTGGTCCCGATCGCAGCGAAGGGTGTAACGGATCATCGGCAAGCTCGCATGCGGCCAAAAGGCCAAGCCGCGAAGCTATGCGACGGGGCGGCGAATTCAAGCCCCCTGTTCACGGGCCTGCATGGCTCATGAGCTCGCAGGAGAGAAGCCCGCGATCAGGGTCTGCAACTCGGGTTCGTCCACCTTCAGCGCCGCGCGGTCGAGCGCGAACCATTTGACGCGCCGCTCGCGCGCTTCGGGAAATACCTTCTGCCGGTGGGACACGCGCATCGCATAGACCGCCACGATGCAGGGCACCTCGACCGGGGCAGAAGTGCGGTCCAGCACCTTGTCATAGGTGAAGAACCCCAAAGCCTCTGCCTCGGCCTTGCCCTTTGCACCGGCTTCTTCCCAGGCCTCTCGCGCCGCCGCATCGGCGGGTGACAGGCCAGTGATGGGCCAGCCCTTGGGGATCACCCAACGGCCAGTCTCGCGGCTGGTGACCAGCAGCACCTCGGTCCGCCCGTGCGACTGGCGCCAGCACAGGGCCGCGTATTGCGTGCGTCGGTCAGCGCCGTCGCAGGCGAAAGTCTCTTTCGGAACCGATTTCATGCGCATGCCTGTTTGCTCTGGCCGTTGGGGCCTTGGCCCCGTTCGGGGCAGTGGGGAAAGAATGCTCTGACAGAATCCAGTTGTCGAGTTGTAGATAGCACTTTTTCCGGGGTTTGTCGGCCCTGATTGCGCAAACAGGCAGGAATCAAAGGTATTTGCGCGAATTTGACGAAGGCGGCGCGGCGCCTATGCTGCTTTGGGCGGGGCAAAAGGGTGGCGGTGCATGGAACGCTTGGCGGGGCCGCTTTTTCTGGGGTCCGAGATTTACCGCGGGTCAAGCTATGGCGGCAAGCACCCCCTGCGCGTGCCGCGCGTCTCGACGGTGATGGATCTGGGCCGGGCGCTTGGCTGGCTGCCGCCGGATCGCTACCGGACCAGCCCCCGCGCCAAGGCGGCAGCGTTGATGGCGTGGCACACGGACGATTACATCACCGCGTTGCAAAGCGCGGAAGCCGCGGGTGATGCCCCGGATGACGTGCGGCGGCGGCATCACCTTGGCACCCTGTCGAACCCGATCTTCCCCGAGATGTTTCGCCGGCCGGCCACAGGGGCGGGGGGCACGATGCTGGCGGCGGAACTGCTGTGCCATGGTGGCGCCATCCACGTGCCGGGAGGCGGGACGCACCATGGCCTGCCCGACCGGGCCAACGGGTTTTGCTATCTCAACGACGTGGTTCTGGGCATCCTTGCGCTGCGTCGGTTGGGTGTGGCGCGGGTGGCTTACGTGGATATCGACGCGCATCATTGCGACGGGGTGGCGGCGGCCTTTGCAGGCAACCCGGAGGTTCTGATGATTTCGGTGCATGAAGAAGGGCGCTGGCCCTTTACCGGCGCACTGGAGGATGACGCGGGAGGCAACGCGGTGAATTGCCCCGTGCCGCGCGGGTTCAACGACACCGAGATGCGCGCGGTGCTGGAGGGGGTGATCCTGCCGCAGGTCGCCGCGCACCGGCCCGACGCGGTGGTGCTGCAATGCGGGGCGGATGCGTTGGAGGAAGACCCGCTGTCGCGCCTGTCGCTTTCCAACAACGCGCATGCGGGTGTTGTAACGGCACTGGCCGCTATGGCGCCCCGGCTGATGGTGCTTGGGGGCGGGGGGTACAACCCATGGTCGGTCGGGCGGTGCTGGACGCTGGTCTGGGCCGCGCTGGCCGGATTGGAGGTGCCCGACAGGTTGCCCCCCGAAGCAGAGGCCGTACTGCGGGGGCTCGGATGGAATGGTGGCGGGCGGCCGCCGCCAGCCGGGGCGATGCTGACCACGCTGCGTGACGCGCCGCGAGAGGGCCCGGTACGCGCAGAGATCCGCGACCGGATCGCGGCGCTGGCGGCCCGATGATCCGGGCGTTTGTCGGGATCGCCCTTCCGCCCGACGTGCGGTCGCGCCTGTCGGTGCTGCAGTTCCTGTTGCCCCTGCCGCGCCGGGTGGAGCCCGAGGATTTTCACCTGACCCTCGCTTTTCCGGGCGAGGTGCCCGACGATGTGCTGGTGGCGCTGGACGAGCGGTTGCAGGCCTTGCGGCAGGCGCGGTTCGAGGTTGCGTTGCGGGGGGTGGGCATGTTCGGCGGTGCCGCGCCACGCACGGTATGGGCGGGGGTGGAACCCTGCGAGCCGCTGATGCGGCTGCAGGCCAAGGTGGACCGTTTGGTCCGCATGTGCGGCGCTATGCCCGACGCGCGCCGCTACATCCCCCATGTGACGCTGGGCCGCTTCCCACCACCGGCCCCCGATGCGGCGCTGCGGCTGGAACGGGCGGTGGTGGGTGAGGCGCTTTTCCGCACCGGGCCGTTCGAGGTGGCGGAAGTCATGCTTTGGCGGTCGCATGCCGCGCCGCGCGGTGTGGCGCGGTACGAGGCGCTGGCGTCCTATCCGCTGGAGCGTGTCTGAGCGTTGCCCCGGATTTGGCTCGCCTCTTCTGTCGCCAGCGTTATGGTCGCGCCTGCGCCGCGAGGCAGGGAATCACGCCTTGGGTTCGGAAGGAACGGGAGGATGAGCGCCGTAGTGGAAGCAGTCAGGATAATTGCCCCGGCGGTCTGCCGCAGGCCAGCCAGCACATTCCGGCGCGATGCCCGCGTGTGCACCACCCCTGCGTATGGCGACGGGGCCAGGATGCGGGTTTGGGTATTGGCGTCGCGGTCAATCCGCCAACGGGCGACCGGAAGACGCATGACTTTTGTCTGACGCGCCAAACGTAATTGTGGTGGGAGCCGGGGTGATCGGCC
>JBBSBE010000188.1:0-6221 GCA_038251625.1 Rhodobacterales bacterium
CCAACCTGATCTGCGCGGGCCTGCCGCGACCGGGTTATTCAGACACGCATCTTGTCGTGCTGATGCCAAAGGGCGACGGCTCGTCTGTCGATGCCCTGCGCCGCCGCCACCTGGCCGATCACCTGCATGCGATGGAGATGAAGTTCATCATGCAGGATGCCGCCGTGCTGAACGGCATCAAGTTCGGGCCGGGGTTCCTGATCCCCGAAGACAAATACTTCGTCCAGTTCGTGAACTGGGTGCGCAAGTATCCACGCGCGAATCCAGCCCTTCATTACATCACCTGATCTGCAGCGAGGCCATCATGATCCGAATGACACTTGTCTCTGTCGCCACCCTGACGCTTGCCGTTCCTGCACTTGCCGAAGAGGTCAACCTGCTTGCCTGGTGCGACCATGACGACCCTGCCCTGTTCGCGCCGTTTACAGAGGCGACGGGGATTTCTGTCAACGTCAAATCCTACGAACTGACCGGGGCCGCAATTTCGATCCTTGAACAATCGCGGCCCGGCGACTGGGACGTGTTCATGGTTGATACCGCCGATGTGCGGCGGCTGGCCGAGGAAGGCATGTTTGCGCCGCTTGATCCGGCCACCCTGCCGCTGGGCGATCTGTTCCCCGGTGCGCTGCTGGACAGCCACCACGTGATCGACGGCGTGCGCTATGGCATTCCCGAAAAGTTCGGGTTCAACACCATCGCCTATGACAGCCGGGTGCTGGGCAAGGACGGCAAGATATCCATGCGCGAGCTGTTCGACGCCAAGCTGAAGGGGCGTGTGGCCGTTTATGACTATTACTGGCCGATCATCCTGCAACTGGGGCAGATGCATGGGATCGAACCGGCTGATTTCGGGATCGACGACCTTGCCACTATCCGCGATGATCTTTTTGCGCTGAAGGCGCAGGCGAAGATCGTGGGCGATCTGGTCTCGACGCAGACGGCAGTAAATGCGGGCGACAGCGACTTGGTCATCGGGCAGGCTGAATGGGTCGCAGCAGTCAAGCACGACCTTCCGTACCTGAACTGGACGATCCAGGACGAGGGCGGCATCTGGTGGAGCGAGTCGTTGGCGCTGTTCAAGGATTCGACCAAGCCTGAGGCCGGGTTGAAACTGATCCAGTATCTGATGTCGCCCGAAGGGCAGGCGCGGCTTGCGACGGCGTCGTGCTACTGGGGCTTCCCCGCCTCGGCGGCTGCAACGCTGGACGATACCCAGAAGGCGAACCTGCGCTTTGCAGAGGTTGACAGCATGCTGGCCAAAGCGCGCCCTTTCCCGCCCTATGACGAGGTCCTTGACGCCGCAATGGTAGCGCTGTGGACTGAGTTCCTGGCCCGCTGAAATGGCCATCGTGGGTGCAGGAGGGCAGGATTTGGGCGCAGCGCGTCCGCGAGCAATTGTGCAGGTGCCGCAGGGCTGGGGCTATGTCGCCCCGGCCTTGGGTTTTTTGGCGCTGTTCTTTGTTGCCCCGCTGATAGCCATGGTTTGGCGCAGCCTGCACCTGAAAGGCGCCGAGAATGCGGGGCTGACGTTTGACAACTACGAACGGTTCTTCACGGACGCCTCGTTGTGGGGTGCCCTGTCGAATTCGCTGGAGCTTACGGTGGTGTCGGTCGCCATAGCCCTGCCACTGTCGTATGCGATGGCAGCGTCGATCGTCTTTGCGGTGCCACGGCGTTTGCAGGTGATCATCCTGCTGCTGACGATCCTGCCGTTCTGGACCAGTTATGTCGTGCGGACCTATGCTTGGCTGATCGTCTTGGGCGATCGTGGCCTTGTCAATACCGTGCTCATCGCACTTGGCCTGACGGATGAACCGCTGGCGCTCGTCAACTCACGCACCGGGGTGGTGATCGTTTTCGTCCACTACTTCCTCATGATCATGACGCTTGCGATCTATGTCAGCCTGTCGCGCATTCCTGCCAATCTGATCAAGGCTGCAGCCGATCTGGGCGCGCCGGTCTGGCGGGTCTTTCTGGAGGTTGTGCTGCCTCTTAGCGCGCCGGGCGTCGCGACTGGTGTGTTTCTGACTGTCGTTCTGGCGGTGGGCGACTATGTTACGCCACAGATCATCGGCGGCGGGCGAGAGTTCACCCTGCCACAGGCGATCATGCTGTATCTGGGAAGGCTGGCCGACACCCCGCTGGCCGCCGCGATGAGCTTTGTGCTGACGCTTATCGCACTTGGGGCTGTCCTGGCTTTTTCCCCATGGTTGAAGGCGGGGCGGTCATGACCCAAGTGATGCGCCGGGTCGCGCAGGGCTATGTCGCAATCGTGGTGGGGTTCATCTTTTTGCCCGTCGCAGTGCTGGTGTTGTTCAGCTTTCAGGCAGGCCGCCTCCCGCTGCCGCCGTTCAATGGGCCGTCGCTGCACTGGTATGGGGCCGTACTGTCCGACCGGGGCATGATGACGGCGCTTGCAACGTCGCTGGTGGTGGGTGCGATGGCCTCGGCCGTGGCCACCGTGCTGGGTTTTCTGGCGGCCTACGGTGTGGCGCGACATTCGATAGCTTGGCGCGGCGGGATCGAGTTTGCGATGCTGGTTCCGGCCAGCGTGTCATACCTGATTGTGGGTCTTGGCCTGTCGGTATTCCTGAACGGGCTCGGTATCCGACCCTCGCTTGCGGCGGTGACGATTGGCCATGCCGTCGTCACCCTGCCAATAACCTTTTCGTTGATCCTGTCGCAGATGGAACCCGCCCATGTCCAGGCCGAGAATGCAGCGCGCGATCTGAGCGCGTCAGACCTTGAGGCGCTTCTGCTCGTCACCGTGCCGCTGATGATGCCTGCCATTCTTGCGGCCTTCGGGATTGCATTCTCGCTGTCTTGGGATGAGTTCATCATCGCTTTCCTGCTGACCCGGTTCGAGGTGACGCTGCCGGTCGAGATTTGGACCTCGCTGCGTTCAGGGCTCAGTCCGTTCATCAATGCGGCCGGGACGCTGATCTTCCTGATCTCACTGGTGATCTTTCTTGCCTTCGTCTTTGGCCTCAGGCGGAGAGCACGCTCTTGACCGAAGCTTTGCTTTCCGTGCGGGCGCTTGGGATGTCCTACCCCGGCCATGTTGCCTTGTCAGACGTCAGCCTTGATATCGCCCCCGGCAGTTATCTGACGTTGCTCGGGCCATCGGGATCGGGCAAGACGACGCTCTTGTCGATCTTGGGTGGCTTTACGGCGCCGACGGCAGGAGAGGTCTGGCTCGATGGTCAGGATGTGACCCGGATGCGCCCAGCCGACCGGCCGACCACGACTGTGTTTCAGGATTATGCGCTGTTTCCGCACATGACGGTGGGGCGTAACGTGGGCTTCGGTTTGCGCATGCGCCGTCTGCCTGCATCCGACGTGGCAGCGCAGGTAGCCTCTGCTTTGGCCATGGTGGGGCTGACCGGAAAGGCGGACAGCCCCATCTCTGCACTATCGGGGGGGCAGCGGCAGCGAGTGGCGCTGGCTCGTGCCCTGGCGGTCAAGCCGAAGGTTCTGCTGTTGGACGAACCGCTGGGCGCACTCGACATGCATCTGCGCCAGCGCATGCAGGACGAGTTGTGGCGGCTTCAGCGAACAGCTGGCGCAGTGTTTATCCACGTCACGCACGATCAGGACGAGGCTATGAACCTTGGGGATACGGTCGTCGTGCTGAACGGCGGACGTATCGAGGATATCGGCCCGCCACAGCGCGTTTACCAATCGCCGCGCACCGCGTTCACGGCGGCCTTCATGGGCGAAAGCAATGCGCTGAAAGGGCGCGTCCTTGGGCGCGACGGGGGGCTGACATTGGTTGAAACCGCCATCGGCGTTCTGGCCAGCGCCGCGCCGTGGGAAGGGGGCAACCAAGTCCGCGTGATGTTCCGTCCCGAGAAGGTCGGCATCGTTGTCCCTGACGCAAGCCCGTTGCGGCTGCGCGTCACCGGGCGGTCGTTTCAGGGTGCGCATGTAAAAATCTGGGCGACCGGTCCGCAAGACACAGAAATCCTGATTAAACTGCCGGATGCAGCGACGCTTTCGGATCAGGCCGAGATTGCGATTTCTGTCCCGCCCGACGCGGTTCTTCTCTATCCGCCCGAGGTTTCATGACGGAGCTTTCGCAGATCGGGCGGATCGACCCAGCCACCGAGTGGCGCGACCTTGTGGTTCTTGCGCGCATTGCCGAGACGCCTGACATCGTGTCGGTCTGGCTTGCCGATCCGGCCGGCAGCGATTTGCCTGCGTTTCGTGCAGGCCAGCATCTGGTGGTGGACCTGCCGGTGCGGGGCGGCAGGCCCCTGCGCCGCACCTACACCGTGTCGAGCAGCCCGGCCGAGCGTCGGCATTACCGCCTGACCGTCAAACGTGAACACTCGCCCGCTGGCCGACCCGATCTGCCGGATGGGCAGGGGTCGGCTGCAATTCACGCCCTGCGCGAAGGCGACGTGCTAAGGTGCCTGCCGCCGCGCGGCGGTTTTGTTCTGGATGAAAGCCAGCGCCCTGTCGTGCTGTGCGCGGGTGGTGTCGGGATCACGCCGATGATCTCCATGCTGGCCGAACTGGCGGATGCTCCGATGCCAAGGCGTCCGGTCTGGCTGCTGCATGCCTGTCGCACGGCCGCTGACCGGGCGCTCGGCGTCGAGGCTGCTGCTCTGGCGAACCGTCACGGCGCGGCTCAGGTACTGGTGTTTTTTGAAGACGGGTCGATGGATGGGTCCTTTTCGGGCCGGATCAACATCGATACCTTCCGTGCGGTCCTCCCCTTCGACGACTACAGCTTTTACCTGTGTGGCCCGCCGGGCTTTATGGTGACGCTACAAGCGGGGCTTCGAAATCTGAATATCGCTGCTGATCGTATCTCGCAGGAAAGCTTTGGGGCAAGATCAGAGCAACGCGAGAGTTCAGTAGCGGCATCCGCATCGCTTCACATAAGCCCAACCGCGCAGGTGCAGACACCGACAGATGCGGACACCGGCCCAATGCTGACCTTTGCCGCTTCCGGGATCGTCGGCCGCTTTTCAAACGCCGACGCGTCACTTCTGGCCGCTGCCCGCAGACTTGGGGTCGATCTTTTGCATTCCTGCGAAGAAGGCGTGTGTGGCACCTGCCGCTGCCGCCTTGTTTCGGGCGACGTGGACTATGTGTCCGATCCGATCGCCTGGCTGGAACCCGGCGAGGTTCTGACCTGCATCTCGCGACCTCGGGGAGATGTCGTCCTCGACGTCTGACTTCAACCCATCCATTAGTGGTGCTCAGGGAAAGGTGGCCGGCAGTCCCGATCCATCCGGCTTTTCCCTTATGGAAAACCGGGTACTTTTCAGAAAAAGGCACAGTGAAGCGGTCGCCTGTATCCCGGCCCTGGCAGACGGCTCAAATCGTCGGCTCTGGATACGGGCTGACGAAAATGATCCACCCTCTGCACGACGGTCGCAGGGGTGACTATGCGCGGGACGACCAAAACGCGTGGTTCGTTGTTCAGCTATGTCAGTCTCGAAGGCCGCGTATCAACCCGGCATCCAATGCGCAAGTTACTGCACGTGGTGAATGATGCGCTGGCCAGTCCCGATGCCGAGGTCGAGGCGCTCTACACCGATTTCGGCCGCCGCTCGATTGCGCTTGAACGGCTGATCCGGGCCAGCCTCATCCAGATTGCTTGCGCTGTCCGGCCCAAGCGGCAACTGATGGAACAGAGCCAGTATACTCGGGTCATCCTCACTCTGTTTGGCGCAACTACCCTCTGAGGTGCCAAATCATCAGGGCCACTCGACGGTCGTGGGACATCGCCCGTCTGCAAGAGTTTCGCAAAACAGGCTGGCCTTGCCGTAACGTCGTCAAGGCCCGACCCGCCAAGGGCCGCTCGAATGGTAGGATCCAACCAACACACCGGGCATTTTTCATGATTTTTCGTTTGCGAAGGTTCGCAAAAACAGTTTTTCGCGGGAAATTTGACAAGATCAGCATCGCGAGAGTTGGCGCGATGATCGCCGCTTTCAATGTGTGCGACGCGAATTGGGCAGTTTGCTCCATGACGGGCCGGCTGCATTCGGTCGGTTTGCCGTGTGTGGCCTTTCGCGTGGCGCAACGCCCGACTTGTGGTTTTGCTGCCTTTCGAAGACTATGGGCCCGCGCTGGTGCGCGACGTGGAGGGTGCTATTGTACGGCGTTCGGGAAAAGCTTTCGCTCGCTTCAGTTGAGCCAAAGGACGTGTCCGATTCGTTGCGGGCCTATCGGCGTCGCAACGATCTTACCTTGCAGGAGGTCAG
>JBBSBE010000189.1:0-6189 GCA_038251625.1 Rhodobacterales bacterium
CAGGAACAGCGTCTCGCCCCAGCCGGAATGGCCGAAAACCACATCGGGCACATAGCCCTGCCGCCGCCAGTTGCGCGCGGCACGCGCCGCGCTGACGCCGCGATCCGACATCTGCGTGTAGTTGCGGCCCAACCGCGTGGCGGCTGCGCTGACCGGCGGCGCCTCATGGCGGTATTTCGTCACCGGCACGGGCGAGGGGCGGGTGTTGGCGGCATCCGTCAGCGCGCGCACATCATGCCCCCGCGCGGCCAGCGCCGGTGCCAGATGGGGAAACTGGCCCGGAAAGTTCTGATGCACGAACAGGATCTTCAAGCGGCCTCTCCGGGCCCCTTCGGCCCGAAAGCCGCTGCAAGAAGGGTGCGGGTGTAATCTTCCTGAGGGGCGCGGAAGATGGCCTCTGCCGGGCCGGATTCGACCACATCGCCCGCCTTCATCACGATCACCCGGTGCGACATGGCACGGATCACGCGCAGGTCATGGCTGATGAAAAGATAGGCCAGCCCGTGGCGGCGCTGGAGGGTGCGCAAAAGCTCGACGATCTGGACCTGCACCGTCATGTCGAGCGCGGAGGTCGGCTCGTCCAGCAGCACCAGTTTGGGGCGCAGGATCATGGCACGGGCGATGGCGATGCGCTGGCGCTGGCCGCCGGAAAACTCATGCGGGTAGCGGCCCATGGCGGCGGGGTCGAGGCCCACCTCTTCCATGATCTCTGCCACCATCTCGACCGCGTTGCGACCGGGGGCAAGCCCGTGGACGCCAAGGCCTTCAGAGATGATCTCTTGCGCGGTCATGCGGGGCGAGAGGCTGCCGTAGGGATCCTGGAACACCACCTGCAGGTCGCGGCGCAGGGGGCGCATCTGGCGCGGGCTCAGGCCTTCGATGCGACGGCCGAGCACTGTGATCGGGCCCTTGGACTCGATCAGTCGCAGGATGGCCAGCGCAAGCGTTGTCTTGCCCGAGCCACTTTCCCCCACGATCCCCAGTGTTTCACCGGTCCGGACAGAGATGCTGGCCGCGTTCACCGCCTTTACATAGCCGACCGTGTGCCGCAACAGCCCCGCGTTGATCGGGAACCAGACGCGCAGATCCTCGGTCCGGGCCACCTCGGTTGCGTCATCGGCAAGGGGGGTGGGCAGGCCACGCGCTTCGGCGGCCAGCAGCTTGCGGGTGTAGGGGTGCGACGGCGCGGCAAAGATCGCCTCGGTCGGGCCTTGTTCCACAATCTCGCCGCCCTGCATGACGCAGACCCGATCCGCTATGCGGCGCACAATGCCAAGATCGTGGGTGATGAACAGAAGGCTTAGCCCCTCGCGCGCCTTCAGATCGGCCAGCAGGTCGAGGATTTGGGCCTGTATCGTGACGTCGAGTGCGGTTGTCGGTTCGTCGGCGATCAAGAGCTCTGGCCCGTTGGCAAGGGCCATGGCGATCATCACCCGTTGCCGCTGCCCGCCCGACAACTGGTGCGGATAGGCGCCAAGGCGGCTTTCGGCATCGCGGATGCCCACCTTTTGCAAAAGCTCGATGATGCGTGCCCGCGCGGCCGCGCCGGCAAGGCCCTGATGCAGGGCAAGGCTTTCGTTCAACTGCTTTTCGATGGTGTGCAGCGGGTTGAGGCTGGTCATCGGCTCTTGAAAGATGAAGCTGATATCGTTGCCACGCACCTTGCGCAGGCGGGCGGCATCGGCGCCCACCATCTGCTGCCCGTTATAGGTGATGGAGCCCGACACCTCGGCGCTGTCGGGCAGAAGCGATACGGTGGAAAGCGCGGTTACGGACTTGCCAGAGCCGCTTTCCCCCACCAGCGCCACCGTCTCACCGCGCGCGACGGTGAAGCTGACGCCGCGCACGGCATCGATGACCCGGCCATCCTGACGGAAGCGGACAGAGAGGTTCTGAACGTCGAGAACGGCGGTCACTGGAACGTCTTTCGCGGGTCGAACGCGTCGCGCACGCCTTCGAAGATGAAGACCATGAGGCTGAGCATGATCGCGAAGGCGAAGAAGGCGGTGAAGCCAAGCCAGGGGGCCTGAAGGTTCTGCTTGGCCTGCAAGGTAAGCTCGCCCAGCGACGGGGCAGAGGAGGGCAGGCCGAAGCCAAGGAAATCAAGCGCCGCCAGCGATCCGATCGTGCCGGTGATCAGGAAGGGCAGCAGTGTCAGCGTGGCGACCATCGCATTGGGCAACACATGGCGGAACATGATGATCGTGTCCGCGACGCCGAGCGCACGGGCGGCGCGCACATATTCGAAATTGCGCGCCCGCAGGAATTCGGCACGCACAACGCCGATCAGAGACGTCCAGCCAAAGAGGACCATGAGCCCCACGAGAAGCCAGAAGTTCATCTGCCAGATCGCCGCCACGATGATGATGACGTAAAGCGAGGGGGTCGAGCCCCAAAGCTCGATCACGCGCTGGAATATAAGGTCTGTCAGACCGCCGAAATAGCCCTGCACTGCCCCCGCCGCGATCCCGATGACCGAGGTGCAGAACGTCACGATCAGCGCAAAGGCAACCGAGAGGCGGAAACCGTAGATCACCCGCGCCAGCACATCGCGCGCGGTATCGTCGGTGCCAAGCCAGTGGGTGGCATCGGGCGGAGAGGGGGCAGCGCGGCCGATATCATTGATCGTGGTATAGCTGGACCGGATCGGGGGCCAGATCGCCCAGCCTTTCACCGCGCCATCCACCGCCTCGCCCGCGTCGATGCGCGCCACAACGCCGGCGGGATCGTCGAGGCATTCCTCTACCCCGCCCGCGCGGATCAGGCACTGCACCTCGGGGTCTTTGTATTTTGCCTCGGTGCGGAAATCGCCGCCGTAGTCGGCCTCTGAATAGAAGCTGAAGACCGGCATCCGCCATTCGCCGCGATAGCTGACCAAGAGGGGTTTGTCGTTGGCCAGAAGCTCGGCAAAGATCGACAGGCCGAAGAGGATGCTGAACAGAACCAGTGACCAGTAGGCGCGCTTGTTGGCACGGAAGTTGCGCCAGCGACGCTTGTTCAGGGGCGAGAGGCGCATGTCAGCCCCGCCGCTCGAAATCGATGCGGGGATCGATCCAGATATACATCAGGTCCGACAGGATCCCCATCAGAAGGCCCATGAGGCCGAAGAAGAAGAGCGTGCCGAAAACCACTGGATAGTCGCGCGCGACCGCCGCCTCGAACCCAAGGCGGCCAAGGCCGTCGAGCGAAAAGATCGTCTCGATGATCAGGCTGCCGCCGAAGAAAACACTGACGAACACGGCCGGAAACGACGCGATCACGATCAGCATCGCGTTGCGGAAGACATGGCCGTAAAGCACCCGCCCCTCGGCCAGGCCCTTGGCGCGGGCGGTCATGACGTACTGCTTCTTGATCTCTTCCAGAAAGCTGTTCTTGGTCAGCAGCGTCAGCGTGGCGAAGGCAGATATCGTGGAGGCGATCACCGGCAGCGCGATGTGCCAGAAATAATCGACGATTTTCAGTGGCCAGCTCAGTTCCGCCCAGTTGTCAGACGTGAGGCCCCGCAGCGGGAACCACTGGAAGTAGGAACCGCCCGCAAAGAGCACCAGCAGAAGGATGGCAAAGAGAAAGCCGGGGATCGCGTAGCCAGTGATGATCGCGGCGCTTGTCCAGGTGTCGAAGGACGACCCGTCCCGCACCGCCTTGCGGATGCCGAGCGGGATCGACACGAGATAGGCGATGAGCGTTGACCACAGGCCAAGGCTGATCGAGACCGGCATCTTTTCCAGCACCAGATCGACCACGGAGATCGAGCGGAAGTAACTGGTGCCGAAGTCGAAGCGCACGTAGTTCCACATCATGCCGAGGAAGCGTTCCAGCGGCGGCTTGTCGAAGCCGAATTCCTTTTCAAGCTGGGCAATGAATTCGGGTGGCAGGCCGCGCCCGCCAAGGTATTTGCTGGTGCTGTCGGTGCCTGCAGATTGCTGGGGAAAGGTGTCGCCCCCACCGGAAATGCCGGCGAACACGTCGCCCGACCCTTCCATCCGCGCGAGGATCTGTTCGACCGGGCCACCGGGCACGAACTGTGTCAGCACGAAGTTGATGACCATGATCCCGAAAATGGTCGGGATCACCAGCAAAAGCCGTCGCAGGATGTAGGCGCCCAAGGTGGTGGTGTCCCGTTCCTAGAAGGCCCCTGCGGCGCGCAGGCGGTCGGCTGCTTCTGCGTCATACCACCAGAAATCCATCTCGCCCACAGCCAGCGGCGGCAGGGGATCGGGGTGGCGGTAAAAATCGTAATAGGCCACCCAGGTTTTCGCGTTGTACCACAGCGGAATATCGAAGCCGACCGCGCGCAGCGCACGGTCAAGCGCGCGGACATTGACCTTGAGATCGGCCAGTTCCTTGGTGGCGATCACCTTGGTGATCAGCTTGTCGATGCCCGGATTGCGCAGCCGCATCAGGTTGCGCGAGCTGTTGTCGGCGGTTTTGGACGCGAACCATTGCTCGAGCCCTGTCGAGGGTTCGAACCCCATGTCGAAGCCCTGGCTGGTCATATCGAAATCGCCCTTGCGGCGCCGTTCCACGTATTGCGACGTGTCGATGCGTTCCAGCGTTGCCTTCACGCCAAGCCCGCCGAGGTTTTCGATGAAAGGGTTGATAACGCGGTCAAAAAGCGGGTTGAACTGCACGATGTTGAGGGTCAGCACCTCGCCCGCGGCGTTGCGGCGCACGCCGTCGGCACCGGTCGTCCATCCCGCCTCTTCCAACAGGGCGCTGGCCGCGCGGGTCACGCGGCGGGGTGGTCGGTTGGTGGCGGCATCGTGGGTTTCGGGAACCACGGCCTCGGCCGTCAGGATCGAGGGGTCGAGCAGGCCTTCATCCACCAAAGGCTTCAAGACCGCGATTTCCGCGTCCGACGGCACGCCGGTGGCGGCAAGATCGGTGTTGGGCCAGAATGAGACGGGCCGCTCGTAGAGCCCGTAGAAAAGCGCCTCGTTCGACCATTCGAAGTTGAACATCATCTCGATGGCCTTGCGTACCCGCGCATCCTGCCATTTCGGCCGGTCGAGATTGAAAACCCACGCGAGCCGCGTGCCGACATTGCCGTCGGGTATTTCCTCGCGCTTGGCCCAGCCGTTCTGCATCGCGCGGAAATCGTAGCCCGTGGCCCAGTCCTGCGCCGAGTTTTCGGTGCGGAACGTGTAGGCGCCCGCCTTGAACCCCTCGAACGCGGCGCTGCTGTCGGCGAAGTATTCGACGCGGATACGATCAAAATTGTTGCGGCCCTTGTTGAAGGGAATGTCGTGGCCCCAGTAGCCGGGGTTGCGCTTGTAGATGACCTGCCGGTTGAAATCGAAGCTGTCGAGGACATAGGCGCCGGTCGAGAGGAAAGGCGCCTTCGACGCCTTGTCGAGCCGCGTTCCGGTCTTGTCGAACCACGTCTTTGAAAAGACGGGGGTGCCACCGGCAAACCCCACACGATCGCGCACGGGCGCGGTATCGGTGAAGCGGAAGGTGATGCGGTGGGGGCCGTCCACCTCGACGCTCTGGATGAAATTCTCGACGATGGCGCGGTATTCCGGGATGCCTTGGGTCTGGAAGAGGTTGAAGCTGAAGGCCACATCATCCGCCGTCATTGGCGTGCCGTCCGCAAACGTCACATCGTCGCGCAGGTTGAAGGTGACGAAGCTGATGTCTTCGGGGTATTCCAGCGTGGTGCAGAGAAAACAGTAGCTGCCATAGGGATCGTCTGCGGTCGAAGCCAGGATGCTTTCGCTGCCGATGGTGTTGAGCGCGGCGGGTACGCCATCGCGGGCGTACTGGTTGAAGCTGTCAAAGCTGCCCTGCGCCCAGATCGAGATTTCGCCACCCTTGGGCGCATCGGGGTTCACATAGTCGAGGTGGGCCATATCGGCGGGATATTTCAGGGCGCCGAAGTTCGAAAAGCCGTAGGAGGTGGTGATCGTCTGGGCCGGTGCGGACAGTGCCGCCGCGATCAGGATCAGAAAGCCAAGGCCAAGCCCCGCGGACACGCGCCGTGCCGTACCCATCATCACCGTGTGCGCCTGCCCTGCCCGGTTCGATCGCTGCATCCCTGTTCCCTCTGACCGTTGCCCTGCCCATTCTATTGTCATGCTAGGGCCGTTCGTGTCGATGCCTCAAGCCGGGATTGCGCGAATGTGACCGGGGCCGTGTCAATCGTCGCGGTCGTGCCCGATCCAGCGGCGCACCAGTTCGCTTTCGATG
>JBBSBE010000190.1:0-6158 GCA_038251625.1 Rhodobacterales bacterium
AACCGGCATGGGCTTCTTCGGCCTCTACGGCTCCACCGCCGCGCTGGCCACGACGCTGACGCTGGCGACGGCCTTAAACTGCATCGGCATCGGCTTCCAGCGTGGCACCCACACCCGCTGGCAACTGGTCGCGAACGACGGCACCGGCGCGCCGACGCTGGCCGACATGGGGGCAAGTTTTGCAATCGCGACGGGTGCGGTGCTGACTTTGTTCATCGCGGCACCGCCGAACGGCGGTTCGGTCTGGGTCAGGGTAGTTGATGAGGTGTCAGGCGCGGTGTTCGAGCAGGAGATAATCGCTGACCTGCCTTCCAGCACGCAGTTCCTGTCGCCCAGACTATTCATGAATAATGGTGCCACGGCAGCGGCGGTCGCATACGACTGCTCGGGGGTTTACGTGGAGACGGACTATTGATCAGATAAGTCGATCATCCGACCTGACCTGTAGAAGGCGCATTATTTAGTCAGCCATCTTGCTGCCCGTTTGCTGGCCCACGGCAAGACGTAGGTCAGCACGGTGGCCATGCAGAACACAATCAGAATGCCGCGCAGGGGTTGCGGGATGAAGCTGATCTGAGGGGCAATCACAGTGTTAAGCACCGTGACCAAGGGGTAAACCACGGCGAATGCGAGGGCGATCTGCTTCCACTTCCGCGGCGGGGGTGCCGCCGCGGAAGGACTTTCGCCCATGTGTGCGGGCGCAGACATCAGCGCAGGTTGCCCTTGGCAAAGGCCTCGAACACGCCCTCGGTCCCCATTGCCTGGAAGAACGCGCCCGAGACCGGGCTTTTGTAGTCGCCCAGCATCGACGTGATCATCGGCACCACGACCATCTGGTCGATACCTGCGTTGTTCAAAAGCGTCAGGCTGGTCTGTGCGCCAAGCTTGGTTGTCGCGGCGGAGATATCGACAAGTGCGACAACGTTGAAACCCTCTTCCTTGGCCGAGAGTGCGGGCGGAACCAGACAGACGTCGGTGGTCAGACCACCGATCAGAAGGTGCTTTTTGCCGGTGGCCCGCACAGCATCGGCAAAGGCCGGATCGTCCCAGGCGTTGATGACCCCCTGGCGTTGGATGCGGGCGGCAAACTCCTCGGGCATGATCGCTTCGAACTCTGGCAAAAGCGGCCCCTGCGCTTCGGTCTCGAGGCTGGAGGTCAGCACGATCGGAATGCCTGCTCCTTTGGCAAACCGGGCCATGGTGCGGGTCCACATCTTCAGTTGGTTGCGCTCTTCCTCCGAGGCAAGTTCACCGGCCCAGCCGATGGTCCCGACCTGATGGTCGACCAGAACGAGGGCGGTGTTTTCGGGGGTAAGGGCGCGAAAGCCGGTTTCAGGGCGCATCTTTGTCTCCATGATTAGGGTTTGGGCAATGGCGGGCCGGGCAAGGCCGGTCAGCGCAGTGGCAGCAGCGGCGGCAGCGGTGCCCGCGAGAAAACCTCGTCTGCCGATGGTCAGGTCGTTTTCCTGCATGTTCAGGTCCTTCATCTCGTGACGTTCAAGGCCACGAAATGAAGGTAGATTGCGCCGCTAGTGATTGTAATGTATGTAGACGGTCTTCAGTATGCCAAATATGAGATAATATCTTGGATGACCTGCGCGATATTGCCCACTTCGTAGAGGTGGGCCGGACAAGAAACTTCGGTCAGGCGGCGGCCCGTCTTGGCGTCCCGGCATCGACCCTGTCGCGGCGCATTGCCGAATTGGAGGCGGGGCTGGGCACCCAGCTTTTGGTGCGCACAACGCGGCGCGTCGATCTGACCGAGGCGGGTGCGTTGTTCCTGTCGCGGTGCGAAGAAATCGTCGAGGCCGCGCGGGGCGCGAGAACCGAGCTTTCGGATCTAACGCGGCGCCCGCGTGGCACCTTGCGGATTTCGCTGACGCCGGATTTCGGAACGACTTTCCTGGCACCGGTCATTGCGGCCTTTTGCGCGCGCCACCCCGAGATCAAACTCCATCTTGACCTGAACCCGCACCGCGCCGATATCATGGCCGAGGGGATCGACGTTGCCATTCGCATCGGCCTGCCACGCGAGCCCTATCTGTTTGCCCGCAAACTGATCGTGGCGCGGCGGGGCCTCTATGCCAGCCCCGGCTATTTGGCGGCCGAAGGGGCACCACAAACGCCCGGCGACCTTGCCAATCATCGTTGTCTGAGCGTGTCACTGACCGAGCCCGCCCCTTGGGTCCTGCACAAGGGCCAAGAGATCGACGAAGTGGTCATCCGTGGCCCGGTTCAGGCCAACTCACCCGGAATGGTCTTGCGCCTGGCGGCGGCGGGCCTAGGCATCGCCGCAGCAGACGAGGTCATGGCTTCGCCTTACCTGCCGCGCGGCGAACTTGTTCCCGTGCTGCCTGATTGGTCGATACGGCCGGTTCCGATCTATGCTGTCACTGCGACAAAGGCACATCCGGTCAAGACAAAGTTATTCCTCGAATTTGTGCAGAAGGCATTGAAGGATTTCGGTGTCGCAGACTGACGCTGACAGCAGGGCTTTGGGCCGATCAGGACCAAAGCCCGCGATTACCGCCCGGCGCTACCGTGGCAGGGACGCCCCGATCTGCCGGATGCGAAGCAGTGCTGCGTCCAGCGAGGCCGCGTTGGTGTGCACCGAACTTGGGCCCATCACCAGCGGATGGCGGTGCGGGGCCGCTGTGCCGATGAGGACCTGCGCAGTCTGATCGACGGTCTCAATGGTGATATTCCCTGCCTCGCCCAAGACCATCAGGGTCTTGCCATCCTCCTCGCCCTGCACCCTCGCCGAACCTGAAAAGACAAACGCAAAGGCAGCGCTGTGCGCCGCAGGCGGGGTGAAGGTCCAGCTTTGCCCCGGCGACAAGCTGACGACGATATACGTCATGTCCTGATGCGACTGGATCGGGCTGGAAACGGGGCCAAGCTCGCCCAGCAAGACCCGCAGGGTGCCGCCGGGAATGTCGGTGATCGCCACCGCGTCGGGCGGAACATACTGGCCAAACGAAGGGCCGTCCTCGATCCCCGGCGGCATTGCGACCCAAAGCTGAAAGCCGGTAACCCGTCCAGATCCCAAAAGACTGCCCTGATGCCAAGCGCCGCCACCTGCGTTCATCCATTCCAGCCCTCCGGCCTTCAGAACTCCATTCTGGCCCGTGGTGTCGGAGTAGCGCACATCGGAACCCGGCTGCCAGGTCAGGGTCGCGATCCCGGAATGCGGATGCATCCCGAACCCGAAACCCGGTTCGATCTCGGCATCAAAGAAATCAAGAAAGATGAAGGGCTTCAATTTGTCCCCGAGGTCGTCGGGGCTGATCAGCCGGTTGATCGGCCCGTGGCGATGGCCACGGGTGCGGGCGATGATGGGGCGAGGGAATGTCATCTGGGTCAGTCCGCCTGAAATCCGGTCGCGCTGTGGCTGCCGTCGCAGTAGGGTTTGCTCTTGGACTGGCCGCAGCGGCACAACGCCGCCTTGGTTACTTTGTCGGTGGTGCGGCCGGTGCCCGACACGATTTCAAGATTGCCCATGACCAATAGCGGGCCGTTGGGCAGGGGCTGGACGTTGACCGGGCCACTCCGGACGGCAAGGGCGGCAAACTCCCTGGCTGCAGGGTCGCCCGTGGCGGCAAAACCTGCGGCAGCATGGGCCCCGTCGCAGAATGGCTTGTTCTGGGATTGGCCACAACGACATAAGGTAGCGCGGGGCGTGGGTTGCGCCTGTCCTTTGATCGACAGTTCGACCTCGATGGCGAGGGGGCCGTTTTCACGCACGCGCACTGTGTTGACCGCCGGCGGCGCATCGGAATGAGCCGCGCCGTCATTGCGCATCACGCGGATCGCCCCCGAAGGACAGGTCAACGCTGTGAGCATCACCGTATCCGCACTGGCCGCATCCGGGTGGATCCACTCGCCCTCAACATTGGGCACATAAACCTCGGGGTGGCCCAGTACGCAGCCGCGAGAATGAATACAGCGGCTGGCATCGAAGCGAATGGTGACATCACGGCCTTTGACGATTTCTTCAGTCACGGGACTTCTCCGGGTTTGGGGTTTGGCTGAGGACGGGCAGAATGTGGCCCGCAAGGCGTTTGCCGGAATGCACGTCAAGCACAGCCAGATGGATCACGAACCAGTGCGCCGCGCATCCAGTGACAGACCACCTGCACCGGTTCCGGTCACCATCAGCAAGCCCCCGGCAATGGCGACATTCTTCAGAAAGCTGGTGATTTCGGCCTGTGCGGCCATGCCTTCAAGGCCACCCGCAGGGATCAGGTGAAACAGTATGCCTGACAAAAGGCTGAAACCCGCCAACAGAAACGCGGCGATCCGCGCCTGCCAGCCGACAAGAAGCGCAATGCCGCAAGCGACCTCGGTCAGGATCACGACCGGAAGAAGCCCGGTCGGCACGCCCATCGCCTGCATATATTGCGCGACGCCAGCATATCCTGCGATCTTGCCCAGACCGGAAATGATGAAGATAAGAGAAAGAAGGAACCGCCCCACCGGCGCAGCGTAGTTCAGAACAGATGGCATTTGGCATCTCCGGCGTGTTGCCCGGACACCCGGGAACACCACGAATCTATCTGGAACTCCGGCACGCTATCCAGTGGGTTAATTGGGCTACACTATTCCAAATATAGCACAATATGGCGATGGACGGTGGCCGATCAAGCTTTTGCGACAAGCTAGGTGTTTAGTCCCGGCATCTGGTGGATCGGATCGAGGATGAATCTTTCCAGCTCTGATGTCCAGATTTTGCAGATGTATTCATAGAGTGTGAGGCCGTTGAGCATCTTGAGCCTTCGGGCGAAGTTGTAGGCCGCCAAGAAGTCGGCGAGATGCGTGCGCAGCAGATCATGGCTGTCATAATGGTAGCGCTTTACGGTGGCCTCTTTGATCGTGCGGTTCATCCGCTCAACCTGGCCGTTGGTCCATGGATGGTTGGGTTTCGTCAGGCGATGTTCGATCCCGTTGGCCTTACAGATCATGTCAAAGCGCATTGGCCGAGAATAAATGGTGTTCCGGTTGCGGGGCTGCTCGGCGAACTGAATGCCATTATCGGTGAGAATGGTATGGACCTGACAGGGCACGGCTTCGAGCATATTTTGAAGAAACTCCCAAGCGGTGCGCCTGTCAGCCTTATCGACGAGTTGCGTCACGGCGAACTTGCTGGTGCGATTAATGCCGACAAAGAGATAGAGCTTGCCTTCAATGGGGCTCTGATGATGTAACCGCCCCCCGACGGCATCTCTGTGCCAAGGTGGGTCTGTGAGGATCCACAAAGGGGAGCGGTCATGTCGGAGATTATCACGGTCGGACTCGATCTGGCGAAGAATGTGTTTCAGGTCCATGGCGCTGACGGCGTAGGCCGTGCAGTGCTGCGCAAGAAGCTGCGGCGAGCGCAGGTGTTGGAGTTCTTTCGGCAGCTGCCACGTTGCGTTGTCGCGATGGAAGCGTGTGGCGGCGCTCACTTCTGGGCGCGCGAGATCGGCAAGCTGGGCCATGGCGTTCGGCTGATCCCACCGGCCTACGTCAAACCCTTCGTCAAGCGCCAGAAAAACGATGCGGCAGACGCTGAGGCGATCTGTGAAGCGGCGGTGCGCCCGACCATGCGTTTTGTGCCGGTGAAGAGTGAAGAGGTTCAGGGTGCGGCGATGGTCTTCCGGGTTCGCGAGTTGTTGATCCGGCAGCGGACACAGGATATCAACGCCCTGCGCGGCCATCTGACCGAGTTCGGACAGGTCGTGCCGCAGGGGGCGGCCAATGCATCGAAACTGATTGCAATTGTCGAGGATCCGGAAAGCGGCCTTCCTGCCGATGCCATCCCCACGCTGAAGGTCCTGATCACGGCGCTCACCCATCTGGAGGCGGAGATCGGGAAGCTGAATGCAGAGATCGCCCGCCGGGCCAAAGAAAATGACGTGGCCCGGCGCTTGATGACGATCCCAGGCATCGGCCCACTGATCGCCACGGCCATCGCAGTGCTGGCCCCGCCGCCGGAGACCTTCCGCAAGGCACGAGACTTTGCGGCCTGGCTTGGTCTGGTGCCACGACAGCATTCGACCGGAGGAAAGCAGCGCCTCGGGGCCACGACCCGAATGGGCGAACGATCCTTGCGACGCTTGCTGATCATCGGTGCCAACAGCATCATCATAAAACGCCACGTCCATGCTGCGGCCAAGCCA
>JBBSBE010000191.1:0-6149 GCA_038251625.1 Rhodobacterales bacterium
AGTGCCGCCGCGATCAGGATCAGAAAGCCAAGGCCAAGCCCCGCGGACACGCGCCGTGCCGTACCCATCATCGCCGTGTGCGCCTGCCCTGCCCGGTTCGATCGCTGCATCCCTGTCCCCTCTGACCGTTGCCCTACCCATTCTATTGTCATGCTAGGGCCGTTCGTGTCGATGCCTCAAGCCGGGATTGCGCGAATGTGACCGGGGCCGTGTCAATCGTCGCGGTCGTGCCCGATCCAGCGGCGCACCAGTTCGCTTTCGATGCCGCGGAACGCGAGATAGGCCAGCATGGCCAGCATTCCTTTGCCCGAAATCAGCAAGAGCTGCACCAGCCCGCCCTCGGCCACCGCCATCACCCCGTGGCGGCGCAGGAAATCCACGTTGGCCATCGCCAGCATCACAAGGTTGTATGTGAGCCAGGCAAAGACCACCGATACCGCGCAAAGTGCCAGGAACAGAACGAGCGAGGGGTAGATCTTGGGATGAAACCAGCGAGACAATGGACGACAGGCCTTTCACGATCAAGAAAGGGGGCAGCGATGCCCCCTTCTGCCACGAATCGCGTCAAGCGCAAATTATTGCGTGGTTTCCAGATAGGCCACGAGGTTGGCACGATCGTCGATCTTCGGCAGGCCCGCAAAGGCCATCTTGGTGCCCGGCGCATAGGATTTGGGATTGGTCAGGAAGGCATTGAGGTTTTCGGGCGTCCAGGTATCGGGCTTCATGCTCACCAGCATGTCGGAATAGGCAAAGCCGGGCATCGCGGCCTTGGGGCGGTTGACCACGCCATTGAGGTGGGGGCCGGTGCCATCGGTACCGTCAAGCTTGTGGCAGGCCTTGCATTTGCCAAAGACCTTTTCGCCCGCACCCGCATCGGCGGACGCCAGTACGACGGAAAAATCCTCGACCGGGGCTTCGGCGCTGGCCTCTTCGGTGGCGCCGGTATCGATCGTATAGGCCTGTGCGACTTCCTCGCCGTGCCCTTCTTCGGGGCCCATATGATAGATCGTCTCGCCCGCCCATTTGCCCAGAAGCAGAATGAGCAGCGATCCGCAGACCGCGCCGAGAATCTTGGTAGCCGTCATCGTATCCATGTGTCCGCCCAGCCTTTGCGTTCGTCCTGCCCCATAGAGGCCAAGTCGGGCGCTTCTAACCGCTTCCCCCCCCTTCTTTCAAGGTGTAGGAGCGCGACCAATCGCCCCTTTGGCGCAATGGACGGACGGATGGAGGCAATATGACCGCTCGTATCTCGTTTCAGGGAGAGCCGGGGGCCTATTCGCACGAAGCCTGCCGCCAGGCCCGGCCGGGCATTGAAGCCGTGGCCTGTCGCACCTTCGAGGACGCCATCGAGATGTGCAGGGCGGGCGAAACCGATCTTGCGATGCTGCCGGTGGAAAACTCGACCTATGGCCGGGTGGCCGACATCCACAGCCTGCTGCCCGGTTCGGGCCTCTACATCGTGGATGAGGCCTTTGTGCGGGTGCACATCAACCTGCTGGCGTTGCCCGGGGTGGCGCTGGGTGCCATTACATCAGCGATGAGCCACACGGTGCTGCTGGGCCAGTGCCGCAGCTTCCTGCGCGACCATGGCATCCGGGCCGTGACGGGCGCCGACACGGCTGGATCGGCCCGCGTGGTGGCCGAGCGGGGCGATCCTGCGATGGGGGCGCTGGCGTCGGAACTGGCGGGCGAGATCTACGGCCTGGATGTGCTGGCAAGGAAGATCGAGGATCAGTCGAACAACACCACGCGGTTTCTGGTGATGGCGCGAGAGGCCGATCACAGCCGCCGCGGGGCGCAGATGATGACCACCTTCACGTTTCGCGTGCGCAACATCCCGGCCGCACTGTACAAGGCGATGGGCGGGTTTGCGACGAACGGCGTGAACATGACCAAGCTGGAAAGCTACATGGTGGGCGGATCTTTCACGGCCACCGAATTCTATGCCGATATCGAGGGCCATCCCGAAGACGCAGCGGTGGCGCGCGCGCTGGAAGAGTTGCGCTATTTCACCTCGGAGCACGCGATCCTGGGCGTCTATCCCGCCGATCCCAGACGGGCCTGACAGCACGTCACAGCGTACGGGGCAAGGCGTTCCGGTCTTCGATCATCGCAGCCAGCGCCGAGGTGCGGGCCTTGAACCGCTTTTCCATCCGTCCCCGCGCCAGCCGCAGCGACTGCAGGAAAAGCCGTGCGGCAATCGTGCGCGGCAGCACATCGAACACAACCGCGATCCGCGTGCGCCGGGGGCCAAGCTCGACCACATCAAGCCGCAGGGTGCCTTCGATCATCCGCCCCTCGCCCCCGAAGGCCATCATGTGCTGCGGATCTATCGCGGTCAGCCGCAGGTCCACGTCGCGTTGCTTGCCGCGGTAGGCAAAGCGGACGTTCCAGCCCAAGCCCGGCTGCAGGGTTGTGTGGCGGTCGGTGCGCATGACATCGGCCCCGCGTCGCAGGGCCGCGCGTTCCCAATGATCGAAATCGGTAAGCGTTTGCCAGACGGCGGCGAGCGGTGCCTCGATATCTTCGCGCGTGCTGAATTTCATGTGCCGACCGTCTGTTCCGCGCGTTTTCGCCTTGCCGGAAAGATTGCCGTCAATCCAGCCGGTCCGCAAGCCAGCCTGCCAAAAGGGCGTGCGCGATGGCCCCGCGCCGGGGTGCGCGGATGTCGGGGTGTGCCCCTGCCATCACATCCACCATGTCCTGCCGCGAGACCCAGAGCGCGGCCTCGAGCTCGACCGGATCAAGGGTGATCGCCTCGTCCAGCGCCTCGCCATGGCAACCCATCATCAATGATGCGGGAAAGGGCCAGGGCTGGCTGGCCAGATAGCGGACGGCACCTACGGTGATGCCCGCCTCTTCCGCCACTTCGCGGCGCACGGCGGCCTCGATCGTCTCACCGGGTTCCACGAAGCCCGCAAGGCAGGAATACATCCCCGGCGGCCAACCCGGCGAGCGGCCCAGAAGCACCGCATTGCCAAGGGTGATGAGCATGATCACCACCGGATCGGTGCGGGGGAAATGCGATGCGGCGCAATTTTCACACCGCCGTTGCCATCCCGCCTGCACCATCGCCGAAGCCGAGCCGCAGACGGCACAGAACCCGTGGCTGCGATGCCACTGCACCAGGGCCTTGGCGGTGGCGGCCAGTTCGCCCTCCCGCGCGGAAAGAGCAAGCATCGTGCCCCGAAGTTCGGCGAAGGCATGGGTATCGGGCAGCGCCGGGTGGTGCTGGACCGAGGCATCGAAAAAGCCCGCCTGCACTGCCTCGGCGCCGGCCTCGGGCGACCAGGCAGAGATATCGGCGGCGAAAAGGCCCGTCGCGCCCTCGAGCCCCAGAAAGATGGGCGCTTCGCCAAGTGCAAGCGCCGGATGCCCCGCAGGCAACCATCCCAGCGCCTCACCGCCCACGACCAGCGGTTTGCCACGCCAGAAGGGCAGTATCCGTCCGGCGGCCAGAAGGGCGGCTTGCCGCGCGTCATCGCCCCTCAGGGCGGCTGCACGGTCAAGCCCGGATGTCCCAAAGGCCATTGCTTCGCTGAAGGTCATCGCGGCGTTCCCCTGCTGACGCCCCTCTGATCGCATGACCAAAGCGCGGTGTGAAGAAGCCCGTGGGTGCGCAGCGGCGCAACACCCCGTGTTGCCGATTAATCAACCTAGGGATGAAAATTTCGGATACTATACGCGACAAACTGGAATCCAAGCGAAGATAGGCTACTTTCCGAGCATAAAGTCGCGTTTTTTGGCAGGTTTCCGCCGATTTTTGGCGGGCATGACCCTCGCAGAGCGGAGGAGGGGCTTCGTGGACGTGCATTCTTTCTCGTTCGCCGCCACACGCGGCGAAGCCCTTTTGCGCCTGCTTTCAACGACCGATCTGCACGTCCACGTGTTCCCGTTCGACTATTTCACCGACCGCCCGACCGAAGCGGCGGGGCTGGCCCGTACGGCTGTTCTGGTTGCCGCGATGCGCTCTGCGGCGCCAAATTCGCTTTTGTTCGACAACGGCGATTTTCTGCAAGGCAGCGCGCTGGGCGATTACATCGCGATGGAGCGTGGGCTGTCGCGTGATCGGCTGCATCCGATGATCGCCGCGATGAACCGGATGGGCTACGACGCCGCGACGCTGGGTAATCACGAGTTCAACTACGGCGTGGATTTTCTGCTTGCCGCGCTGTCCATGGCGGCTTTTCCGGTGGTTTCAGCCAATATGGTTACCAAAAAAGGGGCGACGCCTGGGCAGGACAAGACACTGGTGCCCCCCTACCGCCTGCTTGACCGCACGCTGATCTGCGCCGACGGGCAGGCGCGCGCGATCCGGATCGGCGTCATCGGCTTTCTGCCGCCACAGACCGCGCTTTGGGATCGTGACGCGCTGAGAGGACGGGCAGAAACGCGCGATATCGTGGAAAGCGCCCGCGCCTGGGTGCCGCAGATGCGGGCGGAGGGGGTCGACCTTGTGATTGCGCTGGCGCATTCCGGCATCGGGTCGGTCGTGCCCGAGGCGGGGATGGAGAATGCCGCCGCCGCACTGGCCGCCGCGACGGACGTAGACGCGGTGATCGCGGGCCATTCGCATCTGGTGTTCCCCTCATCGCAATTCGAGGGCCTGCCGGGCGTCGATGCAAAGGCGGGCACGCTGGCGGGAAAGCCTGCGGTAATGGCGGGATCGGTTGGCTCGCATCTGGGGGTCATCGACCTTCTGCTGGAGCCGCACAGAGCGGGCTGGCGGATCAAGACCGCGCTATCCCGGGCAGAGCCTGTGGCGCAAGGCACACAGAGCGAGGGGCGAATCCTGGCGGCCGCAGCGGTGGATCACGCCGCCACGCGCCACTACATGGCGCGTCCGGTCGGCCGGACCGATGCGCCGCTTGCCACGCATTTCGCGCTGCTGGCCGAAACGCGGGCGCTGCGGCTGATCTGCGATGCGCAGGCGGCCTATGTGCGCCACCATCTGGATGGCACCGGGTGCGAGGGGCTGCCCGTCCTGTCGGCGGCGGCGCCGTTCAAGGTGGGCGGGCGTGGGCTGTCGGCCCAGTTCACCCGGATTGCGGCAGGCCCCGTTTCATTGCGCAACATTGCCGATCTTTACTGCTTTCCCAACGTGATACGTGCCGTGCGTGCAACCGGGGCCGAGATCGCAGACTGGCTGGAGCGCGCTGCAGCCGCCTACCGGCAGGTGATGCCGGGCGTGCAGGGGCAGCCGCTTTTCGATCCGGCCTTCCCCAGCTACAATTTCGATATGATCGCGGGCCTGAGCTATCGGTTCGACGTATCGGCCGCGACCCGGTACGATCGCAACGGCCACCTTGTGAACCCCGCTGGCGGACGCCTTCTTGACCTGCGGTTCGAGGGCAATCCGGTTGATCCCGATGCGGCCTTCGTGCTGGCGACCAACAATTACCGGATCGCGCAGATGATCGGGTCCGGCGTGACGTCGCAGGTCATCCTTGGGACGGAGATCACGAACCGCGCGCTTCTTCTGCGCCATGTCGAGGCGCTGGGCCGGATCGCGCCACTGGGCCCGCCGAACTGGTGCATCAAGTTACCGGAGGGGGCGTCTGCAGACTTTGAAACGGGACTGGACGCGCTGGACGGCGCACCGGCCCTGCCGGGGCTGGAGATGGAGACGATGGGCGCCACCGCCACGGGCCTTTTGCGCATACGCCTGCGCAATCCGGCAACCGCCATTCCTGCGACACGATGAAAAAATGGGCGCATCAGCGGCGGATCGTGCAATTCCTATGCAATGCGGGCACTTGCAGCCTTGGCCGGATGCCCGCGCTTGGCGCTCCGCCGGGGCAGCGCCAGACTGGCCGCAGCATCGACAGGAGTTGACCCATGTTCCACCGCCAGATTCTGGCCGCGCTTTCGCTGGCTCTCGCCGGGCCTGCACTGGCCGAGACGAAGATGCCGTTTGCACTCGACTGGAAGTTCGAGGGGCCAGCGGCGCCGTATTTCGCCGCCATCGATCAGGGCTTCTTTGCCGCCGAAGGGCTGGACGTGGAAATATCGGAAGGGGCAGGATCGCTGGATGCCATCCCGAAGGTGGCGACGGGCGCCTTTCCCGTGGGCTTTGCCGATATCAACAGCCTGATCAAGTTTCTGGACCAGAACCCCGGTGCCCCTGTGACCGCGGTGATGATGGTCTA